>CATYJU010000034.1 GCA_958407995.1 uncultured Collinsella sp.
CGCCGCCGACCTCACCCTGAGCGAGGCCGCGCTGCTCATCGGCCTTCCCAACTCGCCCTCGCAGTACGACCCCACGGTCAACCCCGACCTGGCGCTGTCCCGTCGCAACAAGGTCCTCGACAACATGTTGCGTCTGGGCCACATTACGCAGGAGGAGCACGATGCCGCACAGGCCGAGCCCATCACCCTCAACGTGACCGAAATCTCGGGCAGCGGCGTCGATGTATACTCGCAGCCCTACTTTGTCGCCTATGTTAAGCAGCTGCTGGAGCAGGAGTTCTCGACCGACGTGCTCTTTAAGGGCGGCCTGACCGTCAAGACCACCATCGACCCCACGATGCAGCAGGTGGCAGAGAATGCCGTTCGCGAGCAGCTCGACACGCTCTCGCTCGACGGCCTGGACATGGGCATGGTCGTCGTCGATCCCAAGACCGGCTACATCAAGTGCATGGTGGGCGGCTACGACTACAACGCCGACGAGAACCACGTAAACCATGCCACGGCCAAGCGTCCCGTCGGCTCCACCTTCAAGGCCTTTACGCTGGCAACTGCCATCCAAAACGGCATGAACCCCAACGTCACCCTCAACTGCAACTCGCCGCTCAAGGCCAAGGGCACCACGACCGAGGTCCAAAACTACGCCAACCATAGCTATGGCAACATCACGCTTAAGCAGGCGACGGCATACTCCTCCAACACCGGCTACATCCAGGTGGCGGAAGCCCTCGGCAACAGCAAGATCATCTCGCTCGTCAAAAAGCTCGGCATCGATCCCGCCAAGGACAACATCGAGGACGTTCCCGTCATGACGCTCGGCACTGGCTCGATCTCGCCGCTCGAGATGGCCGCCGCCTACGCGACGTTTGCCAACGGCGGCTACTATCGTCAGCCGATCGCCATCACCGAGATTGACTCTCGTACCGGTTCGGTGCTGTACCAGCACACGGACAATCCCTCACAGGTGCTTACCGAGGGCGAGGCCGCCGCGGTCACCGATGTTCTGTCCGGCGTCATGCAGGGCAGCGGTACAGGTGCTGCTGGCGCCCTGAGCGTCAACCAGCCCTATGCCGGCAAAACGGGCACCACCGACAACACCACCAACCTGTGGTTCTGCGGCTATACCCCGCAGCTGGCGTGCGCCCTGTGGACCGGCTATTCCGCAGGTGAGATCCCCATCCAAAAATACGGCACGGACCTGCTGGGCGACAGCACCAACCTGCCTGTCTTTAAGCGGTTTATGAACACCGTTCTGACCGGTACCGAGCGCGAGGAGTTTGCGACCGGAACGGCGCCCACCTACAAGAACAACAGCGTCTGGAAGTTCTACGGCACCAACAACACCAAGAAGACGGAGAACGACGACAAGGACGAGAACGAGGACGAAGAGGAAACCACCACAACGACTACCACGACGACCACGACGACCGAGACCACGGGCGGCGACACCACCGGCGGCACCGGAACGACCGGTGGCTCGACGGGCGGCTCCACTGGTGGTTCGACCGGCGGCGATGGCGGCACGCCTACGCCCACGCCTACGCCCACTCCCGGCCCCTCGCCCACGCCTGACGATACGGTCGGCTAGAAATTCATCCGGCCATTAGCAACAAGGCCCCCGAGCAGCTTATTGAACTGCTCGGGGCCTTTTAGTTTGAAGCGACCTGGTGGGCGGTCTTTATACCGGCAAACAAAAAGGGGTACCGACCAACGTCGATGCCCCTTACAAGCCACTATGTCAGCGCACACAATGCCGAGCGCACGACCCGCACGCCTACTTGCGAGAATTGCTCAGCTTATTGATCAGCGCCTCGAGACGCTCGCCGTCCTCGGCCGTCTGGGCAATAACCAAAATCGTATCGTTGCCGGCAAGCGAGCCAAGCACATCGGGTAACTCTGCCGCATCAACGGCGGCGGCGATGCCGGAAGCCGTGCCAGGCTGAGCCTTGATCATAACCAGATTATCAGTACGCAGAACGCCCGTTACGAGCTCGGAAACCATACGCTGCAGGTGCAGGTCCTCTGCCAGAACATAGATACCCTCGGGGAGCTTACGCAGCCCCATATCGGCAATATCGCGAGAGACAGTCGCCTGCGTGCAATCAAAGCCCATAGCACGGAGCTCATCGACCAGCACGCGCTGCGTGCGGACATCCTTATTGCGCACAATATCTCTAATGGCATCCTGGCGCCCATTGCGTTTTTTAGCCATACAAACCCTCTCTCCAAAAGATGGCGGAGACAATCAATCAGTGATTGAATAGTTTAACGCTATTTGAAGGCTTTTGTGTATAAGAACGCATTTCGAAACAATTCTATGCAAGTTTGTTTCGTAATGAGCCGTTTAGGCGGTTTTTGCGCCCGTCCGGTTAAGAAAAGCTGCCAGATGCGTACACATCACGCAGCGCGCGGGCTTGGCGCTGGCGATCGGCCCAAACAACAGACCGAGTCCCCGATGGTTATCCTTGAGCGCGGCGACCATCTGACGGGTTCGAGGCGCCTCGAGCATATCACGCATGCGGGCGGAACGCTCGATTGACGACACCCCATGCGGGCTCAGACACAAATTCTCGATGCAGGCGACCAGTCCGGCAAAGTAGAACTTTTGGCTTGCCAGCTTGAGCCGACCACCGCTATCTGCTTCCGAGAGTGAGTCCGCAAGCTCGTCGAGCGCTCGAGTGTCATCGGATATCCTGGCATACATGGTGGGATCAAAGGCATCTGTAAGCTTAGGTGCCGCCGCGTGGAAACAAGCGTCGCCGCAGCCGGACACGAATCGTGCCAGCGAGAGCGCATAAGCCATAAACTCAACCGTACGGTACGCCTTGCCGCGCGACAGGCATACCTCAAACAGCGGAAGGCTATACATCACGCCAGAGGTCTGAGCGACTAGGCCGCCCAAAATCAACTGGGGCAGCCCAGTCACCATGGAAGACTCGTCTTCTATGGCAATAGAGGCAGCATCCAAGACACGCGAATGGCGCTCTCGATGTGCATCATAGCGGTCGAGCGACACCGTGGGGAACACTATGTCTGCCGCAGTATCGCACGCGATATCGACCATCTTGGAAAGGGACTGCGGAGCAAACCACTCATCGGCGTTCATAGCGATGATTTGAGAGCCGCGCGAGGCAGCAAAACCGGCACGAAGACAAGCGCTGTGCTTCGCGTCCTCGACGTCAATCAAATCAATATGGATGTCCCTGTCGGCAGCAACTTGAAGCGAATGGCGCACACCGGGCGCAGTATCGCGACAGACAACGACAATCTGCAAATCGTAGAGGTCTTGGTTCTGGATACTCTCGAGCGCACGCATCGCATAGCTGGGCGAACCTTCTACCACAAGGATCACCGAAAGTCGCGGATGCGAGCCACGTCGAACCAAGTTTTCCATCCTCTCGATAGCACCAAATCAAACTGTCGTTCATGGTACACCCGAGCTATAAAAGCAACGAGCCGCCTAACATGTTGCACGCCAAGAACAGATGTTGCACACGCGCAGCTCACACATAGTATGTGCAAGGCACAGACGCGCCGAGCACTCCCCTAGTCGAGAACGACAAGCTCGTCGGGGCCGTAATCCACACCCATAAACGTAAGGCCGCAGGCAGGCGCCGTGGGACCCGCAGCGGTTCGGTCACGGGCGTCAATAACCTCGCGCATCCACTGGGGATCGCGACGATGCATGCCAATCTCCACGAGCGTTCCTACAATGGTACGCACCATCGAGTGCAAAAACGCATTGCCCTCGATAGTGAAGGTCAGGATATCCTCGCCAAAAGCGACCTCGTGGCCAAACTCCGCACGCATCACGCAGCGGTGCGTGGGCTTGCCCACAGCAGAGGCAACCTTGCAAAAGCTCTTAAAGTCCTGCTCGCCCAAAAGCGCAGGGCAGGCGGCCGCCATCGCATCGACGTCGAGGGGATAGCGATGCCACCACACAGCACCGCGTGACAGCACGGGCCGCGCATCACGATCGGCAATGCGATAGGTGTAAGTGCGAGAGCGCGCGTCAAAGCGCGCAGAAAAGCCCTTACGAGCCTTGTAGACCTCGTTGATGGCGATATCTTTGGGCAGCAGGGCATCCATGGCCCGCAGCCACCTACGGCGCGTACACGCAAGCTCAGCGTCCGTTACGGGCACGCTAATGTACTGGGCCACCGCATGCACGCCGGCATCGGTACGACCCGCACACGTCAGATCGATCGGGCGGCGCAGCAGCGTCTCGATAGCGCGGCGCAACTCGCCCGCAACGGTCGTCTGGCCCGGCTGCTCGGCAAATCCGCTATAGGACGAGCCATCATAGGCAACACAGAATACAAGCGTGGCATCGAGCTCAGGAATCGAATTGAAATCAGACGGCGCGGTCATGGGCGCTCCCAACAAACAATCAACGGTATCGCGACAAAAAAAGAGGGGTACGCGAACGTACCCCTCGAATATAGCCTATGCAGACGGATTGTCTACTCAGCGGTCTCCTCAGCAGGAGCCTCCTCGACGGCCTCGACCTTCTTGGGAGCAGCGGCCTTCTTGGGGGCCGGAGCAGCCTTCTTGGCCTTAGGCGTGCAAGGCTCGGTGACGAGCTCCATGATAACGATAGGAGCGTTGTCGCCCTTACGGTTGCCGAGCTTCATGATGCGGGTGTAACCGCCGTTGCGGTCCTGCCACATGCCCTGGGCAGCCTTGTCGAAGATCTCGGCAACGAGCTGCTTATCGCCGAGCTTGGCGATGGCCAGACGACGAGAGTGCAGGTCGCCCTTCTTGGCCCAGGTGATGATCGGATCGACGACCGAACGCAGCGCCTTAGCGCGGGTCTCGGTGGTCTTGATGCGGTCGTTCTCGAAGAGGGCCTTGGCCAGGCTCTTCTTCATGGCCTTGGTGTGGCTCGCATCGGTGCCGAGCTTCAGGCCCTTCTTAACGTTGTGACGCATGGTCTAGTTTCTCCTCAAATATGCGAAGCATTAAGCCTTCAGGCTCAGGCCCATGGACTCAAGCTTGTCCTTCACTTCCTCGATCGACTTAACACCGAAGTTACGGATGTTAAGCAGATCGTTCTCCGAGAACTCAACGAGCTGACGGACCGAGTGAATGCTGGCGCGCTTAAGGCAGTTGTAGGAACGGACGGAAAGGTCCAGATCCTCGATCTGCTTGTCCAGCTCGGCGTTGTCGTTGGTGACCTCGGGAGCGAAGATCGAAGCCTCCTCCTCGACCTCGGGGGTCTCGGCAAGGTTCATAAAGGCAGCCATATGCTGGTTGATGATATTGGCAGCCTGGACCACGGCGTCGCGCGGAACGATGGAGCCGTTGGTCTCGATCTCGAGGACAAGGCGGTCGTAGTCGGTGTGCTGACCGACACGGCAAGCCTCAACGAGCTTGGCGCAACGGGAAACCGGCGAGTACAGCGAGTCGACGTGGATCACACCGATGGGATCGTTGTCGCGCTTGTTAGCCTCGCCAGAGACATAGCCGCGGCCATAGCCGATGCGCATGCTCATGGTGAGATGGCCACCCTCGGTGAGCGTAGCGATGTGCTGCTCGGGGTTGACCAGCTCAAACTCGGACGGAATAAAGAAGTCCGCACCGGTGACCTCGCAGGGGCCGTCAACCGAGATGGTGGCGGTCGCCTCGTCGGTCGTGCCGAGAGCCCTGAAGACAAGACCCTTGACATTCAGGACGATGTCGGTGACATCCTCGACCATGTTAGGGATGGTCATGAACTCGTGCTGCGCACCATCGATCTGAATAGCCTCGACGGCGGCACCCTCGAGCGAGGACAGAAGAACGCGACGAAGGGAGTTACCCAGCGTATCGCCGTAGCCACGCTCGAGCGGCTCGACGGAGACACGAGCAGACGTCTCGTTGATCTCTTCGACCTGAACCTGAGGCCTAATGAATTCTGACATGTATTACCTCCAGCCTCAGCAGCCCGGATGGACTACTTAGAGTAGAGCTCGACGATGAGCTGCTCGTTGATATCACCGCTGATCTGCTCACGCGTCGGCAGAGCGAGCACGTTACCAGACAGCTTCTCGATATCGACCTCGAGCCAGCCAGGGACCTCAAAGCGCTCGGAGGAAATCAGAGCCTCCTTGATGGGGAGGAGGTCACGGAACTTCTCGCCGACAGCGACGACGTCGCCGGCCTTGACGCGGTAGGACGGAATATCCACGCGCTTGCCGTTCACGGTGAAGTGACCGTGACGGACGGACTGACGAGCCTCTTTGCGGGTGCGGGCGAAGCCAAGACGGAAGACGACGTTGTCGAGGCGAGACTCAAGGATGATCATGAGGTTCTCACCGGTGACGCCGTTCATCTTACGGGCCTTGTTGAAGTAGCCGTGGAACTGCTTCTCCAGAACGCCATAGATGAACTTGACCTTCTGCTTCTCGCGCAGCTGCATGCCGTACTCAGATTCCTTGCGACGGCGCTTGGGCTGACGGATAGATTCCTTCTTGCTGCTGTAACCGAGCTCAGCGGGATCGATCCCGAGCTGACGGCAGCGCTTAAGAACAGGAGTCCTGTCGATTGCCATATTGATACGATCCTTTCAGTTACACGCGGCGACGCTTCTTGGGGCGGCAGCCGTTGTGCGGAATGGGGGTCTTGTCCTGGATGCTCGAGACCTCGAGGCCAGCAGCCTGGAGGGAGCGGATGGCGGTCTCACGACCGGAGCCGGGGCCCTTGACGAAGACGGAAACCTTCTTCATACCGTGCTCCATGGCCTGCTTGGCAGCAGCCTCGGCAGCCATCTGGGCAGCGAACGGCGTGGACTTACGGGAGCCCTTGAAGCCCACCTGGCCAGCCGACTTCCAGGAAATGACGTTGCCCTGGGGATCGGTGATCGAAACGATCGTGTTGTTGAACGTAGAACGGATGTGAGCCTGGCCCACGGAAATGTTCTTACGGTCCGCGCGCTTCAGACGGGCAGCGCGAACGTTCTTCTTAGCAGTAGCCATCTATCTAGCGCTCCTTATTTCTTCTTCTTAGCACCGATCTGACGCTTCGGGCCCTTGCGGGTACGAGCGTTAGTGTGGGTGCGCTGGCCGCGGACCGGGAGGCCCTTGCGGTGACGAAGGCCGCGGTTGCAGCCGATGTCCATAAGGCGCTTGACGTTCTGGTTGCGCTCACGGCGGAGGTCGCCCTCAACCATGATCTGGTTCTTATCGATATAATCACGGATGGCGTTAACCTCATCCTCGGTGAGGTCCTTAACACGCGTATCCACGTTAACGTTGCACTCGACGCAGATCTTCGTCGCAGTGGTGCGGCCGATGCCGTAAATGTAGGTCAGACCGATCTCAACGCGCTTCTCACGCGGGAGGTCGACACCATTAATACGGGCCAACGTAGTCTCCTCTCTTAACCCTGACGCTGCTTATGACGGGGGTTCTCGCAAATGACGAGGACCTTGCCATGGCGCCTAATGATTTTGCACTTATCGCACATCTTCTTGACCGAAGGACGTACCTTCATCGTTCTTCCTTTCGGTAGCGCTCAAACTACTTCCCTACTATCTACTCGCCCAGCCGCAGGCGTTTAAAACTATGGCTGGTCTTCACACACAATCCGACCGTAGGTTGAGCTAAGCCTGCAGCCGGAAATGGAGTGCGTGTATGCGTGCCGCTATTTGTAGCGATAGGTGATGCGGCCGCGGGTCAGGTCGTACGGGGAAAGCTCCACGACAACCCTGTCACCGGGGAGAATACGGATGTAATTCATTCGGATCTTGCCAGAAATGTTGCACAGAACCGAATGACCGTTCTCGAGCTCGACCTTAAACATGGCGTTGGGCAGCGGTTCCTTTACCGTACCCTCGAGCTCAATTGCGTCTTCCTTCTTCACAAGCAATCATCTTTCTCTAGAAAACGACAGCGATTGAGTATTCTACAATACGCATGCACGTATCGTAATATCTTCGTAATGGCTCCACATCTAAGCGGAACTTGTTACATTTGAAATGTTAAGGCGTGCATTTGACGCAAGCCCTACATTTCACCGCCCTGCAAGGAACACCAAGCACCTTGGGCATCCGTGGTGAGGATCACCGGACCGTCATTGGTAATGGCGACGGTGTTCTCGTAGTGCGCGGCGGGCAGGTGGTCGTTGGTCGTAACAATCCAACCGTCGGAGCCCGTGCTCACATGGTTGGAACCCATCGTAACCATCGGCTCGATGGCAATGACCATGCCGGCCTGGAGGCGAACGCCCCTCCCCTTCTTTCCATAGTTAGGAACGTTGGGGTCCTCGTGCATCACGCGGCCAATGCCATGGCCCACATAGTCACGAAGCACGCCGTAACCGTGAGACTCGGCGAGGGACTGAACGGCATAACCGACGTCCCCGATATGGTTACCGGGGACAGCCTGCTCGATGGCAGCCTTAAGGCAATCGCGCGTAACCTCGCACAGGGCCTTGGCCTCGGGCGTGGGGGTACCGACGAAAAACGTCCAAGCGTTATCGCCGACCCAACCGTCGACAACGGCACCCGTATCGATGGAGATGATATCGCCATCGCGCAGGATCATGTCGGGATTGGGAATACCGTGGACCACGGCATCGTTGATCGATGCGCAAATGGTACCGGGGAACCCGCCGTAACCCTTAAAGGCCGGGGTGCCACCATGCATACGAATAATCTGCTCCGCAAGCTGATCAAGCTCAAAGGTCGAAACACCAGGGCGAACCATGGCTCCAACGTGGCGGAGCGCCATCTTAGATAGCGCTCCTGCCTTCTTCATCTGCTCGATTTGCGTTGCAGACTTAATCTTGATCATAGACCGAGAGCCTCTTTGACATCCCCGTACACGGTCTCGCGAGCCTGGTCACCGTTGACCGACTTGAGCAGACCCTGGCCACGATAGTAGTCGACGAGCGGGCTCGTGGACTTCTCGTAGACGTCGAGACGGTTCTTGATGGTCTCGGGCTTGTCGTCGTCGCGCTGATACATCTCGCCACCACACTTGGGGCAGGTAGCATCGGCAGCGGTGCCGGTGTAACCGCAGGCGCGGCAGGTGCGACGCGAAGACAGACGGTCGATGATGACCTCGGGGGCCACGTCGACCAGAAGGGCGCAGTCGATCTCGCGACCCATGGCGGAGAGCTCGGAATCGAGCGTCACAGCCTGGGCGGTGTTGCGCGGGAAGCCATCGAGAATGAAACCCTGCTGGGCGTCATCGGCGGCAAGGCGCTCCTTGACAAGGTCGATCACGAGCTGGTCGGGAACGAGCTCGCCAGCGTCCATGTACTTCTTAGCCTGAATACCAAGCTCGGTGCCGCCCTTGACAGCAGCACGCAGCAGGTCGCCCGTGGAAATGTGAGCGACGCCAAACTCGGCGACGAGCTCCTGTGCGACGGTGCCCTTACCGGCACCCGGAGCTCCGAGCAATACGAGGTTCATGAGCAATCCTCCTCTAGCCTATTTAAAGAATCCATCGTAATCATACATCTTAATCTGGCCTTCGAGCTTGTCGACCGTGTCGAGCACGACGCCGACCATGATGAGGATGGACGTGCCGCCAAATGCCTGAATCAGCTGGTTACCCGTGAAGGAGAAAATGATCGAAGGCACGATGGCGATGAGCGCCAAGAAGACAGCGCTAGGAAGCGTGATCTTGTTGAGCGCGTTCTTGATGTAGGCCGCGGTAGCCCTACCCGGACGGACGCCCGGAATAAAGCCGCCCTGCTTCTTAAGGTTGTCGGCCGTGTCATCGGGGTTGAACACCATGGAGGTGTAGAAGTACGCGAAGAACACGATGAGGACAACGTTAAGCACCCAGTTGAGCCAACCGGTCGAAAGCGCGGAGGCAACTGCCTGAATCCAGCCGATACCGGGGAAGAACACGGCAATCTGGGCCGGGAAGTACAGCAGCGCCGAAGCGAAGATAATCGGCACGACACCCGCGGTGTTGACCTTGATGGGCAGGTAGGTGGTCTGGCCACCCATCATGCGACGGCCCACGACGCGCTTGGCATAAGAGACCGGAATGCGGCGCTGGCCGCGCTCAAGGAAAACAATCAGCGGGATGACCAGCAGGATGATGGCGCAGATGATCACCATGGTGATGATGCCACCGGCGTTACCCTCGGTGCTGGAGAAAATCGCCTGCGGAAGACCGGCCATGATGTTCGCGAAGATGATCAGCGACATGCCATTGCCGATACCGCGCTGGGTGATGAGCTCACCAATCCACATGATCAGCATGGCGCCCGCGGTGAGCGTGCCGACGATCATGAGGTCGAAGATGATCTCGGGAGCGCCGGCGCCATTAAAGCTGATGCCGAAGCTCTTAAAGAGGAAGAGGTAACCCACGGAGTTGAGGATAGCCAGAGCCAAGGTGAGGTAACGCGAATACTGCGTAATCTTGGTCTGACCGACCTCGCCCTCGCGGGCAAGCTCATGCAGGGAAGGCACGACGGCCTGGAGCATCTGGAGGATAATCGAGCTCGTGATGTACGGCATGATGCCCAAGGAGAACACCGAGACATAGCTCAACGCGCCACCAGAGAAAAGATTCAGGAGGGCCATAGCACCTGCGGCGACCGAGTTGCTCCCGGTCGAGAAAAGGCCCAGCATCCCCTGGAAGGGAATGCCGGGCACAGGAACGTGCGCACCAATGCGGTACACGACGAGCATAGCTATGGTAAAAAGAATCTTTTCGCGCAGTTCTTTGATGCGGAAAGCATTCTTAAGACCATTTAGCACGGCAGCTCGACCTTTCCGCCGGCGGCCTCGATCTTGGCCTGCGCAGAAGCGCTGACCTTGTCGACCTTGACCGTGAACTTCTTGGTGAGCTCACCATTGCCGAGCACCTTGACGGGCTCGAACTCGCTCTTGGTGATGCGAGCGGCCTTAAGAGCGGCACCGTCGATCACAGCGCCGTCCTCGAACTTACGCTCGAGACGCTCAACGTTGACGGCGGTGTACTCGATACGACGGGGGTTGCGGAAGCCCGGAAGCTTGGGCAGGCGCATAGCCAGCGGAGTCTGGCCACCCTCGAAGCCGGCACCCTTGGTGCCGCCAGAGCGAGAGCCCTGGCCCTTCTGGCCGCGGCCAGAAGTGGTGCCGTGACCCGAAGAATTGCCACGGCCAACGCGCTTGCGGTTCTTGGTGGAACCGGGCGCGGGAGTAAGATCGTGAAGCTGCATTTGCTACTCCTCTACAATCTCGACAAGGTGCTTGACCTTGAAGATCATGCCGCGGACGGACTCGTTGTCAGCAATCTCGCGAACCTCGCGGATCCTGTGGAGACCGAGGGCACGGACAGTACGGACCTGATCCTGCTTGCAACCGTTGGTGCTGCGGACCTGCTTGATCTTGATGGTGTCAGCCATGCTTAGTTCTCCTTACCGACGAACATCTCGGAGACCGTCAGGCCACGGCGAGCCGCGACGTCCTCAGGGCTGGAGAGCTCCTTGAGGCCCTCGACGGCAGCCTTGATGATGTTGAGGCCGTTGTCGGTACCGAGGGACTTGGACAGGACGTTCTTGATGCCAGCAAGCTCGAAGAGGGGGCGCACAGCGCCGCCGGCGATAACGCCGGTACCCTCGACAGCGGGCTTGATGATGATGCGGCCGGCACCAAAGTGGCCGAGAACCTCGTGCGGGATGGTGCCCTGATCGGTCACCGGCACGTGGAACATGTTCTTCTTGGCATCGAGAGACGCCTTGGAGATGGCCAGGGGCACCTCAGCGGACTTGCCCATGCCAACGCCGACGTTGCCCTTGCCGTCGCCAACGACGACGAGAGCGACGAGGCTCATGCGACGACCACCCTTAACGGTCTTCGACACGCGGTTGATGTAAACGACGCGCTCCTCGAACTCGGAGGCCTCGCGCTGCTGCTTCTGATTACGAGCCATGTGCTACATACCTCCTAGAACTCGAGACCGGCGGCACGAGCACCGTCGGCGAGGGCCTTGACGCGGCCATGGTAGATACGGCCACCGCGATCGAAGGCGACCTTGGTGATGCCGGCCTCGATGGCGCGCTTGCCAACGAGCTGACCGACCTTCTCCGCAGCCTCCTTGTTCGAGGTGTGGGTGCCCTTGAACTCGGCCTCGAGGGTCGAGGCAGAGACGAGCGTCAGGCTGGAGCCCTTGCTGTCGTCGATGATCTGGGCATAGATGTTGGCGTTAGTACGGGTCACGCGAAGACGCGGACGCTCGGCGGTACCCGAGACCTTGCCGCGAACACGACGCTGACGACGCTTGAGGCCTTCCAGCTTCGCCTTATGCTTGTTCATACGTAAACTCCTAAAAAGGTTGATCTTGCCAGCACCTGACGGGGTGCTGGTCTTATGCGAGTGAGTCGGTTACGACTACTTGGCGGCCTTACCCAGCTTGCGGCGGATGTGCTCGCCAACGTAGTGGATACCCTTGCCCTTGTAAGGCTCGGGAGGACGATGGCCGCGGATCTCAGCGGCGATCTGACCGACCTGCTGCTTGTTGATACCCTTGACGTTCACGTGGGTGTTGTCGGGAACCTCGAAGGTGATGCCCTCGGGAGCCTCGACGATCACGGGGTGCGAGAAGCCCAGGGAGAACTCGAGATTCTTGCCCTTCTGCTGCACGCGGTAACCGACGCCGGCGAGCTCGAGCTTCTTCTCGAAGCCCTCGGAAACGCCAACAACCATGTTGTGGATGAGGGCGCGGGTGAGGCCGTGGCGGGCACGGGTCTCACGCTCGTCGTCGGGACGGGAAACGGTGAGGACGTTGTCCTCGACGTTGATAGCGAGCTTCTCAAAGACATCGAGCTCGAGCTGGCCCTTGGGGCCCTTGACGACAACGTTGTTGCCGTTGACTGCCACTTCGACTCCGGCGGGAATCTGGACAGGCTTATTACCGATACGAGACACGGTGATCTCCTTTCCTTCTACCTACCGAGCGAATTACCAGACGTAAGCGATGATCTCGCCGCCGACGTTGTGCTTGCGAGCATCGCGGTCGGTCATGACGCCATGGCTGGTGGAAATAATGGCGGTACCAAGGCCACCGCGGACGCGGGGCATGTCGGCAACGCCGGTGTACTTACGCAGGCCCGGCTTGGAAATGCGGCGGATGCCGTTGATGACCTTAGCCTTCTTGGGACCATACTTAAGCGTGATGTGCAGAGTCTTCTGGGGAACGGTGTCCTCGACATCGTAGCCCTCGATGTAGCCCTCCTCGTGCAGAACACGAGCGATCTCGACGAGCTTCTTGCTGCTCGGCATGGAGACCGTGGCCTTGTTCACAGAGTTAGCGTTACGGATGCGCGTAAGCATATCTGCGATCGGGTCTGTAAGGTTCATACAGATTCTCCTTCGTTCTTGATGAACACGTGCTCTTGGTTCTTCGCCGCCCTTAACGGCAAAGCCTAACTAGCGCGTTTTCCCTGTTCCAAACGGATGCTTGAAACGCTGGTAGTGACTTACCAGCTGGCCTTCTTAACGCCGGGAAGCTCGCCCTTGAGTGCAAGCTCACGGAAGCAGACACGGCACAGGCCGAACTTGCGGTACACAGAGTGCGGACGGCCGCAGCGCTGGCAGCGCGTGTACTCACGAGTAGAGAACTTCTGCTTGCGATTGCACTTGACGATCATCGATGTCTTAGCCACTTATATCCTCCTCACATAGAGTATTGTTCGCCCCAAGCGCCGCCCCCTTGTGGGAACGGCGCTTATAGGGCAGGTGAACCTATTTCTTGAACGGGAAACCGAAGGCGTCCAGAAGGGCCTTGGCCTCCTCATCGGTATTGGCGGTGGTCACGAAAGTGATGTCCATACCACGCTGGTGATCGACGGAGTCGAAGTCGATCTCGGGGAAGATGAGCTGCTCGGTGACGCCCATGGAGAAGTTACCACGGCCGTCGAAGCTCTTGGCGGAGATGCCGCGGAAGTCGCGGATACGGGGGATTGCGACGGAGGTCAGACGATCGAAGAACTCCCACATACGGTCGCCACGCAGGGTAACCTTGCAGCCGATCGGCATACCAGCGCGCAGGCGGAAGGTAGCGATGGACTTGCGGGCACGGGTGATCATCGGCTGCTGGCCGGTGATAGCGCGCAGGTCGCGCACGGCACCGTCGATGGCCTTGGAATCGGTAGCGGCCTCGCCGACACCCATGTTCACGACGATCTTCTCAAACTTGGGGATCATCATGACGTTCTCGTACTGGAACTTGTCCTGAAGCTGCTGCTTGACCTCGTTGTTGTACTTGGTCTTCAGACGCGGCACATACTTCTCTTCTGCCATTGTTCACTCCTTCTTGGGGTTTTAAGCACGGGGCGTGGCCACGGTGGGTTGTCCTCGTGCCTCCTGGCTGCATCCGCGCCGCTCATGGCATTTCGCGGTTTGGACTCGACGCAGCAGGAGCCGACAAAACAATCGGTACTATACGCGCATTGGGTGCGTATTTCCAGAAAAACCTCGTCTGCCTGCACAACTCCACAACTCCCCCGCACAAATGGATCCCAAAAAGCAGTAGCGGTGAAATAGGGACTGTTTGGCGGCCTAACAGGCTTAACCAATCCGTATTTCACCGCAACTCATATATGGGGATGCGACTAGCGCTTGCGGGGGACGAGTTTGGTGCGGCGCAGGTGGATCATCTCGGCGGCGATGGAGATGGCGATCTCCTCGGGGTCCTCGGCCTCGATGGCAACTCCGATCGGCAGGTGCAGCTCGTCGATCTGGTCCTGCGTAAAGCCCTCCTGCTCCAGGCGGGCACGCACAAAGGCCGTCTTGCGGCGCGATCCCAGGCAGCCCAGGTAGGCAGGCTTGGCGCGCATGGCCTGAATCACCACGTCTATATCGGACTTGTGACCCGCCGTGGCGACGACCACCAGGTCGCGCGGGCCGATGGGGCACTGCTTGCTCAGGTTCTTGTAATCGACCAAGCGACGATCGTAGACACCGGACACCCATTCGGGCGTCAGCGTGCCGGGGCGGTCGTCGCAAGCCACGACGGCAAAGCCCGCCGCCGTGAGCACCCGCGCCGTCGCAGCGCCCACGTGGCCGCAGCCAAAGATATAGGTCAGGCCCTCGGGGCAGAGCGTCTCGATGTGAGCCGCGGGAATCTCGGAGGCCGCGTTGGTGTAGGTGACCTTACTCCCCTCCTCCACCAGCGAAATCCCGGGGCAGCCCGCAATGGTGCGGCGCGATTCCTCGCCATGGTACTCGGTCACATCGCCCTCGAGCGCGCTCGCGATAAACGGTTCAAAGTCGATGATGAAGTCGCCGATGCGCCGATAGGCCAAGACGTCGGCAATTTCCTGGAACAACGGTGCCTGGGTTGCATCCAGATGCAGGTAGCACAGGCAGATGGCCCCGCCACAGATCATGCCGGTATCGGAGTTCTCGCCGCCCATGGTGTAGCGGACCAGACGCGATTGCCCTGCGGCCAGCAGCTCGCGCGCCTCGTCCAGCGCAAAGAGCTCAATCTTGCCGCCGCCGATGGTGCCTGCCTGGCTGCCATCGGCAAAGACAGTCATCCATGCGCCCACGCCGCGCGGCGATGATCCTGCCGTGCCGGCAACTACCACCAGCTCGCACGTCTTACCAGCCTTCAGAGCGCCAAGCGCGGCATTCACCACATCGAGCTTTTCCATTGCAATTTCCTATCCCTGGAATACACCGGTGAGCATGGCGAGCGCTTCGAGTACACCGCCGCCGACCGACGTCGCCTTGTCCGAAATATAGTTGATATAGCTGGCATCGCCGCGCGGGTCGACGTCGGCGCACTTAAAGCCCTCAGTCACCTGCACACCGTTCGCCAAAAGACCGCGCAAGCAGCCGTCAATCTGCGTGCACATGGGCGTATCGTCCGCGTAGCCAATCACGTCTCCGGCGCTCACGATGTCGCCGATTGCGCGGTCGGACCGAAACACGCCGGCGGCGGGGCTGTGGATAACGCGCTCCTTGCCATAGCCGGCGATAATGCCCGGCACGCCCGTGTTGGGCTGGGGCGAACCTTGGGTAATGACACGGCCGAGAAAATGACCGCGCATGGTCTCGACCACGGCGTCGCAATCGACCGGCGCGGTAAAGCCCGGCCCCACGGCGATGACGGCAGGCGCCATGTCGCGCGTGGTGCCCAGGTTGCGCTTGGCCAAAATCGCGTCGACCACAGCCGCGGGTTTAAGCTCATCGAGCATCTTGGCCTGAGGGTCCACCACGACGGCAACATCCCCCGCTTGGGTAATCTCGAGCGCCTCAGCCGGCGTCAGTGCCAAGCGAGCGCGAATGCCTTCGACCTCGACCTCGCCCAGGCGAATGGCCTCGCAAAAACTGATTGTGCGGCGGATGCACGTGGGAACCGCGATATCGGCCATAACGACCGACACGCCGGAGCGCACCAAGCGAGCGGCGACGCCCGTAGCGATATCGCCGGCGCCGCGAACATAAACGAGCATTCCCGGGGCACCTCCCTGTGCTACGGTTTGAGCAGAGCAAAAGCGGTTCGACCGCTACTCTGATGATTATTTATTATCACAGTATTATACGGCGGTGAACAGATGGAAACGACGAGCGGAAACCTTGCCTCCGCGTTCAAGATTGAGCCGGGCATTACCGCAATTATCGGCAGCGGCGGCAAGTCGACCCTGCTAAAGACGCTCGGCCTTGAGCTTATGCGCGCCGGCGGCCGCGTGCTCCTCTGCACCACCACGCATATGTTTCCCGTCGCCGGCGTGCCATGGGACGGGTCGAGCCGTCGCCTGGACGCCGTGCCTTGGAAGCCGGGGGCCCTGCATGTTCCCGGCTGCACCTGCGAGGCATGCGCTGGCATGAGCCGCGGAAGTATCTGCCAGGCGGGTGTTTTGGACCCGGAGACAGGCAAGCTCTCCGCCCCCGCCGAGCCGCTCAACGAGCTGGCGCAGCGCTTTGACTATGTGTTGGCCGAGGCAGATGGCAGCAAGCGACTCCCGCTCAAGGCGCATGCCGCCTGGGAGCCGGTAATTCCCGCCGCCACGGCAAACGTTGTCTGGGTCGTCGGCGCCTCGGGGCTGGGCAAGCCCGTCGCCGAGGTTGTCCACCGCCCCGAGCTCTTCTGCGAGCGCTGCGGCTGCGAGCCCACCGACGCTGCCACCCCAGAGCACGTCGCCATGGTGCTCAATGCCGAGCTGCGGATGCTGAACCTCAACAATGCCCGCATCATGCTCAACCAAGTCGACACGCTTGCCGACCCAACGATGGCAGATCGCTTCGAGGCAGTCCTCGACCGCTCCCTCATCGCCACCAGTCTCAAATAGCCGGCGCTGCCCCAACAGACCTATAAGTTGCGGTGGAATAGTTCCTGAAAGGCCTATTTGGCGGCTAAACAGGAACTATTTCACCGCAACTGCGGAGGGGAATCCGGTGATCTTCCTGTTAGCGGGGCACGTAGCGACCGGGCTGGACTCCCGTGGGCTCGCCGTCGCGCGCAGCCAGCACGCCGTTCACAAACACGGCTTTGGCGCGGCCGTGCGCCTCAAATCCCTCGAGCGGCGTGTAGTCCACAGCCTGGTGCTGCGTCGCCGCGCGAATCGTCCAGCGCGCCTGGGGATCCCACACGCACACGTCGGCATCGGCGCCCTCGGCAAGACAGCCTTTACGCGGATACATGCCAAAGACGCGCGCCGGGTTCTCGCTCATCAAGCGGCACAGATCCTCGGGACCCAGCTGTCCCTCAAAGCTCGTAGCAATCGCGACGGGGCGATGCTCCACGCCGGGCCCGCCGTTGGGAATCGCGCGGAAGTCGTCGCGCCCGCGGTCCTTTTGCCCATGCAGGTTAAAGCTGCAGTGGTCGGTCGCAATCGTATCGATCTCGCCGGCCACAAGCGCCTCGCGCAGTGCCGCACGGTCGCCCGCATGGCGCAGCGGCGGGCTCATCACATACTTGGCACCCGCAAAGCCGTCCTCGCCCTGCTCCAAGTAGCACGTATCGTCGAGCATCAGGTACTGAGGGCAGGTCTCGACATAGATATTCCTCTGCCCGCGCGCCTTGGCGGCACGGATGGCCTCGAGCCCCAGCTTGGTCGAAAGGTGCACCACGTTGACCGGTGCGTCGCCGGCCAGGTGCGCCAGATATAGCAGACGGCTCACTGCCTCGGCCTCGCACACATCCGGACGGCTGAGCGCATGGCCCTCGGGCCCGTGGATACCCTGCTCAAACACGCGCTTCTGCAGTTCATTCACCAACGTGCCATTCTCGCAATGCACGCACAGGATACCGCCCAGGCGCTTGAGCTCCTCCAGCACCTTAAGTGTCTCGGCATCGTCCATGCGCAGGTGATCATAGGCAAAGTAGGTCTTGAACGACAATACGCCCGCCTCGCGCATGGCCGAAAGGTCGGCGCGGTTGCGCTCGTTCCACTCGGCGAGTGCCATATGAAAGGCGTAGTTGGCCGTGCAGGTTCCGTCGGCGCGGCGATGCCACTCGGCCAAGGCATCGGGCATAGTCACGCCGCGATCGGCCGTCGCGTAGTCCACGATGGTCGTCGTGCCGCCGCAGGCAGCCGCGCGCGTGCCGGTCTCAAAGCTATCGGCTGTCCAATCCATGCCGGTCCAGCACTGCATGTGCGTGTGGCCGTCGATAAAGCCGGGAAACACCCAGCAGCCCGCGGCATCCTCGACGGTATCGCCCTCGGCCGGCTCAATCGCCGCGGCGATCCGCACGATCTTATCGCCCTCCATAGCAAGATCGGCGCGGCGAAGTCCCTGGGGCGTCACGAGCGCGCCGTTTTTGATGATGATCATGTTGCTCCTTATTGATTAATACAGTTGGCCACGCGATCAAAATACGAGCAGGCAGCGATATGCTCCGTTATGCGTTGCTGTCCCTTGGCGGTATCGACGTCCCACAGCTCGTAGGCACGCGCCTCGACCAGCACCACGTCGATACGGCCCTTGAGGATCGAACCGCCGCCGTCCTTGCCCTCGAGACACATAAGTGCATCGAACAGTTCCGCCGGAAAGAGCACCGGGCTCGAAGGCTCACCGTTGCACGCAAGACGCACCGGATGCTTGCGGCCACGCTCGTCAAATGCACGAACCATAGCCTCAAAAGAATCCGAACTCACGAGCGGCTGGTCGCCCGGCAAAAAGAGGCAACCTTTCCAGTTGCGTTCGACTCCCCACGAAAGGCCCGCACGGACGCTTTCGCTGCGCAGCTCGCCATCGTGCAGCACACACGGGCAATGCTTGTCCTCGCAAATCTGAGCGACCTCGGGCCAACGCGTCGAAACCACAACGTCAAAGCCCCGGGGAACCGAATCGATGGTCCGGGCAATCAGCGGCTCGCCATAGATATCGGCAAGCATCTTGTTAGAGCCAAACCGCTTGCCCTCGCCCGAAGCCATAATGACGCAACCAAGTTTCATGGCGATACCTCCCCTGAAACCATCGTACCCATAACTCGCGCCGCGGGGCATCTACATCGAAAGCGCTTATCCCGCATGCCCCGATGCAAAAAGGGGGCACCCCGCCGGTTGGCAGAGCGCCCCCTTTACATGGCTTACCTCAGCCCAGCTTTAGGCCTGGAACCAACGGGCGGTGTTGCGCTCGTCGAGGGCCTTGAGGGTAGCGGCGGGATCGGCAACCTTCTGCAGGAACATCATGGCTGCGATGGCGTACGGCTTGTAGCTGGCCTCCTTGTACATGCCCACGCGGTGCATGTCGAAGACGTCGGCGTTGACCTCGCCGTGCTCGCAGGAGACACCGGAGATGTCGGCGGGCAGCGGGTGCATAAAGATGGTGTCCTGGCCGTTGGCAGTCTTCTCCATGAGCTCGGTCGTGGAGCACCAATCCTGATGCGTAGCGTTCTGAGCGAGCAGCTCCTTCTCGAGCGCAGCGATGCCGGCATCGTCGCCCTCGGCGTACAGGTTGGTACGCTTCTCCATGGCGGCAAACGGAGCCCAGCTCTTGGGGATCACGATGTCGGCGCCCTCGAAGGCCTCGGCCATGGTGTTGACCTGCTTAAAGGTGGTGCCGGACTCGGCGGCGTAGCCCTTAGCGCGCTCGACGACCTCGGGCATGAGGTCGTAGCCCTCGGGGTGAGCCAGGGTGACGTCCATGCCAAAGCGAGGCAGCAGGCTGATCAGCGACTGCGGGCAGGACAGCGGCTTGCCGTAAGAGGGCGAATAGGCCCAGGTAACGGCAACCTTCTTGCCCTTGAGGTTCTCAAGACCGCCAAACTCGTTGATGAGGTAGAGCATGTCGGCAGAGGACTGCGTGGGGTGGTCGGAATCGGACTGCAGGGAGATGAGCGTGGGACGGTGATCCAGAACACCGTCCTCGTAGGCCTGCTGCACGGACTCGGAGACCTCGGCCATGTAGGCATCGCCCTTGCCGATGTACATGTCATCGCGGATGCCGATGACGTCGGCCATGAAGGAGATCATGGTAGCGGTCTCGCGGACGGTCTCGCCGTGAGCGATCTGGGACTTCTTCTCGTCCAGGTCCTGCAGCTCAAGGCCGAGCAGGTTGGCGGCCTTAGAGAAGGAGAAGCGCGTACGGGTGGAGTTGTCGCGGAACAGGGAGACGGCCAGGCCCGAGTCGAAGATCTTGGACGAAACGTTGCTCTCGCGCAGCTCGCGCAGTGCGTCGGCGACGATGTAGAGAGCCTTGAGCTCATCGGTGGTCTTGTCCCAGGTGTGCAGGAAGTCGCTGCCGTACATACCCTTAAAATCGAGGCCGTTCAGCTGCTCGACGAGCTCGGTAAACTTAGCGTTCATGGAAATGTCCTTTCTAAAGATGAAACGATCGCAATGAGTAGATGTGCTCCGGCATGCGCGTGTGGCTAGAACATGCAGAGCACCATGACGAGGACCCGCCACCGTTGAGGAAGCATGGGAGATAACGACCGCGGGCCCCAAGTCAACAGGGGGTGCCGGGGACACGAGCGGCCCCCGGCTCAACAAAATCGAGGAATGGGACTAATCGATCTTGTTGTTGGTCAGACCGGCGCGGAACACGGTGGCGTCGCCATCGGCCTGGCTCGGATCGTAGAGGTTCAGGGCAGCCACGTACATGGCGGCAGCGGTGACCAGGTCGTCCTTGTAGGTGACCTCGTTGGGAGCGTGAGCCTGAGACTCGGCACCCGGGCCAAAGCCCACGCAGGGAATGCCGTAGCGGCCCTGGATGGAGACGCAGTTCGTGGAGAAGGTCCACTTGTCGCACAGCGGGCGACCGGTGCGCTTGTCCATGCTGGGCTCGCAGCCGATGCGCTCGTCACCAAACATGGCCTTGTGGGCGTCGACGAGGGCCTTGACGTGCGGAGCGGTCTCCTTGTTGATCCACGTGGGGAAGTAAGCCTCGGTCTCGTAGACCTCGCCGGTCCAGGACGGACGGTCGTACATGTACATGGAGACCTTCACGTCGTCGCCGTACTTCTTGGCGGCCGGCAGGTTGCGGATCTCGTCCAGGCAGGACTCCCAGGTCTCACCGGCGGTCATGCGACGGTCGATGGAGATGGCGCAGGAGTCAGCCACGGCGCAGCGGCTGGGGCTGGTGTAGAAGATCTGGCTGACGGTGCAGGTGCCGCGGCCCAGGAAGCGGGCATCCTCGAAGTGCTCGGGGTTGTACTTGGGGTCGAGCATCTTGACGAGACCCTTGATGTCGGTCGACTCGTCGCAGCCGTTGTTGTTGAGGGCGCGGACGTCGGCGATGATGTCGGCCATCTTGTAGATGGCGTTGTCGCCGCGGTCGGGAGCGGAGCCGTGGCAGGAGGTGCCGTGAACGTCGACACGGATCTCCATGCGGCCGCGGTGGCCGCGATAGATGCCGCCGTCGGTGGGCTCGGTGGAAATGACGAACTCGGGCTTAATGCCGTCCTTGTTGTAGATGTACTGCCAGCACATGCCGTCGCAGTCCTCTTCCTGGACGGTGCCGACGACCATGATCTTGTAACCCTCGGGGATGAGGCCCATGTCCTTCATCATCTTGGCAGCGTAGGTAGCGGAAGCCATGCCGCCCTCCTGGTCAGAGCCGCCGCGGCCGTAGATGATCTCGTCGGTCTCGTAGCCCTCATAGGGATCGGCGTCCCAGTTCTCGATGTTGCCGATGCCGACGGTGTCGATGTGGGAGTCGATGGCGATGATCTTGTCGCCCTCGCCCATAAAGCCCATGACGTTGCCCAGGCCGTCGACCTTGACCTCGTCATAGCCAAGGCTCTCCATCTCGGCCTTGATGCAGGCAACAACCTCACCCTCCTCGCAGGACTCAGAGGGATGGGAGATCATAGCGCGCAGGAAGCGAGTCATATCAGCACGATG
>CATYJU010000035.1 GCA_958407995.1 uncultured Collinsella sp.
GTGGGGGAAGGGGTGGGGAAAGGTGTTGAAAAATGGGGCGGTTCCCCATATTATTGATGACGTCGACAGGCGGGGTGGTTCCCCGCGTACGTGCCATCTGAGTAACCGAGGGGAGGGCGCACATGGGAATGACTGGTGCATACGAGCGCAATCTCGATGCAAAAGGTCGTCTATCCCTGCCTGCACCCCTTCGCGAGGAGCTTGGAGAGCACGTTCGCGTGTTTAAAGCCCTGGATGTCGATGCTCTGTACGTGTTCTCTGCCGAGGCCTTCGATAAGTGGGTCGAAGGACTCTTCGCGGGTCGTGAGGGCCACGAGGGTTTTAACCCGCGTGACATTAACGACCAGAAGCTCATGAGGGCGATCAACAAGCGCACCACGTCGATGGACGTGGACAGCGCCGGTCGTATCGGTCTTTCCGAGTCTCTCCGCAAGCAGGCGAACCTCGACCGCGAGGTCACGGTTGTGGGCAACTACGACCACCTTGAGGTTTGGGATCGCGCCGCGGCCGATGAGGACGATGACGATGAGGCCCTGCTGGACCTCTTCTTCTCGTAAGGGCAAGGCACGGGTAACGGATGGAGCGTGGGATCTTGACACAAGAATATCGGCATGAACCTGTCATGCTCGGCGAAGTGCTTGAGTCGCTGCGGCTAAAGAGCGGCTCCGTTGTCTGCGATTGCACCCTTGGCGGTGCCGGCCATTCGGTAAAGATGGCCGCGCAGGTGGGGGAGACGGGCCTTTTGCTCGGCGTCGATCAGGACGACATGGCCCTCGAGGCCGCTGGCGCCCGTCTGGACCGCGAGGTTCCCGGCGTTCCGCACCAGCTGCTGAAGGGCAACTTCGGCGACTTGGACGAGCTGCTTTGCTCGGCCGAGGTGCCCGGGGTCGATGGCTTCCTGTTCGATTTGGGCGTTTCGTCACCGCAACTCGATATCCCTGGCAGGGGCTTTTCGTATAACGAGGACGCCCCATTGGACATGCGGATGGATCCGGGTAATAACACCTTAAACGCAGCTGAGGTCATCAACACCTATAACGAACACGACCTCGCCCGGATTCTACGCGTCTACGGCGAAGAGAAGTTCGCCTCGCAGATCGCGCGCGAGATCGTGCGCCGCCGCGAGCAAGAACCGATCGAAACCACCGGCCAATTTGTCGAGATCATCAAGGCGGGTATCCCGGCTGCCGCTCGTCGGCATGGCGGACACCCGGCCAAGAAAAGTTTCCAGGCCATTCGCATCGAGGTCAATCACGAGCTCGATGTGCTCGAACGAGGGCTTGATGCCGCCACCAGGTGGCTCAACCCGGGCGGACGTATCTGCGTCATCTCGTATCACTCGCTCGAGGACCGTATCGTAAAGAACCACTTTAAGGAGATGAGCCAGGGGTGCACGTGTCCGCCGGAGATTCCGGTGTGCGTGTGCGGCAACGTGCCGATACTCAAGGTCATCACCCGCAAACCCTTGGTTGCCCAGCCTGATGAGGTTGAGCGCAACCCTCGGGCGAGATCAGCCAAAATCCGCGTGGCGCAGCGTCTGTAGGCGCGACCGCGCGATATTGGACCTCCCGCTCGCACCATAAACGAAGCTTAAACACACTACCAACGTACTCGGGATGGGAGGCGGCATATCATGGGCTACAACACTTCAAGCGCAGCACTCGCCTATGATATGAACGCCATGCCCGCCTATCGTGAGACGCCGCAGGCCCCCGTTGCTCCCCGTGAGCAGCGCACGCCGCGCTTTGATGTCTACACGGGCGCGGGCCGTCAGGCAAACCAGGCGGTAAGCCCGGTTTTCATGAGCGTTCTTAAAACGTTTTGCATCATTGCGGCTATCTTCATGACGATCGGCGTCGCCCGCGTGGCGCTCGCCGGCGTTACGGCCCAGGTGCTCAACAGCAACGCCGAGCTTACCAACACGCTCGAAAAGGCGACCGATGAGAGCTCCGACCTGGAGGTCATGCATTCGGTCTATGGCGCCGACACGCGCATTCGCGACCTTGCGGGCGCTTATGGCATGGTGGAGCCCAGCGAGAGCGTTACACTTGACTTTTCGCAGGATGCAGCCGCGGGCGCCAACGCGACCGCGACCGCTCAGTAGCAAGACGGTAGCTGAGTATGACAAATGACTATCGCCGCGGTTCCGATGGGGGCCGCGGTTCTGGACGTCCCTCGTCGCGGGGACGTTCTGGTTATCAAGGAACGGGTCGGCAATCTTACAACGCCGGGCAGTCCCGTGGCAACGACCCGGCGTCGCGACTTCGCGGCTCGGGCGGCCCTCAAGTGCATAACAACAGGTCGCGCAAGAGTTCGTCGACCGAATGGCTCACAGGCGCGCCTCTGCCTCGCCGCAAAGCCGTCATGGGATTCATTGGGTTTGGCTTGGGCTTGGGCGTCTTTCGCCTTGCCGACTATCAAATTGTCGAAGCCGATAAACTGCGCGAGCGTGCCGATGCGCGCCGCCTGCTTGCGCAGACCCTCTATGCCAAACGCGGCACCATCTACGACCGCAACGGTAACGTGCTAGCGTCGTCGGTCGAATGTCGCAACATCGCCGTGAACCCGCAGCTTGTCGAGGATGTTGACAAGACGGTGTCGGCGCTGGTCAAGGCAACTGGGATCGATAAAAAGACCTGCCGCAAGCTCGTCGAGTCCGATGGCACCTGGGTGTATATCAAGCGCCAGGTGGACGAAGACGATGCTGCGGCGCTGGAGAAGAAGAACCTGCCCGGCGTGCTTTTTGAGCAGGCCATGAAGCGCGTATATCCATACGGCAATCTGGCATCGCAGGTGCTGGGTGTAGTGAATGTAGACAACGACGGCTTGACGGGTCTCGAGAAGCAATACAACAAGCTTCTGACCGGTACGAACGGTTCTCTTGTGCGCGAGCGCGCGAGGGACGGCAGCTATATCGCGGGCGGTGCCTATAAAAAGGTGGCTGCGGTCGACGGCGTTGATATCGTGACGACGCTCGACGTCAATATCCAGCGTGCGGCCGAGGATGCCCTGGCAGAGGCAGTTGAGAAGACTAAGGCCAAGAACGGCTCGGCGCTGGTCACCGATCCTACGACAGGCGAGATCTTGGCAGCCTGCTCGTATCCGACTTACGACCAGACCGATCTGGAAAACGCCAAGACCGAGGATATGAACTTGCGCCTGGTCACCGACGCCTACGAGCCCGGCTCGGTCTTTAAGACGCTCGTGGCGGGCGCCGGCTTCGACTTGGGCGTCGTGCGATCGAGTACGTCGTTTGAGGTGCCGGCGAGCATCAAGGTGGGTGACGATACCGTCACCGATGCCGACAAGCGCGACTATGCCATGACCATGGATGTGCGCGAGATGATGCGCCGTTCGTCCAACGTGGGCTTTGTCCTGGTGGGGCGCAAGATCGGTGCGGACGACTTTGCCGCCTATGTGGACAAGTGGGGCATAGGTCACAGCTCCGGTGTCGATTTTCCGGGCGAGAGCCTGGGCATCGTCAAGGAGCGTGACCAGTATGACGGCGCCACGCTGGGATCGATGAGCTTTGGACAGGCGCTGTCCGTCTCGCCGATTGAGATCGCACGTGCCGTGGGCGGCATCGCCAACGGCGGCGTGATGATGACCCCGCACTTCTATAAGTCCAGCAAAGGCGACGAGAAGGACTGGGGCGAAGGCGAGCGCGCGATTTCTGAGGACGCCGCATCCCAGGTGACATCGTGCATGCAGACGGTCGTGTCCGAGGGAACGGGCGTTGGCGGCGCGGTTGACGGCTATGACGTGGCGGGTAAGACCGGTACGGCCGAACGAGCCGACGAGAACGGCGGCTACCTCAAGGAGAACTACATGTCGTCCTTTATGGGCTTTGCGCCGGCACAATCGCCCAAGGTGCTGTGCTATATCACGCTCGACGGAACGCCGAGCGGCTCAGATGCCGCTGCGGTGCCGTTCCAGTCCATTATGGCCAACGCGCTCGACGTGCTGGGTATCCCGCACACGAAGTAGGGGGTTACAATCTTTGGGGCGTGGTTTGTTGTCCCATATGAGGGGTGTTCACATGCCCTGCACCACGCATGCGCGGCGCTGGGATACAATACGCCGATAGCATTATTAGGTTTACAGGGGAGCTGCAATGATAGAGATCGCCGTCAACAACCTCGCGGCCGCAACAGGGGCCCGAACCGTGACGGGAGAAGCCGATCGGGTATGCCGCGGGTGCGTTATCGACTCGCGCCAGGTCGAGGAAGGGACGATTTTCGTCGCCTTTCCCGGTGAAAACGTCGACGGCAATGATTTTGCTTCCCGTGCCGTCCAGTCGGGCGCCGGCGCCGTCGTGATGACGCGTGAGCCCGAGGCCGAGCTGGTCTCGCTGGCGCAGGACAAGGGCTGTGCCATCTTGCTGACCGATGATCCCGAGGAGTTTCTGCTGCGTTTGGCGCACACGTACCGTCTGGAGCTTGGCTGCCTGGTCGTTGGTATTACCGGTTCTATCGGCAAGACGACGACCAAGGACGTGCTCGCCGCCGTGCTCGCCAAGCGCTATCGTGTCTGGGCCACCAAGGGCAATTTCAATAACCTGATCGGCATGCCGCTCACGGTGCTTTCCGCTCCGGCCGATACCGAGGTCCTGGTGCTCGAGATGGGCATGAACCATTTCCACGAGATCGAGCGCCTGTCCCAGTCCGCCAATCCCAACCTTGCCATCGTGAGCAAGATTGGTACCTCTCATATCGGCATTTTGGGTAGCCGCGAGAACATCGCCCGCGCTAAGGCCGAGATTGTCCAGGGTATGTGCGCCGCCGGCGACTTCTTGCCGCTGCTGGTTTTGGGCGGCGAGGACGACTTTACGCCGTTCATTCGCGATACGTTCGCCCAGCCTGCTGGTATCGACGTGATGCTGGCCGGCGTCTCGGACGATGATGAGGTCCGTGCCCGCGACGTTCGAGTTGATGACGAGGGCCGTCCGGTCTTTACGCTCGATTTTGGTCAGGGCGAGACAATCGATACCATGCTTGCCATCCCCGGCGTGCAGTCCGTCCCAAATGCCGTTAAGGCCGCCGCGGTTGCCTATCGCCTGGGCGTGACGCCCGAGCAGATCGATGCTGCCTTTAGGGGCCTCACGATTACCGGTCATCGCCAGGAGATCAAGCGCGCCAAGAGCGGTGCCCGCGTCATCGACGATTCCTATAACGCCAGCGCCGAATCCATGGCTGCTGGCCTCGATCTACTGTGCTCGCTTTCGTGCACGGGGTCTCGCATGGCGATCTTGGGCGAGATGGGCGAGATGGGCGATGAGGCCCCTCGCATGCATGAACTCGTGGGCGCCTATGCCGCCGCCAAGAAGCTCGACATGCTGGCGTGCGTGGGTGGTGAGCTGGCCCAGCTTATGGCCGATGCCGCGCGCATGATGGGCATGGACGAGGACCGCATCCAGGTGTTCTCCGATTATCAGCAGGTGCTCGACCGCATGGGCGGCGCGCTTGAAAAACATGATGTTGTACTGGTCAAGGGTTCCCGCTTTGTTGAGCTCGACCGCTTTGTGGAAGGTGTGTGCTAGCCCATGTTCGGCAATCCCTCGTATCCAACGTATCAGGCTTTTTTGGGGCTTGGCATCGCCGCTGCCATTGCGCTGCTGCTCATGCCGTGGTGGATCAAGCTGCTCAAGGTCGAGGGTATCGGCCAGCAGGTTCGTGCCGACGGCCCCAAGCGTCATTTGGTTAAGCAGGGAACGCCCACCATGGGTGGTGTTGTCATCCTCGTCGCGATCTCGCTGACCTGCCTGCTGATGGGCAAGCTCACCACCGAGCTCGTGCTCGTGCTGCTCGCCACGCTGGCGACCGGCGTGCTGGGCCTGATCGACGACCTGACCTCCGTTACGCATGGGCGCTCGCTCGGTCTGACGCCTCATGCCAAGATGATCGGCCTAACCATTATCTGTGTCACCTTTACGGTACTTGCCGTCAACTGGTGCGGCGTCGCCCCCGAGATTCGTTTTCCCGGCGGCCTGACGATTGACCTCGGTGTTCTTTCGACCACCATCTGCGGCCTTTCGTTCCCGTGGCTCTACATTGTCTTTTGCTGGCTGATGATCGCCGGTCTTTCTAATGCCGTGAACCTGACCGATGGCCTTGACGGTCTTGCTGGTGGCACCTCCATGATTGCCATGCTCGCCATGGCTGCCATGGCGTTTTTGCACGGAGACGTGAACCTGTCCATCTTCTGCACCGCGTGTGCCGGTGCCTGCTTGGGCTTTCTGTGGTTCAACTGCTATCCGGCGAGCATCTTTATGGGCGATACCGGCTCGCTTGCCCTGGGCGCCGCGTTTGCCTGCACGTCCATCATGACCAACACCGAGGTCGTCTCCCTCATCATCGGCGGCCTGTTTATCGTTGAGACCCTGTCGGTAATGATTCAGGTTGTCTACTTCCACTTTACGCACAAGCGCGTCTTCCTTATGGCGCCCATCCATCATCATTTCGAAAAGAAGGGCTGGGCCGAGACCAAGGTCGTCATCCGTTTTTGGATTATCGCTGCGGCCTTTGGTGCCGTTGGCCTTGCTTTGTTCTTCCAGTTGGGATAGTGGTCTTTCATGCCTCTTGCTGATGTCTTTAGCCTGCTCGTTTTGGGTCAGGGCAAATCCGGTCTCGATGTCGCCCGCTGGGCGCTGGCACATCCCGAGCGCGTAAGCGCCGTTACCGTGTATGGCGGCGGCACCTCTGAGCCCAATGACGCCACGCGTGCGCTTGAGGCTGCTGGTGCGTCGTTTGTCTATGGGACCGAACAGGTCGAGGGCGCCTATGACGTATGCGTGACGTGCCCGGGCATCTCGGAGTTCTCGGGCTTCTTTAAGGCCGGGCGCGAGCATGCCGCCCAGATTATGGGTGAGCCCGAGTTTGCCTATCGCCTGTCGCCCGATAACTGGATTGCCATCACGGGTACCAACGGCAAGACGACCACCACGTCGTTGACTGATTATCTGCTCAAGGCTGCCGGCGAGGTCAGCGTAGCTGTCGGCAACATCGGCGAGCCGCCGGTCAACGAGATTGACGGCCGAGCCCACAACGAGTGGTTTGTGGCCGAGCTCTCGAGCTACCAGATTGCTACGACCGCCGAGCTTCATCCTCGCGTGGCGGTGCTGCTCAACATCACTCCCGACCACTTGGGCTGGCATAAGAGCCATAAGAACTATGCGCTTGCCAAGATCAAACTGTTTGACAATATGGTCGATGACGATCTGGCGGTTGTCGACGTCGAAGACGCCGGCATTCACGAGTTCGATGAGTACATCTACACGCCGGGTCGTCGCATCTGCAAGGTTGCCTTTGACGAGCCTGAGGGTGAGGATGCCGCCTTTGTACGCGATGGCAAGATGATCGTGCGCCTGAAGGGCGTCGAGACCCCGCTCATCGCTACATCCGAGCTCAAGATTTCGGGCCATCACAATGTTATCAATGCCCTGTGCGCTGCCACGGCTGCCCTGGCAGTCGGTGCCGATGTCGATGGCGTCTGCCGCGGTCTGGCCTCGTTCCAGCCGCTCGAGCACCGCGTGGAGCCGTGTGGCGAGATTGACGGCGTGCGCTACGTCAACGATTCCAAGGCGACCAACACCGATGCGGTCGAGAAGGCACTGACGGCATTTCCCGATGACGACGTGATCTTGCTGCTCGGCGGCCACGATAAGGGCACGCCGCTCACGGACTTCGCGCGCGTTGTTATGGATAACGTACGCTCGGTCGTCTGCTTTGGCGATGCGCGCGAGCGTTTCACCGCCGCTATGGACGAGGCCGATGTCGATGGCGATGTGGATATCGCCCAGGCGGATGACCTGCGCGATGCCGTGGACGTCGCCCGTTCGCTGTCGAGCCGTGGCGATGTGATCTTACTTTCTCCTGCCTGCTCTTCGTTCGATGAGTTCTCGGGCTATGAGGAGCGCGGCCGCGTGTTTAAGGACTATGTGGCCCAGCTTGCCGCTGCGGCGAAATCGCAAATGGAATAGGGGTTGCCGGTGAGAGAGGAGAGCCCCCGACAAGGTATGAGGAGGCCCGACTCGGACCGTGCTTCCTCGCGGCGCAGCACACCGCGTTCCGGTCGCGGCGGGCAGACGTTTAGCGAACGCTATATTGCCGGCGTTCCCGCCCGTATCATGCGCCCCCGTTTGATATTCATGGCCTGCCTGTTTACCTTGGTGTGCTTTGGCCTGCTGATGGTGTACTCGGCGTCTTCGGTCGAGGCGCTGCACGAGAATGGCTCGGCGACGTTTTTTCTGTTTCGACAAGCCGCGTTTGCCGGAGTTGGCGTGCTGGCTATGGTTGCCATCGTGCGCATCTTGCCGGACAGTTGGTTTGGGGAAGACGTGCTCAGGATCTTCCTCATCGGCATGATGGGGCTACTGCTTCTGGTGTTCTTGGTGGGCAGCGGCAGCCGTGGCGCCACGCGCTGGCTCAACATCGCCGGTATTCAGTTCCAGCCTTCCGAGTTTTTAAAGCCATTTGCCATTGCGTATTCGGCCATCATGCTTGATCGTTTCTTTTCGCCCGGTGGCAACATCAACGAATTCCTTCGCAAGATGGGCATCTACTTGGGCATTTCGCTCTTTCTGATCTTTATCCAGCCCGATTTCGGTACTGTCCTGATCATCCTGTTGACCCTCATGTGCATGGCGTTGTTTGCGGGTCTCGACCCCAGATTTATCATCGGCGTGCTAATCTTCGGCATTCTCGTGATCGTGATTGCGCTTGTTGCAGAGCCGTACCGTATGGTGCGTATTCAGGTTGCCTTGAACCCTTGGGCCGACGAGTATGGTGACGGCTATCAGGCCACGCTTGCCATCATGGCCTTTGCCTCGGGCGGTCTGTTCGGCCGTGGCATCGGCAACTCAACCATGAAGTACTCGTATCTGCCCGAGGCGCACAATGACTACATCCTGGCCATCATTGGCGAGGAAGTCGGTTTTGTCGGAACCGTGCTGTTCTTCTTGGTGTTTGCGATGCTGATCTATTCGGCGTTTCGCATTGCCGAGCAGGCGACCGATCGTCGGGGCGCGCTTATGGCGTCTGGCTCCGCGGTCATTCTCGCGGTGCAGTTTTTGATTAACGCGTTGGGCATCCTCAACGTGTTTCCCATGACGGGCAAACCGTTGCCGTTTATTAGCTACGGCGGTTCGTCGATTATTGTGTCGCTTATGCTCGCCGGTCTGATCCTGCGCGTTTCGTACGAGAGCGCCCGTCGCGATGAGTACGACCGTCGCCGCGAGAGCTTTGCCGTTATGGATGAGAGTACCGCCGGCGTAGCCCATGTGCGCGGTGAACGACCTTCGCGTAGCGGCTTTACCGTTCTGGATGGTTCTGCATCCGAGCCGGCAGCTCGTCCACGCCCGCGAATGGCTCCGCAAGGTCGTCCGCAGCGCCCCAGCCCTCGCAACGCGGGCGGCGGATATAATCGAATCGATTTGAACTCGGACCCGTCGGCGCGTCTGCGTACCGACGACCAGGGACCGCGTGTACGAAGGGACTACCATGACCGATAAAATGACCGTTGCTATTGCAGCCGGCGGCACGGCAGGACACATCAACCCCGCGCTCGCCTTGGCCGAAGAACTGCGTGACCGTGGCCACCACGTTGTGTTCGTGGGTCAGTCGCGCAAGCTCGAGGGTCGTCTGGTCCCCGAGGCTGGGTTTGATTTTGTGCCCATTACGGTCACGGGCTTCGACCGCTCCCGTCCTTGGACGGCGCTGACCTCGCTGTGGCGTGTCAACAAGGCCAAACGTGCGCTCGCCAGTCATTTCTCAAAGGTCGGCAAGCCCGATGCCGCCATTGGTTTTGGTGCCTATGTCGAGGTTCCGCTGCTGGGGTGGTGCAAGGGCGCGGGCGTTCCGTATCTGCTGCATGAGCAGAACTCTGTTCCGGGCCTGGCCAACAAGATGATGAACTCCCACGCCGCCCGCGTGTGCATCTCGGTGCCGGCAGCGCGTTCGGTCTTTGAGCGCGAAGGTGACCCTGGCCACGTGCTCATGACCGGCAACCCCGTACGTCGCTCGGTAATCGAGGGCGATCGCGCTCGCGGCCGCAAGGCACTTGGCGTTCCCGAGGACGCTACGCTGTTGCTCGTCTTTGGCGGTTCACTTGGCGCCCAGCACCTCAACGAGCGCGTGGCTTCGCTCAAAAACGAGCTGCTTTCGCGCAAGAACCTCTATGTGTTGCATTCGACGGGTGCCGACGGCTTTGAGGAGACCGAGCGCGCTTTGGCGCTGACGCCCGAGGAGGCGAAGCGTTACCGCGTCCAGCCTTACATCGACAACATGGGCGATATGCTGGCTGCTGCCGATTTGGTGCTCTCGCGTTCGGGTGCATCGAGCGTGGCCGAGATTGCTGCGCTCGCCGTGCCCTCGGTGCTCGTGCCGTATCCGCATGCGACGGCCGACCACCAAACCACCAATGCCCGTTATCTGGTCGACGCCGGGGCCGGTGTGCTCTGCGCCGATGCCGATATCGACGGTTCTGCCTTTGCCGATGAACTGCTGCACCTGGTCGATGACGCGGCGGCGCGCGACGCCATGCGTCAGGCGGCGCGTGGTCTGGCTCAGGATAGGGCCGCCGCTCTTCTGGCCGATGCGGTAGAGGGTTTGCGTTAGTTAGACGGGATATCGTCGGTCGCCCTCGCGCTGATGCGGTAGGTGCGGTACAGTTAACGGGTTACAGGCAGTGTTTACGCAAGGAGTACACGAGCACATGGCTGATTCCCAGACTGCAACCTCCGCGCCCGAGTTTAAGAGCGCCCACTTTATCGGTATCGGCGGCGCCGGCATGAGCGGCATCGCCCTCGTTCTTCACGAGCGCGGTTATGCCGTTACCGGCTCCGACCTTAAGACGTCACGTTATATCCGCCAGCTTACCCGCGCTGGTGTGAAGGTGCATGTGGGCCATGAGGCCGCCACGATCGACGAGGTCAAGCCCGACGTGGTTGTTGTCTCCACCGCTATTCCGGAGTCCAACCCTGAACTCGTGCGCGCTCGCGAGCTTGGTATTCCCGTGTGGCCCCGTGCCAAGATGCTCTCTGCTTTGGGCCACGGCTACACCACCGTCGCTGTTGCCGGCACGCATGGCAAGACCACCACGTCTTCGATGTGCGCCACCATGCTCGACCGCATGGGTCTGGATCCGAGCTTCTTGATCGGTGGCATCGTCGAGGGCTATGACACGAACGGCAAGAACGGCTCGGGCGACTACTTTGTCGCCGAGGCCGACGAGTCCGACAGCTCCTTCCTGTTCCTGAACCCCAACGTGGTCATCGTGACCAACGTCGAGGCCGACCACCTCGATCACTACTCGGGTATCGAGGAGATCGAGGCAACTTTCGCCAAATTCATGAGCCTGGTGGGCGAGGACGGCACCGTCATCGTCTGCGGTGAGGACCCGCATCTGGTCGAGCTCGCCAAGTCGACGGGTCGTCACGTGCTTTCCTACGGCTTTGCCGAGAGCAACGACATCGTCTGCATGCACCCGGATGTCAAGGGCATCCAGAGCGACTTTATCGTTCGCTTTGAGGACGGCACTGAGCACGCTGTGGAGATCAAGAGCAATCCCGGTCGCCACAACATGCTCAACGCCACGGCGGTGCTCACCGTCGCCCATGTCCTGGGCCTTGACATCGACGCCGCCGCCAAGGCGCTCTCGAGCTTTGAGGGCGTCCGCCGTCGCTTTACCCACGTGGGCGATATCGATGGCATCACCGTGGTCGATGATTACGGCCATCACCCCACCGAGATCAAGGCGACGCTTGCTGCCGCTTCGTCGCTGGGCTACAAGCACGTCGACGTCGTGTTCCAGCCGCACCGCTATTCGCGCCTGCAGGCCCTGTGCGACGACTTTGCCGATGCATTTGCCAATGCCGATAAACTGCTGCTGATTGATGTGTTCTCGGCTGGCGAGATGCCCATTCCGGGTGTCACCTCTAAGATGCTCGCCGATACCGTGCGCGCCAAGCATCCTGGCAAGGAGGTCGTGTACTGCTCCAGCCGTCTTGAGCTCAATCAGGAGCTCGAGCAGATGGTGGGCGAGGGCGACCTGCTGCTCACTATGGGTGCCGGTGACGTTACGACCGTCGGCCCCGAGTTTATCGAGTATCTGACTGCCAAGAAAGACGCTTAAGTCTAATGGGTCTGTTTAACGCCGTCATGGCGCTTTCGGGCATGATCGACACGGATGTGATCGAGGACGAGCGCCTTGCGCGTCATACGAGCTATCGTATCGGCGGCAAGGCCGACCTCTTTGTAACGTGTCATAGCTATCATGCCCTCCGCCGCGCCGTGGCGGTGCTCGATCGCGAGCAGGTGCCGTGGGTCATCATCGGCAAGGGCTCCAATCTGCTGGTTGCCGATGGCGGTTATCGCGGTGCCGTCATTTCGCTCGGACGTGAGTTTCAGCGCACGGTTGTTGCCGATGACGGTTGTACGCTGACGGTCGGTGCGGGCGTGATGTTTGCGCGCCTGGTCAACGATGCCCTGTCGCGTAGCCTCTCGGGCCTTGAGTTTGCCGTTGGCATCCCTGGTTCGGTCGGCGGTGCGATATCTATGAATGCCGGCACACGGACCGAGTGGATTGGCTCGCTGGTTGAGGATGTCGTAACGTTTGACCCGGCATCCGGTATCAAGCATTATGCGGGGTCCGAGATCACTTGGGGCTACCGCGAATGTAGCCTTCCCCGCAATGAGATCATCCTCGAGTGCGTGCTCAAGCTTAAACCGGCGCCCAAGGCCGACATTCGCGAGCGCATGGAGCGGTACCTGACGAGGCGCAAGCGTACGCAGCCCATGGGTCGCGCATCCTGCGGGTCGGTCTTTCGCAATCCGCCCGATGCGAGTGTGGGCAAGCTTATCGAGGATTGTGGATTAAAGGGTTTTTCAATTGGCGGCGCGGAAGTTTCGCCCGTTCACGCTAATTTTATCGTTAATAACGGAACTGCCTCGGCCGATGACGTTGCCGCGGTTATCAGACATGTGCACGGAAAGGTGAGGGAGGCGTATGGCATCGAGCTCAGACCGGAAGTTAAATTCCTCGGCTTCTAGAGCATCGAAACCCACCTTCCGCCGCGCCGGAGGGCGTTCCGGCGCGCCTGCCAAACCTCAACGCAATACCGTCGCGCATTCTAAGTCTGTCGGGCATGCTCGACAGACCAGTCGTCCGGTCGTCGGCTCGCAGCTCGGTAATCGTCCGGCCGCAAAAAAGTCCTCGCGTCCCTCGGTGACGTCAAAGCCTGTTATGGGCGCCAAACCTGCCCGTCCCATGGCAACTCCTAAGCCCTCGACGGGAACTAAAGCGCCGCGTCCAGGTCGCACGCTGGGCGCATCGAAACCGCGCTCGCTGACATCGGTCCCGGTTACCGTCAAGAAGCCTTCGGGTAAAAAAAGCGTCAACCCGTTGTCTTCACTTGGGGCGATGGTAAATAAAACATCAGACGCCGCTTCTGTCGTTACAGGCAAAGGCAAAATCGTGGGCGGCGTTCTGGCCGTCTTGGCCGTGCTCGTCGTCGTTGCCATCGTGGTGATTAACTCTGGATTGTTTACCGCCACTGATATTCAGATTCAAGGCAGCGAGCATGTGACGAAGCACGATGCTATCCAGCTGATCGATTTGCCCGAGGGAACGTCGCTTTTTAACGTCGATCCCGACCAGATTACCGAGGATCTCAAGCAGAACCCGTGGGTCTCGGGCGTGGATGTCCAGCGTCAGTTCCCGCATACGCTCATCATTACGCCTATGGAGCGCAAGGTCATCGCAATTGCCTATATCAGCTCCGATGACCTTGCCTGGGCCATCGGGGATGATGACACCTGGATCGCCCCACTGTCGACGTCGGTCGAAGTGGACGACCAGGGCAACGTCATCACGACAGGGCAGGGCTCAAATACCTTGACCGGAATCGATGCCGCGCTGGCGCTCGCTAAGCATTATGGCGCGGTGCTGTTGACTGATGTCTCGGCGGATGTCGCTCCGGTTTCCGGCCAGGCGGTGAACTCCAAAGCCGTTAAGGCCGGCCTGGATTATGTGCGTGGTTTTTCGAGCGAGTTCTTGGGACAAGTCAAGGATATTTCCACGCCTTCGGTCGAAGCCATCTCGGCAAACCTCAATAACGGCATTGAGGTGTCGCTGGGCGATTCGAACGATATCGCCAAGAAAGAACGCGTAGTCACCAAGTTGCTTTCGCAGGTAGAGGGCGTAACGTATATCAATGTGCGCTCTCCGGGCAACTACACATTTAGGAATGCTCCGACCTCGTAGCGCTGGTTGTTACTTTGTTGAGGGGCCATACCACGCCGTTTATCTGGTTTGTTTGGTTTTCACGGTCAATTATTTGACTGATACGTTCATAATGTGCAAACATAATACGGTTTACCTTTGCATTTACTTTCAACCTGAAGGTTAATGTGCGCAGGGGTCGACCCATGCTATGGCTATAACCTTTGTTCGGAGGACCGACATGCACGAGACAGAGATCAACAACTACCTTGCCGTCATTAAGGTGGTCGGCGTCGGCGGCGGCGGTACCAACGCGGTCAATCGAATGATCGAAGAGGGCATCCGCGGCGTCGAGTTTGTTGCCATCAACACCGATGCTCAGGCACTCGCGATCTCTGATGCCGATATCAAGGTGCACATCGGCACCGACCTTACCCGCGGCCTGGGCGCCGGCGCCAACCCCGAGGTTGGCCGCAAGGCTGCCGATGAGTCCCGCGACGACATTGCCGAGGCGCTTGCTGGTGCCGACATGGTGTTCATCACCTGCGGCGAGGGCGGTGGCACCGGTACCGGCGCTGCTCCCATCGTTGCCGATATCGCGATGAACGAGGTCGGTGCACTGACCGTCGCCGTCGTGACCAAGCCCTTCACCTTCGAGGGCCGCAAGCGCAAGAAGAGCGCCGAGGAGGGCATTAAGACCCTCTCCGATTGCGTCGACACCATGATTGTCATCCCTAACGATAAGCTGCTCGACATCGCCGAGAAGAAGACCACCATGCTCGAGGCCTTCGCGATTGCTGATGGCGTCCTTTCCCAGGGCACCCAGGGCATCACCGACCTCATCACCGTCCCCGGTATCATCAACCTGGACTTCGCCGATGTTAAGACCATCATGAAGCAGGCCGGTACCGCCATGATGGGTATCGGTACCTCTTCTGGGGATACCCGTGCCGTCGACGCAGCCCAGCAGGCCATCTCCAGCCCGCTGCTCGAGAGCTCCATCGATGGTGCCACACGCGTGCTGCTCTCCATCGCCGGTTCCAAGGACCTGGGCATCCAGGAGATCAGCGACGCCGCCGACGTTGTCGCCAACGCCGTCGACCCCGAGGCCAACATCATCTTCGGTACCGTTGTCGACGAGTCCCTGGGCGATCAGGTGCGTATCACCGTCATCGCTACGGGCTTCTCCGACTCCAACGTCAACCGTCAGGACGAGCTCTTTGCTGCTCAGCAGTCTCAGAGCAAGGCCGCTGCCTCCGCTGAGCCGCAGCGCACCGCTCCGGCCACCAGCCCGGCTCAGGCCGCTCCGACCCGCAACGTCGGTGGCACCGAGCTTCCTAACTTCGGCAACGATCAGTTCGAGCTTCCCGACTTCCTGAAGCGCGGCAGCTTCTAAGTCGTTCTTTGCATTGTTGTGCACAGGGGCGTGTCCGTATGGACGCGCCCTTTTTATTTCGACTTTGTAAACTAGAACCTCCAATCTCTTTACGTTCCCTTTACGATTGCCTCCAGCGCAGCAGGTATCCTTTTAGAGAAGTATGACAGCCGTATAAACGCTGGCTGTAGCGGCGATGCCGCGGTACTTGTGTTATTAGGAGGCTTTAGTATGGCAGCACGTGCGGACAAAGTTTCGCGTGTCGACCATGATGGAGTTACGTTGGTGGAAGGCGCGACATCCGATGTTCGCTTTGCCTTCACCGAGCGCGCCGGTGGTGTTTCCGAAGATGCGTACTCCTCACTCAACTTGGGCTCGCATGTTGGCGATGATCCCTTTGCTGTTCAAGAAAATCGTCGTCGCGCGCTCGAGGCTATGGGTGCCGCCGAGTGCGAGCACAACCTGCTCGTTCCCAATCAGGTCCATGGTGACCATATCGTTGCGGTGACCTCGAACGGCGCCGATGACCTTGAGGACGTCCGCGAGCAGATTGCCGAGGGCTGCGATGCCATCGTCTGTACGGCGCATAACGTACCCGTGCTGCTCTGCTTTGCCGACTGCGTTCCCGTGGTGCTGGTGGCCCCTGGCGGATTTGCCGTGGTGCACTCCGGTTGGAAGGGCACGATTGCACGCATTTCCGCCAAGGCGTGCCAGGCGCTTTGCGATGCTGCCGGTTGCGATGCGAGCGGCGTTTCCGCCTATATCGGCCCCCATATCTTGGGTGACGAATATGAGGTATCCCAGGAACTCATGGATCGCTTTGCCGCCGAGTTCTCTTGCATCGATGCGAGTACCTCTCGCATGCTCGATCTTTCCGCTGCCATTCGCGAGGCGCTGGTAGATGTCGGTGTCGACGCGGATAATATCGTGGATACCCAGCTTTCGACCGTGCGTCAGAACGACCGCTTTTATTCCTACCGTAACGAGGGCGGCACCTGTGGGCGCCATGCTGCGATCGGCGTGATGCTATGAGAAAGATCGTATCGGTCCTGAGCGCCGCTGTGCTTACGCTTACGCTGTGCGCCTGTTCTTCGGGATCTTCTACCTCTTCCATTACCGTCGCTGGCTCCACGACCTGCCTTCCTATCGCCGAGATTGCGGCCGAGGGCTTTAAGGAGGAGACCGGCATCGACGTGCTCGTTTCCGGTTTGGGTTCTTCTGCTGGCATCGAGGCCGTCAGCGCCGGCACGGCCGATATCGCCAGCTCCTCCCGTGGACTCAATGCCGACGAACAGGATCTGGGCCTGACTCCCATCGTCATTGCCCACGACGGTATCGCGGTCATCGTGAACGACGATAACCCGGTCGATAACCTCTCGACCGAGCAGCTCCGCGATATTTACGCCGGCAAGATCACCAACTGGAAAGAAGTCGGTGGCGAGGACCTGAGGATTCAGGTTATCAACCGAGATGAGGCGTCCGGCACGCGTGAGGCCTTCCGTACCATCGTGATGGACGGCACGCCGTTCGATCGCCGCTCGGCCGTTCTTTCGGGCACGGGCCAGGTGCGCGACGTGGTATCTCGTTCGCGCGGTGCCATTGGCTACATTTCGCTGGGCTTCGTCGATAGCCTCAACGCCAAGACCTCGGTCAGGGCCGTCTCGGTCAATCATGTTGAGGCGTCCGAGAAGACGGTCGCGAGCGGCGGCTATCCCATCTCGCGCGACCTTTACTTCTTTGTGAAGGGTGCTCCTTCGCAGCAGGCGCAGGATTACATCGACTATGTGACGTCCGAAAAGATGGACAAGCAGATTCGCGAGGCGGGCTTTATTCCCGTCACCAACGACGAGAAGGGGAGTGAGTAGCATGGAAGCACAGGAAAACTCCCAGACTGAGCAGAATGCTCAGGCACCCAAGAAGCGCGAGCTGGCGCTCGTATCGCGCAGTACCTATATCAAGGAGAAGGCGCTGCAGTGGATCTTCTTTGCCTGCGCGTTCTTGGCGGTCGTTACCGTCATCCTGATTTTTGTTTTTACCACATACTCGGCGCTGCCCGTCTTTACCGACATCGGTCTGGCGGACTTCTTTAGCTTTACGTGGGCGCCCTCTGAGGGCCACTACGGCATCATGTCGCTGCTTGCCGGCTCAGGTCTGGTGACCGTCGGTGCGCTCGCCATGGGCGTGCCGCTAGGTGTGGGCACGGCCGTGTACCTGGTCGAGATCGCCGGCAAGCGCGTGCGCAAGCTTATCAGCCCCGCCGTTGACCTGTTGGCCGGCATCCCTTCTATCATCTATGGCTTCTTTGGAATGATCATCATCCGTCCGTTTATCGCGCAACTGACCGGTGGTCTTGGTTTTGGTGCGCTGACGGCGTGGTTCGTGCTTGCCATCATGATCGTTCCTACCATCACCACACTCACCATCGATGCCCTCAATTCCATTCCCATGGGCATTCGCGAGGCATCGTATGCCATGGGCGCCACCAAGTGGCAGACCATCTATAAGGTCGTGCTACCTGCCGCTAAGCTGGGTATCGTGGATGCCATCGTGCTGGGTATGGGCCGTGCCATCGGAGAGACCATGGCCGTGCTCATGGTCGTGGGTAATGCCCCGGTTATTCCCGACAGCATTGCGAGCCCTATCTCGACGCTCACGAGCCAGATCGCACTCGACATGAGCTATTCCTCGGGTCTGCACCGCTCGGCGCTGTTCGGCATGGGCGTGGTCCTGTTTATCATCTCCGCCACGCTGGTGGGCATCGTCCGTCTGATTTCCAAGAAGAAGAGGGGGTAGGCTATGTCCGATTCCGTTGACACGACGGTCGATACGACCTCGTCGCGCGAGCGCATCAAGCGTGCCCTTTTCCACGGCAAGAAGGGCCGCATCAACAAGGACCTGTCCAACAAGATCATGCTTGGCGTGTTCCGTGCCGCGGCATACATCACCACGCTGGTGCTGGTCGCTATCATCGCCTACGTGGTCATTAACGGCCTGCCGCATATCTCACTCGACTTTATCTTCGGTTGGCCCCAGGGCGTCAACGCCGAGGGCGGAATTTGGCCCACAATCGTCTCGACCGTCTATGTGACGGCACTCGCCATGCTTATCTGCACGCCGATCGCTGTGCTGGCAGCCGTCTATCTGGCCGAGTACGCCAAGCAGGGCAAGGTCGTCGAGCTCATTCGCTACGCTGCTGACGCTTTGGCCTCGGTGCCCTCCATCGTTATGGGCCTGTTTGGCTACGCCTTGTTTGTCGAGGCTATGGGTCTGGGCCTTTCGATGGTCTCGGCCGCCCTGGCACTCGCGCTCTTGATGCTTCCCATCGTCATGCGCACCACCGAAGAGGCCATTCGCGCCGTTCCGCGCTATATCCGGTGGGGTGCGTACGGCCTGGGCGCCACCAAGTGGCAGGTCGTCTCCAAGATCGTGCTTCCTTCTGCCTTTGGCCGTATTGCCACGGGTATCGTCCTCGCCATCGGCCGTGCCATTGGCGAGACCGCGGTGGTGCTCTACACCATGGGCCAGGCCATCAATCTACCTATTTCGCCGCTCGATTCCGGCCGCCCCATGACGGTTCACCTGTACCTGCTTGCCAACGACGGCATCAACATGAACGCAGCCTATGGCACCGCGCTCTTGCTGATGGTGATCATTCTGGCCTTCAACCTGTTTGCGCGCTTCCTGTCGCGCAAGCGTCGCTAGTTAAGGAGTCCCATGTCCGTTTATCAGTCCGCTCCCACGCTGGAGCAAGCGGCCATTACGGCCAAGGATTTCAACTTTTGGTACGGTGACTTTCATGCGCTGACGGGGCTTGACCTCAACATCGCCAAAAACGCCATCACCTCCTTCATTGGCCCTTCGGGCTGCGGCAAGTCGACGTTTTTGCGCTGCATCAACCGCATGAATGATCTGATCGAGGGTACGCGCGTCGCGGGCACCATGACGCTCGACGGCAATGATATCTATGCCGAGGGTGTCGACCCGGTCGACCTCCGTCGTCGTGTGGGCATGATCTTTCAGCAGCCCAACCCGTTTCCCAAATCCATCTACGAGAATGTCGCCTTTGGCCCTCGTCTGCAGGGCGTGACTAGCAAAAGCGACCTCGATGACATCGTGGAAGAATCGCTCAAACGCGCCAACCTCTGGAAAGAGGTATCCAATCAGCTCAACAAGGATGGTTTGGCGCTCTCGGGCGGTCAGCAGCAGCGTCTGTGCATCGCGCGCGTGCTTGCGGTGCAGCCCGATGTCCTTCTGATGGACGAGCCATGCTCCGCCATCGACCCCACGTCCGTCTCTAAGGTTGAGGATCTGATGGCCGAGCTGGCGCCCGAGATGACGATCATCATCGTCACGCATTCAATGCAGCAGGCAGCTCGCATTAGCGACTACACTGCATTCTTCTTGCAGGAAGTTGCCGGCGAGCCCGCTACGCTCATCGAGTATGGTCAAACCGACGCGATCTTCACCAGCCCGGTGGACTCGCGGACGGAAGACTATATCACCGGCCGCTTTGGCTGATCGGTGCGACTAGTCCCAAGCCGATCGGATCTGGTCCGGTGCGTATTCACTGTGCGGGCGGCATGACCGCACCCAACTGATTGGAGTGAACCATGCGCAAACTGTTTTCCCGTCAGCTCATCGAGGCCCGTCACGAGATGCTGAGCATCTACGAGGCCGTCGATCTGGCCCTCCACGATGCCGTGAAGGCCTATGTGACCGACGACCGCAAGCTCGCCACCAAGACCAAGAAGCGCACGCTTTCGATTGACGCACGCTGCGCCAACCTGGAGGCCGTCTGCTACAACCTGATTGCCACGCAGTCACCGGTCGCCTCCGACTTCCGCTTGCTGCAGACGATCATCTACGTCGACTTTAACCTGCAGCGCATGACCGATAAGGTTCGCCAGATTTGCCGCGCCACGCGTCATATGATCAAGGCCGACATCTCGCTGCCCAAGGAGCTTGTCGGCACGGTCGAGGCCGAGGCTGAGGCCGTCTACCAGGTGCTGGGCTCTTCGCTTTCTGCGCTCGTCACCAACGACATGTCCATCATCTGCAACTTGGCCGTCGAGGACGAGCCAGTGCGCGCCGCCTACGAGAAGTTCTTCCGCACCTTTAACCGCATGGACACGGGCGATTTTATGGACGACGACAGCAACTATGACGACCTGCGCCGCGCCATCATGGTATCGCGCTATCTCGATCGCATCGCCTCGATTTCCATCGATGCCGCCTGCCGTCTGACCTTCCTGTTGACCGGACAGCGTATGACTGCCGGTGATATCGCCTGCACTGATGAGGATGAGCTCGAGAGCATGCGCGTGCCTTCGGGCGAGGGTGTTATCATGAGGCCCGCCGTCGACGCTCGCTACGTTGCCAAGGTGCCCACTAACGAGGTCAGCGAGGGTCTTCGCTACCTGCTCGATCATCTTGAGGACGAGGACGATGGCGAGGACGACGAGGAGTAAGTAATTCCGTTCGTCGAAAGATTGTAAATACCTAAGTGAGCGCGGCCTTGCACATGCGGGGCCGCGCTCTTGCGATAGCATGGGACTACTTGTTTGGCTGTCAGCGGAGGCGATTGGCAATGGATAACTATTTGGACTTGATGCGCGCTCGCCGCGAGCAGATTCTGGAACGTTTTTATGCGGCGCTCGATCGCGCAGGCCGTCCCCACGACGCCGCGCGCCTCATTGCCGTGTCCAAGACCGTTGGTGTCGATGAGACCGTTGCCGCCATCCAGGCGGGGTATCGCCATTTTGCTGAGAATCGCCCGCAGGAGCTGGTTCGCAAGCTCACGGGTCTGGCGGAGCATCCGGAGCTGCCCGAGGTGCGCTTCGATATGATCGGCAACCTGCAGACCAATAAGATCAATGCGGTGCTGGGCTCAGCCGAGCTGATTCACTCGGTGGGTTCGCTGCATCTGGCGCAGGCGATCTCGAGCCGTGCTGTTCGCAAGATTGAGGCAGGCGAGCTCGTCGGCCCCCAGCGTGTGCTCATTGAGGTCAATGTGAGTGGTGAGGAGTCGAAGGGAGGCTTTTCACCCGATGAGATTCGCGCCGCCGCGGGTGAGCTTGCAGAACTTGAGGGAATTTGCGTACAGGGGCTTATGACTATGGCGCCCCGGGGGAATAAGGATGTGGCACGCCGCACCTTTGCGGGGCTTCGTGAGCTGAGGGATGAGCTGGAGGCGGCGCATCCCGATTTGAACCTGCCTGAGCTTTCCTGCGGTATGAGCGAGGACTTTGAGTCTGCCCTTGAGGAGGGCTCTACGCTCGTTCGCCTGGGCAGGGTAGTATTTAGCCCGGAGTTTGCAGTAAAATAAGGCTCTGAAGTGCGCACTGATTATCGGGGCGCCTGCGCTAAACCGCGAGAGGACACAACCATGGGCTTCCTTGACGAGATTAAAAATAAGATGCACCTGGGCGGCCAGCAGGGTTACGACCAGGGTTATGG
>CATYJU010000036.1 GCA_958407995.1 uncultured Collinsella sp.
GACTTGCAGCGACGGACCTCAGGACGCTCTTACACCACGTCTACGCGCGCCACCGGACAGGTTTATTTTGGTCGGTTTTATCTGGGAAAACACCACTCTTCACGGTGATCCGCATCCATTTGCCACGTTCTTCCGAGAATCAGACGAATAACGTCCAATCCACTCGTCCATATAACGCTAAAAAGGCCGCTTCCCCCCTTGGGAAGCGGCCCAGACTTTACGAATAAACGATGGTAAAGGGTACTTCTGTTTCGGTCTCTCCTGTTGACGTGCACCTCGTGCCCTCAAGCGTTACTGAGACCACTTGGTCGACATCGATCAACTTCGTTGGCAGCCAGATGTTCTCTCCGCTATTGCGCGCATAAGAAAAATATAAGTTGAACACCCCTGCGTCGTCATCTTCGACAATCTGCTCCGATCCATCCTTGTAGCTGACGGTCAGCTTATTATCAACTGCATCAATGCCCAGATCATCGATGTGTGTCTGGATAGAAAACGGGCTGATCTCGAGAGGCGAGTCATCGGAGCGGAGTTCCTTTGTATCGACGTAAGCTCCAACGCTAAACTCGGGCGTCGATGCCTCGAACGGCTTCGCATCCTCGCCTTCGCCCTCGGTCCACGAGATATTCCAGGTGACCGCATGTTGAAAACCTCGCTCGCGATCCATAGAGGCAAAGTACATCGTGCCATTAATGACCGTGTCGCTTGATGTGTCCTTATCAATGGTGCAGCGTGTGTCAGCCCATTCCTCGCCGAAGTTCATGCTGGGCGTGCCGATGCCTTGTTCTTCTTCACCATAGAGAACAAGTTCGCCCGTCTCTGCTGCCGGCTTGTAGTAGTTAACGCCATTTGGATTGGACAGCGTAAACGTCACGGCACCGCAACCGTTTTTATCGATAGCCATCTCATGGATATCAAGCGTATAGCCGTTACCCTCGACGGACAGATTAACCTTCTGGACTGCACCCTCCAGGCTTTGGGGCGCAATGCCGTCACCAAACTCTCTGGTGTAGGTGTATTTAGCCCCCGATGAGCCGCCGTTGGTCCAGGTAATGGAATCCCCATTGCCGTGGTTTCCCCAGGCTGAGGCAAAATAGCTGGAATTGATAACGGCGTAGGCGACCCCTCCGGTCGCCAACACTCCGGCGAGACATCCGATTACGGCAACATAGAGAGACTTCGCGTGGCCCTTTCGATGAAGCGGCTCACCCGCAGCGGTATTAAGGACGCGATCTGCAAGATTGCTATCGGCTTGGATGGACTCGAAGGCCTGCTTGATTTGGTTGGATTTCACGGTCGCCCTCCTCTAGGATGAATTTGAGCTTCGATCGACCACGAGCTAAACGCGTTCGAACGGTCGCGGCTGGTACATGCAACAACTCGGCAATCTCTGAGGTCGAAAAGCCCAGATAGTAATAGAGCACGATGGGGATACGGAATCGTTCCGGAAGTCGCATAACGTCCGACAGGACAGCCCTGGTCTCATCCTGCGCTACCGATAGCGAACCGGCCAGGTTCTCAATATCCTCCACGCGCCTCCACGGCTTTCGAAAGAGCGATTTGCATTCATTGATCGTGACCCGGATAAGCCAGCGGCGAAGATGCTCCCAACTCTCAAAATGTCCATCGCTTTTAAGCAGCTTAAGAAAGACATCTTGGGCAATATCGTCGGCATCGGCACGATCGCGCAGGTACGTCAATGCGATTCGAAACACGACATCCCTGTGATCTTCAACCGCCTGTCTAAAAGCTTGTTCTTCCATAATCACCTCCCGGTGATGCTGATGTTTCTTGCTGAGGCCCTCACCATAGATACGCTTTGACCGAACGGAATGTTTCAAATTCAAGCAGGAAAAACCTACCAAAATAAACCTGTCCCTTTTTGGCAGGTTTTCTTCAACAAAAAAGACCCGCTTCCCTGTTGGGAAACGGGTCTTTGGAAGGACGGTTAACGTACTTGGAAATTACTCCTCGTCGTTGTCCTTGGCCTCTTCGGCGTCGTCGGTGTCCACGAGCTGGTTGAGCAGCTCATCGAGAGAAGCCATGTCCTCGTTGATGGCACCGTTGGCGGGAGCCTTCTTGTCGTCGATCGGGGCGCCCAGGAGCTCCTCGTCGGCGTCGGCGTGATGCGTCGGAGCGGAGGTACCCAGCAGGATATCGTCCGGACCGTCGGGGCTAAAGACCATCTGCAGCAGCTGCGAGAGGTCTTCCTCGTCGGCAACGTCGTCGTTGTTCTCGAGGATGTAGAGCAAGTCGTGGGCCTCCAGGCCGTCACGGAGCTCCTCGATCGCCTTGGCACCGATGCCGTCGATGCGCAGCAGATCCTCCTCGGACTTGCCGACCAGGTCGCCGACCGTCTCGATGCCGACTTCGCTGAACTTGTTAGTCCAGCGCTGCGACACGCCCAGGTCGTCGAACAGGTACAGACGAGCCTTCTCGGCGGAGATGGTGTGGCCGTTGCGGGTGAACGAGCCGTCAGCACCACCGAACTCGTCGTAGCCGGCCCAGTCGAGCTGCTGCGGGAGCTGCTCGTCCAGGTCCTTGAGCTCCACAGGAGCCCACTCGGGCAGCGACTTGGCGTTGGGCGAAGCCGGGCCGTCGATGTCCACGTAGCCGTCGGCCGTGCGATACGTCAGCTTGGCGTTGGCGTACGGCTTGAGGCCGGTACCGGCAGGAATCTTCTTACCGACGATGACGTTGGACTTAAGGTCGAGCAGGTGGTCGACCTTGCCCTCAATGGCAGCCTCGGTAAGGACGCCGGCGGTACGGATGAACGAAGCGCTCGACAGCCAGGAGTCGATGTTGGACGCGACCTTGAGCGTACCCAGGATGACGGGCTCGGCCACGGGAGCCTGACCGCCCAGACGGGCAACGCGCTCGACCTCGTCGGCGAACTCGTAGCGGTCGACGTACTGACCAAGCAGGTACTTGGAGTCGCCGGGGTTGGTGATCTGAACGCGACGCAGCATCTGACGTGCGAGCACCTCGATGTGCTTGTCGTTCAGGTCAACGCCCTGGCTGGTGTAGACGTCCTTGACGCTCTCAACGAAGGTGTGCATCGTCGACTCGATGTCGGTCAGCTTGCGCAGGTTGCGGAAGTTGACGAAGCCCTTGGTGATCTGATCGCCGGCGCGAACCTCGCAGCCGTCCTCGATCTCGGGCATAAAGCGCACCGAAGCGGGGACGCGACGCTCGTCGAGGACACGGGTGTGATCCTCGGAGTCGGTGAGCGTCAGCACGTACTCGGACTTCTCGGGCTTAATCGAGAGGTGACCGGAGTACGGAGCCAGCTCGGCCTCGCGACCCAGGATCTTCTCGTTGACGTTGCCGACGATATCGAACATACGGCTGACCGTAGGCAGACCCTGCGTAATATCGTCGACGCCAGCGACGCCGCCGGAGTGAATGGTACGCATCGTAAGCTGCGTACCGGGCTCGCCGATGGACTGGGCGGCAATAATGCCGACCGCGGTACCGATGGCGACCGGACGACGGGTGGAAAGATCCCAGCCGTAGCACTTCTGGCACACGCCGTACTTGGAGCGGCAGGTGAGCAGCGCGCGAAGCTTGACCTTCTTGAGGCCCGCATCGACCATCTTCTGGATGTCGGCGACCTTCTCGATGTAGCCGTCCTGCTCAAAGAGCACGGTGCCATCGGGAGCCACGACGTCCTCGATGAAGCAACGGCCGACGAGGTCGGTGTTGAGGTCGGTGGTGCCGGGGATGATGAGGTTATAGGTAACGCCCTCGTGCGTGCCGCAGTCCTCCTCGCGGACGATGACGTCCTGGGCCACGTCGACCAGACGACGGGTCAGGTAACCAGAGTCCGAGGTGTGGGATGCGGTATCGACCAGGCCCTTACGGGCGCCGTAGGTCGAAATGAAGTACTCGAGCGGCAGCAGACCCTCGCGGAAGTTCGCCTTAATGGGAAGGTCGATCGTCTCGCCGGACATGTCTGCCATCAGGCCACGCATGCCACCGAGCTGACGCAGCTGGGTCTTAGAACCACGGGCGCCGGAGTCGGCCATCATGTACAGCGGGTTCTCCTCGTCGAACATGTCGAGCATGAGCGCTGCAACCTTATCGGTACAAGCGGTCCACTCGTTAACGACTTCGATGTGGCGCTCCGTCTCGTTGATGAAGCCCTCCTCGAAGTACTCGTTGATCTGGTCGACGTTGGCCTGGGCGCGGTCGAGCAGCTCCTGCTTCTCGGCAGGGATGAGAGCGTCCCACACCGAGATGGTGAGGCCGGCGCGGGTAGCGTAGTGGAAGCCAGAGTACTTGATGGCGTCGAGGATCGGGCCGACCTTGGCCTCGGGGTAACGATCGCAGCAGTCCGCAACCAGCTTGGCCACGTCGCCCTTGACCATCTTGTAGTTCATGAACTCATAGTCTTCGGGCAGGCACTGGCGGTTGAAGATGATGCGGCCGATAGAGGTCTCGAAGCGCGCGGTCTTATTGCCGGTGACGTCGTAGTCGACAAACTCGTTCTTGCCGTTCTTGACACGGAAGATACGGGTGCCGTCCTCGTTGATGACGTTGGCGTTCTCGGCAGACACGCGGACCTGGATCTTGGCCTGCATGTCGACCTCGGAGCGGCAGTCATAGGCGTGCAGCGCGTCGTCGAAGCTCGAGAACACGTGGTTCTCACCGGGCAGGCCGTCGCGGACCTGGGTGAGGTAGTACACACCGATGATCATGTCCTGCGAGGGGATGTTGACCGGCTTGCCGGATGCCGGCGAGCGCAGGTTGTTCGCAGAGAGCATGAGCACGCGGGCCTCGGCCTGAGCCTGGCTGGACAGCGGCACGTGGACAGACATCTGGTCGCCGTCGAAGTCGGCGTTGAAGGGCGAGCAGACCAGCGGGTGCAGGTGGATAGCCTTGCCCTCGACCAGCACCGGCTCAAAGGCCTGGATGGACAGACGGTGCAGGGTCGGTGCACGGTTGAGCAGCACGACGCGGCCGTCGATGACCTCTTCGAGGATGTCCCACACAAAGGTGGCACCACGGTCGATAGCGCGCTTTGCGCCCTTGATGTTCTCGACCTTGCCGAGCTCGACCAGGCGCTTCATGACGAAGGGCTTGAAGAGCTCCAGCGCCATGGTCTTGGGCAGACCGCACTGGTGCAGCAGCAGCTTGGGGTCGGTAACGATAACCGAACGGCCGGAGTAGTCGACACGCTTACCCAGCAGGTTCTGACGGAAACGACCCTGCTTGCCCTTGAGGGCCTCGGCGAGCGACTTGAGCGGGCGACCGCCACGGCCAGAGACTGGGCGACCACGGCGGCCGTTGTCGAACAGGGCGTCCACAGACTCCTGGAGCATGCGCTTCTCGTTGTTCACGATGATCGCGGGGGCGTCCAGGTCGAGCAGGCGCTTGAGTCGGTTGTTACGGTTGATCACGCGACGATACAGGTCGTTGAGGTCGGACGCGGCGAAGCGGCCGCCGTCGAGCTGGACCATCGGGCGCAAATCGGGCGGAATGACCGGGATGACGTCCAGGATCATGTTCGCGGGGCTGTTGCCGCCCTTCAGGAAGGCGTCAACGACCTCGAGGCGCTTGACGGCCTTCTCGCGCTTCTGCTTCTGGGAATCCTCGTCGGCGATGATGGCCTTGAGCTTCTCGGCCTCGGAGGGGAGGTCGATGGCAGCGAGCAGGTCGCGGACGGCCTCGGCACCCATACCACCCTTGAAGTACATGGAGTAGTAACGGGTCATCTCGCGGAACAGCGGCTCATCGGAGATGAGGTCGCGCTCGGTGAGCTTCATGAAGGCGTTGAAGGCGTCCGTGCGGAGCTGCTTCTCGTCCTTGCACTCTTCCTCGATGTCGACGATGCCAGAGGCGATCTCCTCGGGGGTCAGCGGCTCCTCGTCGGAGAACTCGTCAAAGTTCTCGGGGTCGCCCTGCTCCTTGAGGGACTCGATCTGGCGGGCGCACTCGGCATCGATCTCTTCCAGATCGGCGGCGAGTTCCTCGCGCAGGTCGTCGGCGTCGGCCTCGCGAGCCTCGTAGTCAACCTCGGTGATGATGTAGCTGGCAAAGTACAGAACCTTCTCGAGGTCCTTGGACTTGATGTCGAGCATACGGCTCATCGGGAAGCTCGTGGGGCTCTTGAAGTACCAGATGTGGGACACGGGAGCGGCGAGCTCGATGTGGCCCATGCGGTCGCGACGCACCTTGGCCGAGGTGACCTCGACGCCGCAGCGCTCGCAGACGATGCCCTTAAAGCGGATGCCCTTGTACTTGCCGCAGGAGCACTCCCAGTCCTTGGCGGGACCGAAGATCTTCTCGCAGAACAGGCCGTCCTTCTCGGGCTTGAGGGTACGGTAATTGATGGTCTCCGGCTTCTTGACCTCACCGTGCGACCAGGAACGGATCTGGTCGGCGGAGGCAAGGGAGATCTTTACCGAGTCAAAATCAGTAGCTTCGAAATCTGCCACAGTCAACTACTCCTTATCAGTGGTCGTGGCGGCGACAGCCTCGGGTGCCTCGGCGGTCTCGGCATCCTCGGCCTCGACGTCGGCGTCAACGCCGGCGAGCGCAGCCAGGTCGTCGAGAGCGGAGGTCTCCTCGGCGGTCACAGGGGCGGAGGCATCCTCGTCGGCATCGTGCATGGGCTCGATGTCCAGCGCGAGGGAGCGGATCTCCTTGACGAGAACCTTGAAGGACTCGGGGATACCCGGGACAGGAACGTTCTCGCCCTTGACGATGGACTCGTAGGTCTTAACGCGGCCCACGGTATCGTCGGACTTGACGGTCAGGATCTCCTGCAGGACGTTGGAAGCACCGTAAGCGTACAGTGCCCAAACTTCCATCTCGCCGAAGCGCTGGCCGCCGAACTGGGCCTTGCCGCCCAGAGGCTGCTGGGTAACCAAGCTGTAAGGGCCGGTCGAACGGGCGTGGATCTTGTCGTCGACCATGTGGCCGAGCTTGAGGATGTAGGACGTACCCACGGTAATGGGCTCGCGGAACTCCTCGCCGGTGCGGCCGTCGAACAGACGGGTCTTGCCGCGCTCGTCAAGCTGGGTGACGAACTCGGGGCGCATGTGATCGCCAAAGGCAGCGGTGGCCTTGTTGAGCATGTTCTTGTTGGCACGACGAATGACCTCGGCGATCTCGTCCTCCTTGGCGCCGTCGAAGACGGGCGTGGCGGTGAAGAACGGACCGGGGACGTACTTGTCGGAGTCGGCCTGCTCGGTATCCCAACCGCAGGCAGCAGCCCAGCCAAGGTGGCACTCGAGCAGCTGGCCGACGTTCATACGCGAAGGAACGCCCAGCGGGTTGAGGATAACGTCGATCGGGGTACCGTCAGCCATGTAGGGCATGTCCTCGACCGGCAGAACGTTGCAGATAACACCCTTGTTGCCGTGGCGGCCGGCGATCTTATCGCCCTGCTGGATCTTACGACGCTGGGCGACGTAGACGCGCACCTGCTCGTTGACGCCGGGGGCCAGGTCGTCGCCGTTCTCGCGGCTAAAGCGGACGACGTCGATGACGCGACCGTAAGCGCCGTGAGGCATCTTAAGGGAGGTGTCGCGGACGTCGTGGGCCTTGGCACCGAAGATGGCGCGCAGCAGGCGCTCCTCGGCGGTCAGAGCGCTCTCGCCCTTAGGCGTGACCTTGCCGACCAGGATGTCGCCAGGGCCGACCTCGGCGCCGATGCGGATGATGCCGTCCTCGTCGAGGTTGGCAAGCATGTCCTCGGAGAGGTTCGGGATCTCGCGGGTGATCTCCTCGGGGCCGAGCTTGGTGTCGCGGGCGTCGATCTCGTGACGGGTGATGTTGATGGTCGTCAGCAGGTCCTCGGCCACCAGGCGCTCGGACACGACGATACCGTCCTCGTAGTTAAAGCCTTCCCACGGCATGTATGCCACGGTGAGGTTCTGGCCCAGTGCGAGCTCGCCGTGATCGGTCGAAGGACCGTCAGCCAGGGGCTCGCCCTGCTCAACGGTGTCACCGACGCGCACGAGCGGACGGTGGTTGATGCAGGTGGACTGGTTGGAGCGCTGGTACTTGGCCAGGTGATACTCGTCCATGCCGCCGGCATGCTTGACGATGATCTTGGCGGCGTCGGCAAAGATGACCTCGCCGGCGTTCTTGGCCAGGGTGACCTCGCCAGAGTCCAGAGCGGCGCGACGCTCCATGCCGGTACCGACATAGGGAGCGGCAGGGTGAACCAGCGGCACGGCCTGACGCTGCATGTTAGCGCCCATCAGCGTACGCTTGGCGTCGTCGTGCTCCAGGAACGGGATCAGCGTGGCTGCGACGGAGAGCATCTGACGCGGCGAAACGTCCATGTAGTCGACGTCCTCGACAGGCACGTCGGCGGGAGCGCCGAAGGAGCCGTCGAAGTCGCGGGTACGGGCGATCACGGTGTGCGGGCGGACAAGCTTGCCCTCGGCATCGGTCGTGATGAACTCGTTGGTCTTGGGATCGAGCGGCGTGTTGGCCGGCGCGATGACGTGCTTCTCTTCCTCATCAGCGGTCATCCAGTCGATCTGGTCGGTGGCAACGCCGTTCTCGACACGACGGAACGGGGCCTCGATGAAGCCATACTCGTTGACACGGGCGTAGAGAGCGAGCGAGCCGATCAGGCCGATGTTGGGGCCTTCGGGGGTCTCGATCGGGCACATGCGGCTGTAGTGCGAGTTGTGGACGTCGCGGACGGCCGTCGGCACGTTGGTGCGGCGGCTGGAGCCGGACTTGTGGCCGGCAAGACCGCCAGGGCCGAGTGCGGACAGACGGCGCTTGTGGGTCAGACCGGTCAGGGGGTTCGCCTGGTCCATGAACTGCGAGAGCTGCGAGGAACCGAAGAACTCCTTGATGGAGGCCACGATCGGGCGGATGTTGATGAGCGACTGCGGGGTGATCTCGTCGATGTCCTGGGAGCTCATGCGCTCACGGACGACGCGCTCCATACGGCTCATGCCGATACGGAACTGGTTGGCGACGAGCTCGCCGACGGTACGGATGCGGCGGTTGCCAAAGTGGTCGATGTCGTCGACCTTGAAGCCCTGCTCGCCGGCAGCGAGGGACAGCAGGTAGCGCAGCGTCGCGACGATATCCTCGTCGGTGAGCACCGTGACCTCTTCCTCGGTGGTGAGGTTGAGCTTCTTGTTGACCTTGTAACGACCGACGCGGGCCAGGTCGTAGCGCTGCGGGTTAAAGAGCAGACCCTCGAGCAGGCTGCGGGAAGCGTCCACGGTGGGAGGCTCGCCCGGGCGCAGACGACGGTAGATCTCGATGAGGGCGTCCTCGCGAGTGAGGGCGGTGTCGCGCTCCAGGGTACGCTTGATCACATCGGAGTTGCCGAGCAGCTCGATGATGTCGTCGTTGGTGACGGCGATGCCAAGGGCGCGCAGGAACATCGTGGCGCTCTGCTTGCGCTTACGGTCGATGGAGACCATGAGCTGGTCGCGCTTGTCGACCTCAAACTCAAGCCAGGCACCGCGGGACGGGATGATCTGGGCCTTGTAGATCTGCTTGCCCGAATCCATCTCGGAGCTGTAGTACACGCCCGGGGAGCGGACGAGCTGCGAGACGACGATACGCTCGGTACCGTTGATGATGAAGGTGCCCTGATCGGTCATCATGGGGAAGTCGCCCATAAAGACGAGCTGCTCTTTGATCTCGCCGGTCTCCTTGTTGGTGAGACGGACGTCGGTCAGAAGCGGGGCCTGATAGGTCATGTCCTTCTCGCGGCACTCCTCGACGGTGTGCGCGGGGTCGCCGAACTGATGCTCGCCGAAGGTAACCTCGAGAACATGGTTCTGGCTCTGGATGGGGCTGGATTCCTTGAACGCCTCACGAAGGCCCTCGTCCTTAAAACGCTCAAAGGATTCCCTTTGAACAGAGATAAGGTTGGGGAGCTCCATGGCCTCCGGGATTTTCCCGAAGCTGACGCGCTTGCGCTCAGTGGCAGTGTATGCGTAGGTCACCAGGTTTTTCCTCCTTCACGGAAATGCTCGGTGGGTTGGCGAGGCATAGCTTCGCCAGTTATCGCAACCTAATAGTTTATCAGGTACCGACCGTTGGGCAAGAAAAGCCTTGACGCGATTGAGTTTTTGGAGTAGCAAAGTTTTTCGACAGAAAACACGCAGGTAGATGTATGTATATCGAACATCTGTTCATATATTTTCTGTGAACAGAGAGCCGGCAATCGCAGCTCTTATAAAAAACGGGCGCGAACCGAAGTCCGCGCCCGTAAATGTCGATGCCCGAAGGCTTACTTGCGCATCAATCCGCCGCGCTCGTCGATGGCGTCCCAGAAGGCGCTGGCAAAGCGGGGGTCGCTTGCAGCCATGAGGGCGTTGGTGGCCATCCAGCCAGAGGGAGTACCGGTGTCGTAGCCCGACAGCGGGTCGATGACGACAGCATACATGGCCTCGCGGTCGAGCGAACGGGCCATGGCGTCGGTGAGCTGGATCTCGCCGCCCTTGCCGGCCTGCTGATCTGCCAGCAGGTCCATGACCAGCGGGCTCAGCAGGTAGCGACCGACGATGTACAGGTTGGACGGAGCTGCCTCGGGAGCGGGCTTCTCGACCAGACCGCCGATACGCCAGACAGCGCCCGGCTCTGCATCGGCAACGTCCTCGGCACCCTCGAGCGAACCGACGCGCTCACCGGCGATAACGCCGTAGCGGCTGACTTCCTCGGGCGAGCAAGCAGCGACGGCGATAACCGAAGCGCCACCGTGCTCCTTGGAAACGGCGAGCATCTTGTCGCAGATGTCGCGGTTAGGCACAACGTAGTCGCCCAGAAGAACTAGGAAGTTCTCCCCTGCCACGGCGTCGGCAGCAGAGCGAATAGCATGGCCGAGGCCCTTGGGCTCGTACTGATAACGGAAGTCGACCGGCATACCGCCAGCGTGGGCGACGGCGTCGGCATAGGCGTTCTTGCCGCGCTCGCGCAGCAGGTTCTCGAGCGAGCGATCGGGCTGGAAGTAGTTCAGTAGCTCGGGCTTACCGGGAGAAGTAACGATGATGGCATCGTCGACCTCCTCGGGATCGAGCGCTTCCTCGACGACGTACTGAATGACGGGCTTGTCGAGCACCGGCAGCATCTCTTTGGGCGTGCACTTAGTGCCAGGCAGAAAACGCGTGCCAAGACCGGCGGCGGGGATGATTGCCTTCATGTTATTCAAAGATCCTTTCGCAGGCGCAAAAGCGCCCCATGCGTGCGGCACACAGCCGCAGACCAAATTGCGATACCCAAGTATCTTACCGCTGGAGCTATATGTCGCTACAAGGCAGAGACAATTCTTCAGCAGGTCAACGCAAATTATTGCTCGAATGGTGCAATTTTATTGCCCAACGGCAAGGCACCCGATACGACGCAAATCACAGAACATGGCAGTTTGAGCAACCGATGTTGAGGGACCGAAAAACAAAAAAGACGGGGCTCGCAATGCGAACCCCGTCTGCAAAGAAATCTGGCGAGAAAGCCTGATTACTTGAGGGTGACAGCAGCGCCAGCAGCCTCGAGCTTCTCCTTGGCAGCCTCGGCGTCCTCCTTCTTGGCACCCTCGAGAACAGCCTTGGGAGCGCCCTCGACGACCTCCTTGGCCTCCTTCAGGCCAAGGTTGGTGAGCTCACGGACGGCCTTGATGACCTGGATCTTGTTGTCGCCGAAGCCCTCGAGCACGACGTCAAACTCGGTCTTCTCCTCGGCCTCAGCAGCGCCAGCAGCGGGAGCGGCGACAACAGCGGCAGGAGCAGCGGCGGAAACGCCGAAGGTGTCCTCGATAGCCTTAACGAGCTCGGAAGCCTCGAGAAGGGTCATTTCCTTAAGAGCATCGATGATCTCATCGGTGGTAAGCTTAGCCATTTCTAAGTCCTTTCGGTTTCCGTGCGGATGCACGGAGATCAGTTAAAACACGGCGCGAATGCGCCAGGGGTGCGGCGTTGCCGCCGCGGGTGAAAACAGCGACTAGGCTGCCTTCTGCTCGGAGACCTGCTGGATCGAACGAGCGAGACCAGAGGAAACGCCGTTGACGCAGACAGCGATGTCGCGAGCGAAACCGGAGATGAGACCGGCGATCTGGCCGAGAAGCTGATCCTTGGTGGGCAGCTCAGCGATAGCCTTAACATCATCAGCGGAAACGGCCTTGCCGTCGGAGATACCGCCCTTGATCTCAAGGACGCCCTTGGACTTAGCGGAGAAGTCCTTAAGGGCCTTAGCGGCCTCGACCGGCTCGGACTCGTAGAACACATAAGCGACGGGGCCGGCGAGAATCTCGTCGAGCTCGGGCTGCTCCTGGTTCTTGAGGGCGATCTTGACCAGGTTGTTCTTGTAGACCTTCATCTCGGCGCCGCACTCGCGAAGCTGATGACGCAGCTCCTGAGCCTGCTTAACCGTCAGACCGTTGTAGTTGACGACGAACAGACCGGCGTTCTCGGCGATACGGGACTCGATCTCTGCAACCTTGTCGATTTTGTACTGCTGGGGCATGAATTACACCTCCTCGAATTCTTTCCGGGCACGGTCCGCCACAAGGACGTGACGGGGGCATGTCCAAAAAGAAAGCCCCCGCGCTGCATGAGCGACGGGGGCGAGAAGACATATCTACTCGACCACCTCGGCTGGCGGGAAGTCCCATTAAGCTCGCGGGCGATGCCCGTTTGCACCGGCTGTCTCTGGCAGCGGATTCGTGCGTGAACCGAAAGTATTATGGCGGGGACCCCGGCGTCGGTCAACGGCAACCCTGGCTGCACACAATTCCACCATCTCGGTCGCGCCGCCAAAGGCCAGGCGCAAGCTTTTCGCTCGGTCAGGTCCTGGGCTCGCACGAAGAGCACATTTAGTGCTCTTCGGCTCGTGCGGAATCTACGAAAAGCTTGCGCCTGGCCTTTGGCGGCGCGACCTGTGTTGACTTTGGGGCAGCCAGGGTTGCCGTTGGCCGGCGCGCCCCACGCATAACCCTTATGTCGGTGGGCTGATGTGTTGCGTCCCTGAGGACTACAAGGTCGAAATGAAGGTGGACAGGCGGTGGAGGCCTTCGTCCAGGTTTTCGTCGGAGACGCAATAGCTTAGGCGGATGTGGCCTTCGGTTCCGAAGCAGTTTCCGGGGACTAGGGCTACGTTTGCCTCTTTGATGGCTTTGATGCAGAAGTCTTCGCTTGTTAGGCCGAATTGTTTGATGCTGGGGAAGGCGTAGAAGGCGCCTGCCGGTTCCACTACGTCGAGGCCCATGGCGTCTAAGGCTGCGAGTACGCGCTCGCGGCGGACTCGGTAGACTTTGAGCATGGGGGCTGGGTCGACGGTGAGGGCTCGGGCTGCGGCGTCCATCTCGAAGGAGACGGCGCTCGATACTAGGTATTGGTGAGCTTTTGCGATCTCGGCGATGACGGGGGCTGCGGCTGCGAGCCAGCCCAGGCGCCAGCCGGTCATAGCCCAGGGCTTGGAGAAGCTCTCGATAACTACCGTCTGATCGCGAAGCTCCGGGTGGCGCTGGGTAAAGCGCTCGTAGCCACCCACATAAACCAGGCGGTTGTATACGTCGTCGCAGACCACGTAGATGCCCGCCTGCTCTGCCACGCGCGCCACGGCGTCGAGCGAAGCCGCGTTGAGGATGCAACCCGTAGGATTGTTGGGCGTGCAGATGACGATGGCCTTGGTCGCCGGCGTCACGCAGGCACGAAGCGCCTCCTCATCAATCTGAAATTGCGCAGGCTCCGTATCCAAAAAGACCGCTTTGGCGTGGTTGGCCACGACGATGCTCTCGTACAGGCCAAAGGCCGGCGTGGGGATGATGACCTCGTCGCCGGGGTTGAGCATAGCCATGAATGTTGCCGACAGGGCCTCGGTCGCGCCGTCGGTTAGGATGACCTCGTCGGCCGAAAACGTAAGGCCCGCGTCCCCCATGTAGGCAGATAACGCCTCACGCAAGGCGGGGCGACCGTTGTTGGGCGGATAGTGCGTGTCACCGCGGTCCAGTGCGGCGATCACCTCGGCACTAATCACATCGGGCGTGGGAAAATCGGGCTCGCCGAGCGCAAGCGCGATGCACCCCGGGTGCTGGGCGGCGAGCGCGTTAATCCGGCGGATACCGGAGGGCTTGAGCATGGCAAGCGAGGTATTCATGGGCAGACGCATGGCGTTCCTTTCGTAAGGGTTGCACTAGGATAGCGCGGCGGGGCGCCACCAGACGGTGTAACCTAAACGGAAACGAGCCGGAAAGGAGATGGCATGGAGACAATCGCGCGTGGCGACGTACCAAAAACACTGCACACCATTGCGTATATCAGTATTCCCAAGAGCGCCGATCTTGAGTTTTTGCTCTGGGACTTGCAGGATGCCATCGCCGCCTATGCTCAGCTTTCTGGCACCGCGCTCCCCCGCCCAGTCGACTTGAAGGCAAATGACGCCGGCAGCGTTGCCGATGGCATCGTGCTGGCCATTGAAGATGTGGCTGACGATGAGACGTTGACAGCTATCGAGCAGGCGCTTGAGCGCTTTGGCAGTACGGGAGCGCGTGTCTATGCCGTGATTCGAGCCGCACAACGGGGCGCTGAGCAGGCGCGTGGGACCGCCGTTCGCCTGCACAAGGCATGTGAGCGCCATGACCAATTGTGGTGTGGCGGCGTTGCCATCTGCGCCGGCAGCGGCATCGCAGCGCTTCGCCATTCCCCACGCATGGGCCTCTTGCGCCGACCATTTTCGGAAGCGATGGATAAGCTTGTGGGCGCTGTGCGCATGGGCTGCTCCGTCGAGCATGCACAGCGACTTGGCGGCGGCAATGCCGCCAACGTCGACGCCGACGGCATGGTTTGCGCCGAGCCAGCCGTGCCCGCGCCGATCTGGCGAGGCGTTCTGAAACGTCTGGGCGCCCACGCTCAAACAAAAATCTAAATTAAATAACAGCCCAGTCAACGGCTTCGTGCCAACGCTCGACAAGACGCTCCAGGCGCCAGGCGGCATTGGCAGGACTTGTCGAGGGCAGGACGATGGCGGGCAGCCCCGTCCGATCTTGCAAGTAGCGTTTGTAGAGTCGCCCTGCCGTACCGCCGTTACAGACAACGAGCTCGATCGACGCGGCATCGGTAATGCGCTCGATATGTGCCGGCACAACGTTGCGGATGCTCGCGTCGCTCGAGCCCTTAATGTCGCAGCTCTCGATTGCATCCCACAGGGCCACGCCGCCGTTCAGCAGCATGGCCCGCTTGGCGGCAATGGAGGCATCGAGCGTCGCGGGCTCACCGCTTGCCAAAGGATCGCCCTCGTTGGGCGGCACAGGCATACCGAGGCACGTGGCCATCACACGCCAAAAGCGATTCTGAGGGTTGCCGTAATAAAAGGCATTGGCGCGCGAAAGCACCGAGGGAAACGACCCGAGCACCAAAACGCGCGAGTGCTGGTCGAACACGGGCTCAAACCCATGCTCAATATGCTGATAGCCCTCGTCCGGCGCGGCCACGAGCTAGGCCCTCAACAGATAGCGCACCTCGTAGGGCGCAAGCTCAAGGGAGCCCGCCAGCTCGACCGTGGGCACGCCGTCGGCAAGCAAATCGACAAAGGAGCCGTTGAGCTCGCCGGCGCCAAAGGTGTAAGGCTCGTCCACGGCGTTCACCGCCACGAGCACCGTCGCGTCGTCGCAGGCGCGCTCGAACAGCAGCTGCTTGTTCTGGATCACCACATTGCGATAGGCACCGTAGTTGAGAGCACGGGCCGCCGCGTCGTTTGCCGAGCGCAGGTGCGCCAGCTGCGTGATGAAGGCCGTCAGCTCGTTGGGCGCAGGCTCATCGAGCGCAGGGCGCAGTGCCCAGTCGCCATCGGGGCCGCCCTTTTCACCAGCAATTCCCCACTCGCTGCCATAGTAGACGCACGGAATGCCCGGCATGCCAAAGAGCATGCCATAGGCGGGACGCAGGCACGACTTGTCGGTGAGGATGCTTGCCAGGCGCGGCACGTCGTGGTTGTCGACAAACGACAGCAGGTGTTTGCCGCGGTAGATGCACCAGGGGTCGCCGCCAAACTGGCGATGCAGCGAATGGGCGATCTCGAACATGTTGACCGAGTTAAAGCTGGAGTACAGGCCCTTGTAGCACTCGTAGTTGGTGCAGGAGTCGAGCATCTCGTCGTTGACGATTTGGTTGTAGTCGCCGTGGAGCGTCTCGCCGATCAGCACAAAGTCGGGCTTGAGCTCACGGGTAAAAGCGTGCAGGCGGCGCATGAAGTCGCGGTCGAGCATATAGGCAACGTCCAAGCGCAGGCCGTCGACGCCAAAGACCTCGGCCCAGCGACGCACGGACTCAAGCAGGTAATTGACCACGGCGGGGTTTTGCAGGTTGAGCTTCACAAGCTCAAAATGGCCCTCCCAGCCCTCATACCAAAAGCCGTCGCCGTAGCACGAGTCACCGTCAAAGCTGATGTGGAACCAATCCTTGTACGGCGAATCCCACTTGCGCTCCTGCACATCGCGGAAGGCCCAAAAACCGCGGCCGACGTGGTTGAAGACGGCATCGAGCACCACGCGGATACCGTGGGCATGCAGTGTGTCGCACACGGCGGCAAAGTCGACATCCCCACCCAGGCGGCGGTCGATATGGCGCAGGCTGCGCGTATCGTAGCCGTGGCTATCGGACTCGAGCGGCGGGTTGATGAGCACAGTGCCAACGCCGAGTTCCTGCAGGTAGTCGGCCCATTTGGCAATCTTCATGATGGGCGCATCGGGGCTAGCTGTGGCATCGGCGGCCTGGGCGAGCTCATCCTCGGCAACGGGGGCGGCGTTTTCGCGCGGAGCTCCACAAAAGCCCAGCGGATAGATCTGATAGAACGTCGTCTCGTATGCCCACATAACAGCCTCCCGGAAATCCTTCACGCAACGCCACCCATTGTATGCCCAGCTTGTATCCTCTCCCCAAAATAAGTTGCGGTGGAATAGTTCCTGCTTGGATCTTCAGAGGCCTTAAACAAGAACTATTCCACCGCAACTGATGAGGAGGATGTGGCTAGGCGACGGGCTTTGCGCGGCGTATGGCCGGGAACAGCACGGTGATGGCGAGGATGACGCCCACGACGGCAATCGTCCCACCCGCGAAGCCGATCCAGGCGATACCGGGGCCCGAAACCACGGCTCCGCCGATCGCGGTACCCGTGCCGATACCGAGGTTGAACAGGCCCGAGAAGATCGACATGGCGACGGCCGACGAATCTGCCGGCGTGTGCTTGATGAGCTCGGCCTGAAACGCCACGTTAAAGGCCGTGGCGCAGCAACCCCACAGTGCGCAGACGGCAAGCACTGTCACGAGCGACGATGCGGCCGGCCCCATGAGCAGCAGGGCCACCGGCACGCCGGAGAGCGTGATAGCCAAGAACGGGAAGCGATGCCCATCGAACAGGCGGCCAAACAGCCAGCTTCCGAGCAAACCAGAGCAGCCAAACGCCGTCAGCGTCATGGTAATGGCGCCCGCATCGACGTGCGCGACCTGCGCCAGGAAGGGCTCGATATAGCTGTAGCTTGCGTAATAGCCGGTCGCCATGAAGACCGTGACTGCGTAGAGCGCGATGAGGAGCGGGTTCTTGAGCAGCTCTGGCAGCTGTTTGACGGTAAAGCGCTCACCCGCCGGCATGGCCGGGAACACCGCTGCCTGGTAGACGACCGCGATGGCTGAGAGGCCCCCGACCACGGCAAACGTCATGCGCCAGCCCACGGCCAAGCCAATGGCGCGACCGAGCGGCAGGCCAAAGATCTGCGCGATGGACGAGCCCGTAGCGATCATGCTGATGGCGAGCGCGCCGTGGCGAGTGTCGACCAGGCGCGAGGCCATAATCGAGGCGACTGACCAGAACACGGCATGTGCGCAAGCGACCACCAGGCGCGCGCAGACCAGGATGGGATAGGTCGGCGCCACAGCGGACAGGAACTGACCGAGCGAGAACACGGCCAGCACGCCCAGCAGCATCCGCTTGAACTCAAAGCGCGAGGCGAACACCATGAGCGGCAGCGACAGCAGCATGACGCCCCAGGCATAGACCGAGATCATGATGCCCGCCTGGGCCTCGGTGAGCGAGAACGACGCGGCGATATCAGTCAAAAGGCCGATGGGCATAAACTCCGACGTGTTGAACACGAACGCACAGCAGGTGAGCCCGACGAGTGGGAGCCACTGCTTGAGCGTGATGCCGTCTTGCCTTGTCTGACTCATATATAACATCTCCAATCATTTTGAGCGGAGGCGATTATATAGCAACGGCCCCGCATCCGTCAGTACAGATGCGGGGCCGAAAACAATTCGATACACAGAGGTTGCGCCGTCAATTCATAACTAAGCCAACCCCAGCAATATGCCCGCCGAATGCACGACAAACGCCACGATCCAGGCAACGGCGACCTGAAACGCGAATACGGCCACGGCATAGCGCGCGCCCAACTCGCTCTTGACGGCGCCGATTGCCGCCACACAAGGCGGGTACAGCAACGTAAAGACCAAGAACACGTAGGCGGTAAACGGCGAAAACATGGTCGACAGCGCCGCGGGCGACGTTGCGCCCAAAAGCACCGTGAGCGTCGAGATGACGCTCTCCTTGGCAATGAGCCCCGTGACGAGCGCCGTCGAGGCGCGCCAGTCGCCAAAGCCGAGCGGGGCCAACACCGGCGCGATGATGCTACCCAGACCGGCAAGCAGGCTTTGCGACTGGTCGGCGACCACGTTAAAGCGGATGTCGAACGTTTGAAGGAACCAGATGACCACGGTCGCGGCAAAGATAATGGTAAAGGCCTTGGTGATGAAGTCCTTGGCCTTATCCCATGCCAGCATCACCGTCGTCTTGACGCTCGGCAGGCGGTAATTGGGGAGCTCCATGATAAACGGCACCGGGTCGCCCTTAAATGCCGTGCGGTTGAGCACCAAAGCCGCGACGCAGCCGACCACGATACCGATCAGATAGAGCGAGACCATGGCGGGAACCGTCGCCTGCGGGAAAAACGCCCCGCACAGCAAGCCGTAAACCGGCAGCTTGGCTGAGCAGCTCATAAACGGCGTGAGCATGACCGTCATCTTGCGGTCGTGCTCGGATGGGAGCGTACGGGTCGACATGATAGCTGGCACGGTGCAGCCAAAGCCGACGAGCATGGGCACGAAACTGCGGCCCGACAGGCCAAAGCGACGCAACACCTTATCCATGACAAAGGCCACGCGCGCCATGTATCCGGAGTCTTCCAGAATGGAGAGGAACAAAAAGAGCACGACGATAATCGGCAGGAAGGTCAGCACACTGCCCACGCCCGTAAGCACGCCGTCGACAGCCAGCGAGCGCACCACGTCGTTGGTACCGAACGCCTTGAGGCCCGCATCGGCCGAGGCGATGATGGCAGCGATACCGTCCTCCATGAGTCCCTGCAACGCCGCGCCGATCACGCCAAACGTCAGCCAAAAGACGAGGCCCATGATCACCAGAAACGCCGGAATGGCTGTGTAACGACCTGTCAGGATGCGGTCAATCTTGACGGAGCGCACGTGCTCGCGGCTCTCGTGCGGCTTGACGACGCAACGCCCGCACACGTCGCCGATAAAGCTAAAACGCATATCGGCCAGCGCAGATAGGCGGTCGGTGCCGGCCTCGCCCTCCATCTGGGTGATGATGTGCTCGATAGCGTCGAGCTCGTTGCGATCCAGGTGAAGCGCCTCGGTCACCAGCTCGTCGCCCTCAACCAGCTTGGTCGCCGCAAAGCGCACCGGGATGTGCGCCGTCACGGCATGGTCCTCGATCAGGTTAGCAATGCCGTGGATGCAGCGATGCAGCGCGCCGCCGTCCGGACCGTCGGGCGCGCAGAAGTCCAGGCGACCGGGGCGCTCGCGGAACCGCGCCACGTGCAAGGCATGATCCACCAACTCGCCGATACCCTCGTTGCGGGCAGCGCTAATGGGAACAACGGGCACGCCCAACAGGCTCTCGAGCAAGTTGACGTCTACGGCGCCGCCGTTGGCGGTCACCTCGTCCATCATGTTGAGCGCGATGACCATGGGGCGGTCAAGCTCCATAAGCTGCAACGTCAGGTACAGGTTGCGCTCGATGTTGGTGGCGTCAATGATGTCGATGATGGCGTCCGGACGCTCGTCGAGGATGAACTGACGGCTCACGACCTCCTCGCCTGTGTACGGCGACAGGGAGTAAATGCCGGGCAGGTCGGTAACGCTCGCCTCGGGATGGTTACGGATGGTGCCATCTTTGCGGTCGACCGTCACGCCGGGAAAGTTACCGACGTGCTGATTGGAGCCCGTCAGCTGGTTGAATAACGTGGTCTTGCCGCAGTTTTGGTTGCCGGCGAGGGCAAAGTGCAGCGGCGCGCCCTCGGGCACGGCCGTCTTTGCCGCACGGGGCGAATACGTCCCCTCGCCCAGGGCCGGATGCTCCGTCGTGCCGATTGCGGCGTTAGCGCGCGGACCCGTATCGGTGTCGTGAATACCCACGAGCTCGATGCGAGCGGCATCGTCCTTGCGCAGTGTCAACTCGTAGCCACGCAGGCGGATCTCAAGCGGATCGCCCATGGGGGCGTACTTCATCATGGTGACTTCGGTGCCCGGCGTTAGACCCATGTCCAAAATATGCTGTCGGAGTGCCTGATCGTCCGATGCCACCGATGCGACAACGGCGTCCTTTCCAATCTCGAGTGTATCGAGCTTCACGTCCGTGTTCCTCCCCCGGCGCCCACAGGGCGTTGCATTTTGTTTATCTTGGCTAACCGTTTGCCATGGCTAACCATTTAACCACGCATGATAGCGCGAACATACGACGATGTTCAATCAACAGATTGTTGCAAGGACCGTCCCCAAGTGCCGCATCTGGGCCATAGCAACGCCGATGTCTTGGAACCGACAGCGAAAGCCCGCCAGAGCGAGCAAGGTGCCCTGAAACGAGGCGGCATTGACCTTCTGGTCATGCCGCCGAAGTTGAAAGGCAGATT
>CATYJU010000037.1 GCA_958407995.1 uncultured Collinsella sp.
CGCATTTGCAAGGAGGTGCTCGACAGCTGCCGCCGCAACGAGTCCATCTCCAAGCTGGTCAAGGGCTTTATGATCGAGTCCTACCTGGAGGATGGCAACCAGCCGGTCGATGGCGGTGTCTTTGGTAAGTCGATCACCGACCCGTGCCTGGGCTGGGAAAAGACCGACTACCTCATCCACGAGATCGCAGAGCGGGTGTAGGTTACGGCGTTTTACCAAACCGCGTAACTACTCGACGCTGCGCGGGCCGCAACGCTCTTTATCTCGGAATCGAACGTAAAGAAGCACGTCAACGCTATCTACCACAAGCTTGGTGTCTCAAATCGTATGGGTCTCGCAGCCCTCCTGTTGCCATAAGCGGCTTGGACTCATTCCACGCACCGATGCACATGACATAAAAGCGCCGCCGCGAACGCTCACGCATCCGCGGCGGCCTGCGCTAAATCGCGACGACGGCTGGCAACCAAGCGTTCTGCCGAGCAAATCGTCCGCTCTTCACCTCGATCGACCGATTATCCCTCGTATACGATACGGCCATCGGAGATAGTGAACAGGACCTTGGTATCGGAGATCTTCTTGGGATCGCAATGAAGGATGTCTTGGTCGAGCACCGTGAGATCGGCGAGCTTGCCCACCTCGAGCGTACCGATTTTATCCTCCATGTAGTTCTCGAAGGCAACGTTTTTGGTATATGCCTCGAGCGCCTGATATGCCGTGATGGCCTGCTCGGGCCAACGGTACATATCGGTGTCCTCCTCCTCGGGATACGGGCTGTTGCGCGTAACGGCCACCTCGATCTCCTCGAGCGGCGCATAGCCGGTGACCGGGCCATCGCTCGCACCGGAGATAAAACAGCCGGCCTCGAGCATGTTCTTGACGGGGTAGAACTTCATGGCGCGATCCTCGCCCACCATGGCGATCTCGAGGTCGCACAAAGAATCGTGATACATCCACAGGAACTGCAGCGCGCACACGATGTCGAGATCGGCGACGCGCTGAATGTCCTCGTCGGTAATTGCGCACACATGCGTCATGGTGTTGCGGCGATCATCGCGCTCGCCGTTCTCCTTGACGCAGCGCTCGTAGGCATCGAGTGTATTGTGGACGGCGCCGTCGCCGATCGCGTGAACATGAATCTGAACACCCTCTTTGTCGAGGGCGGCCACCATGTCGCTGAACTCCTGCTGATCCCAGACGGACTCGCCGTGCCAGTTATCTCCCTTACCGGCGGCGGAGGTATATGGCTCGAGCATCACGGCGCTGCCGCCCTCGGTAACGCCATCGGAGTAGATCTTGACCGTACCGGTAGAGATCATGTTGCTATCGAACTTCTTGAGGCCCTTCACGGTTTTAAGGGCCTCTTTAGCCGTCATGCCGGGCACAATGGTAGGAAGTACTCGCATGCGCAGGTTAAGCTTGCCATCTTTCTCAAGGTCAGTATAGAACTGGCAATCCTGTGCCGTAGACTTTCCCACGACGCTTATGTTGGTAATGCCGGTGATGCCGTATTTCGTAGCCACCTGCTGGTACTTGTCGATAGCGTTCTCAAGCTCCTTGTCCGTATGCTCGACGGAGACAACCTCCCTCACCATAGTGGCAGCAGAATCGATCAAGTAGCCAGTCGCCTCGCCGTTTGCATCGCGGGTGATGATGCCGCCCGTGGGATTGGGGGTATCGTTATCGATGCCCGCAAGCTCGAGCGCACGGCTGTTGACCCACACCGAATGATAGGAAACATCGCACAGCATGATGGGCTTATCGGAGCAGATCTCATCGAGAATGGACTTGTTGGGGCCGGGATTGGTGCCATCCTCTTGCTCGAAGGCGTTGATCATGAACGAGCCGCCAACGTAAGCCTCATCATCGGGATGCTTGGTTACAAAATCACTGATCACCTTCTTATACTCATCGATCGTGGTGCTCTTGGTAAGATCGATCTCGTACAGTGCGGTCACCCAGTTGCCCGGAGCGTGGATATGGCCGTCCATAAAGCCGGGAGTCACCATACCGCCATCGAGATCGATGACGCGCGTGTTGTCATCGATGTACTCGTCAACACCGGAGTCTTCGCCTACATATACGATTTTGTTGCCCGAGACAGCCAGGGCGGCCGCGGTGTCGCCCTCTTTGACCATCGTCTGAATCGTGCCGTTACGAAAGACGATGGATGCCTTATCGGAAATCGCGCTGCCGGTGCTTCCGGCATTTGAAGAATTGTTGGCGCAGCCGGCGGCACCCACCGCAACAGCCGCGGCGCCCAACGTGCTCAGGCCGAGAAAGCTTCTACGGGAAACGGGAGGGATAGAGGTCTTCATATAACCCACCTTTCTGTTGACATCGCCGCGCTTTCGCGACGCTCGCTATCACCTGAATAGCACCCCCCGGTATAAACTTGTCTGCACAAACGGGGTTATTGCCGTAAGCGGAGGCTTATATCCCCTATAACCCTGCCTTTAACCTGCCCAAAAGTTCTGAAGAAGCTCGGACCGCGATGAGACACCGCATTTACGGAATATCGTGTGAACATGCGATTTGACCGTACCGACAGAGATAAATAAATCATTCGCTATGGCGCGGTTATCCTGGCCATCGAGCAGAAGGTCGAGCACTTCGCGTTCACGCGCGGAGATATCGTGTTGGTCGCAGAATGCCGAGAAGCGGACCTCCGCAATCTGTTTGGCAGAGGTGCCAAACGTTGTGGGCGGAGCAGAAAAGCGCAACGCCAAGATCTGCGACGCCGTACGAACGGTATATATCGCGACCACCACGCTCATGATGTTCTCTGGGATGTTTCTGCCGTAGGAAAAATACAGGTAATCGATGACTTCGATCCGCCCAATATTCAGCCCAAGAACGCGTACATCCTCGATCAGAACAAACGCCGTCAACACAGCCATCACAATAAGAAACCTGCCGTAGCGTGCGTAGAAGCTCTTTCGCGCCAACGGCTTGCTTTTGCGGTAGCAGACGAAAATCATGCCAAACGCCACGAACATTAACAAGGAACGCAACGCATAAAAGGCGAGTTGTTTGATTGAATCGGGCTGCAACACAAGCGACATGGCCTCGAAAGCAGAAAAGGCGATGCAGGGCACGAGCATGTGAAGCCGGCTCATCTTGTTTACGATCGCCAATGCAAATGCCCACATGCTCGCCATGATTCCAATCGATAGGACGAGTTTCGTTATGGGGTGAGTCATGGGAAATTGGCTGCTGAGGATATCTGCCATCATCTTACGGCCCTGATACTCATCGAGGAATACGATGGCACTTTCGAGCATGTCGAAGAAAAAGAAGGCCGAGACCGTCAAGTAGCTTGTTCGATGTGAGACGAGGTACGTGCATACCGATACGCACACCGCCACCATGCAAACCAAGACGAACGTGATTCCGTAGAAGAAGTAGAACGCGCTCACTATCGGGCCTTTCGCTTATTGATATGTGCTACGGATAAATTTTGCGCCAAAGACATGCAGATCGCTGTCTTCAGCGCAAAATTTAACCAAAGAAAGGAGGGGTGGAAGACGCATATCCCCCACCCCAGCGCATGGGCGAAACTGGCCAGAATGAGAGTGGATAATCTCCCGTTTTTGGCCTATACCAGCGCTAAAAGTGGGAGATTATCCACTCTCATCGAGCAAGTGTCCGAAAATCCGCCCTCATTCCTTCTTAGGGCCCTCCGTCCCCGAGGATTCGAGGCTCGCCTGCCGAATGGTCGATGCGGCCGTCCTGCGTCCATGTCACACTCAGGGGTGGCCTGACCCAACTTGGAAGGAGCCTCCATGAGCCTTGACAACATAACCCTGCGCGCCGCCACGCTCGACGACCTGGACGGCATCGCTGCCATCTACAACCAGCTGTGGTGCAACACACTGCGCAACCGCGGCGACGTCGAAGCCGCCGATTTCTGCGCGCGTTTTAACATCGCCATGCAGCTGCAGCGCTCCCCCATCGCACTCGTCGCCGAGACCGAGGGCCGCATTATCGCCGCCTGCTGCATCGGCATCTTCGAGGACGGCAAGCCGCGTACCAATCCCACCTGGGAGCCCTGTTACGACGAGCTGTTTATCCAGGCAACCGAGATGGCAAAGACCGCCGATGCCAAACTCGAGGGCTCACTCTTTGGCGATAGCCGCGAAAAGGCCACGGCCGACCGCTTTGCCGCCACAGGTAACGAGTACGCCCAGGGTCAGCTCAACCTGATCATCATTGTGCCCGAGTGGCAGGGCAAGGGACTCGGCCGCGCGCTCATCGACCTTGCGCGCGCCGAGCTCGCCAAGGCAGGCTGCACCAAATTCTTCCTGATGAGCGACTGCAACTCCGACTGGCAGTTTTACGAGCACCTCAACATGAAGCGCATCCTAGAAGACCACAGCCAAGACACCGGTGACGGCTTTATCGTCTACATGTACGGCGGCACGCTCTAAGTACCCCTTCAATCAAGGTGCGCCGGGCACCCGGCCCTTGGCCTCTGCCCAGGAATAACCCAGGGGGGCCGGACCGCCCGTCCCTAAACCTGCCCGACAGCGCGATATCTCGTCGCCCGAGCGCGCCCCTCTTTAACGAGTGCGCCTTCCTCAAGCAAACCGTTGATAACCCGCAGCGTCACGTCGCGCCCAGTTCCCAGAGCGTCCGAAGCATCCTGGCGCGTAAAACCGCGGGGCCGCTCAAGGGCAAAGCGAATCAAGGCGCGAGCGTATCCACCACGTCGCTCGTCCGAGACATCCTGTAGCATCGCGGACGCCTTGCACGCAACATCAAAGCCAAGCTCCTCCACGAGCTTGGCACGCACCTCGTGGCCGCAGTCGCCATTCATCGACACGTGCCCCTCTCGCTGCGCTCGCACGGATGCAAACGCCTGCGAAACATCGGGCGGCAGCGCCCCTTCCCGCTCGAGCTGCTCATAATCGCTGTAATCCCCACGCAAGTTGGGACCGCTATTGCCACGAGGCGTCAGATAGGAATTGCGCACGGCGTTGACGTTGGGCAGCGACAACCTAAACATTGCAGGGTAGGCGCAGACTTCGGGTTCCAACCCTTCCGCCTCATAGAGCGCACGGATCCCCTTGAGGCCCGTTCCAAACGCCTCAACCATCCCCAGACGCAAAAAGAGCAGTTGCAGCTTTGGATTCCGAGCGTCCGAGCCGCCCGCAAGCGCCTCCTCGACGCTGATGTGCTGCGGCCCTCCCGCATTGGTAAATTCAAGCGCCGTACGGCTCATCTTGATAAGAGACGCCACCGAAGATTCGTAGTCGCGATGGATAAACAGGTTCAGAATTCCCTCTCGAACAGCCTCGCGGGGATAGTCGTCCTTATCTATGCGATCGAGCCTTCCCGGCACAAAGTACATACGCGTTGCGTTCGATATATTGAGGAACCGTTCGATATCCTCTATCTGCCTGAAGATCGAGCCCTCGCCATCCTGACGGTCGATAAACTCGGTATACGCATCGTCGTTGAAGAGGCCAGCGCGGACTGCAAAGGGGTTTTGGTCAGAGACCAGCAGTGCCAAATTGGTGTAAAAGCCCAGCTCATCGATAAGGCCGAGATTCTTTTGAGAGGTTTGGTCAAACGTAATCTCCGCGCGCCTAAAGACCCGCTCGGCTTCAAAAAACGTCAAGCTCTGTTCATGAGAGCGCGCGGTCTCAAAATAATCGCCGTCGGTGCGCTTGATCATCGAGCGGATCTGGGCCATCTCGATGGGCACGTTGGCAGGACCTAGGCGCCGATATACCCCGGCGGGAACAAATCCCTTCGAGCACAGGCAGTACGGCTTGTGAGGACCCGCTTCCACCTCGATTTTCACCAACGCTGCGCCATCGATGTCCAATGCGGAGACCGTCGTGATTTCAGAAACGTCGGGATACACGCCATCGGTTATTGCATTAGAGCATTGAAGCATGGTGGCATCGATATCGTCCACGCCGACGATGCTGCCAAAATCGTCGATTCCGATATACAAGGTACCACCATTCGAATTGGCAAACGCCACCACAGCTTTGAGCAGCTTAGGGGTAAATGTGCACTTGAACTCCACGGTCTCACTTTCAACAAGCTGCATGCAACCCCCTATCATCGACTATCGACGATTCTAGACCAACTATCGACGATAAGCAAGGTCCCTGGTACCCTCGCTTAGACCCGAGTGCCCGCGTGCAACGCTGCCCGCCGCACGCAAAAGAGCCCGCCAGCGTGTGCGCCAGCGGGCCCCAGGTCATATCGACACTACCCCGTGTGCCTGCAACCGCCTCTACTTGCAGCGCGCCTTGGGCTGCTGCTGGGTGATGCAGTGGATGTTGCCGCCACCATAGATGACCTCGCGCGTCATGATGCCGATGACCTCGCGATTCGGATAGGCAGCCTGGATATCCTTGAGTGCCTGGGCATCGTTGGGGTCGCCAAACTGTGGCACCAGCACCGCCCCGTTGATGGGCAGGAAGTTGAGGTAGCTCGGCTCGAAAGCGTCCTCGGGAGTACGCGGCAGCACGCCCTCGACGGGGTCAATCGTGCTGGCCTCCTCTTCGGTCATATATACCGAGGTCGCAGGCATAATCACCTTGTGGATCTTGAGCTTGCGGCCACGGGCATCCGTCGTCTCGGAAAGCGTCTTATACGCCTCTTGGCACTCCTTGTAGAACTTATGGTTGGGATCATCGGTCCACATGCAGCAGACCTCGCCGGGCGCACTAAAGCATGCGACGTCGTCCACGTGCCCGTTGGTCTCAAACGGGTCGATGCCATCCTTGATCCAAATGACCTTCTCGATGCCCAGGTACTCGGCAAGCTTCTCCTCGATCTGCTCCTTGGTGTACTGGGGGTTGCGGTCCTCATTGAGCAGGCACATCTCGGTGGTCACCACGGTGCCCTGGCCGTCGCAGTTAAACGAGCCGCCCTCGAGGATGTAGTCCTCGGGACGATAGCGGTTGACCTGCTCGAGCTGTGCCACCTGCAAGCCGATGCTCGCATCCTTGTCCCACGGGAAATACAGACCGTCGATAAAGCCGCCATACGCGTTAAAGTGGAAGTGCGAGAGTGCCACGTCGCCCTTGTCGTTGACAAGGAACGCCGGGCCGGGATCGCGAATCCAGCTGTCGTTGTACTCCATGTGGATAACGCGCACGTTCTCAACGCCGTCGAAGATCTCACACACCGCGGGGAAGTCTTCGGTGTTGACGCCCACAGTGATGGGCTGAAAACGTGCAACGGTCTTGATGATCTCGGTGAAGACCTTCTGCGCCGGCTTGGCACCGCAGCGCCACACATCCGAGCGATGCGGCCACAAAATCCAGGTGCGCTCCTGCTCTTCGTACTCGCCGGGCATGTAGAATCCGTCCTTCTTTGGCGTAGACTCGCTCTCGTAAATGGTCTTCATGTTGGCTCCTAACGATATGGACGACCCTTTGTGATGACGGCCCCATTGTGCGGCTCCGGAAGCCCACTCTCAATGGGCCTAGGGGACCCTTTCGCCACCCAAAAGGACACCGTTCACTGACCTAAAGTTCTAGTGGCGCGCGAGACGTGTCATACTGACAAAGCCGCATGAAAGGACATCCATGACCAATACCACGCATACCCGCTTTAACCCCGATGAGATCCACGGGAGCCGCTGGTCCGCCCTCAACGAATGCGCCTTATGGATTCATGGCTGCGACGACTTCGCCACGCTTCAAGCCGGGCTTCTTGATAGAGTTAATCAGGTGATATCGCACCGGGCCTCGATGTTTGATATCGCACGCGCCGGCACACACGGACAGACAGAATTCGTAAGCCCCGTTGCCCGTGGCATGGCAGAAGACCAGCTCGAGAGCTACTACGAACGCTATGCCGCCTTTGACTACACCCTTTGGAGCTTTGACGTTCACAACGTGCATGTTTATCGCGACCTGGACCTTGTGGATGTCGAGCGCCGCAACGCAACGCCCATCTATCAGGAGTGGATGAAGCCGCTCGGCATCTACTATGGCTGCACTGCCACGCTCGCGCACGGGAGCACATCCCTGGGGTCGCTCACGCTGTTTCGCGCACGAGAAGCGGGGGATTTTTCGGACGAAGAGCTCGAAGCCCTACGCCAGCTCGCGCGGCACCTGAGCCTGCGCCTGTACGGGATCCTTGCGCAGAGCACCGCACAGCAAGCTTGCGAGAACCCCTTAGAGGCGCTCATCAGCGAGCTCGAAGTCCTCCCCCGCGAGGCAGAGGTGCTCAAGATGATGCTTGCCGGCAAGACCAACCGCGAAATGGCCGAGGAGCTCTATATCTCGGAGTCGACCGTAAAAAAGCATGTCAACGCCCTCTATCACAAGCTCGGCGTCAAAAACCGCCTGGGCCTCATGGCATTGGTTCGAGAACAATCATAAGCCGGCCTTTAATTTGAAAGTAGCGCTGGTAGATTGCCTATTTGAACCTCGTTGCAAAGAACCGCCGCAGACGCCTTGGGAGCATCTGCGGCGGCTTGCATTAAACAGTCGCTGTCATGTGTCGCAAGCGCGCGTTGGCTACGCGGGAAGCCCGCTCAGGCGCTTGGACTCGTGCGCGGCGAGCGCAATGGAGATGATGCCGGTAATGGCGTCGGCCACCACCAGGGCGATCCACACGCCCTCAACACCCATCATGTTGCCGAGGAGGTACATAAGCGGCACCGAGCAGATCACATAGCGAAGCAGGCCGGTAAACGTGGCGACACCAACCTTCTCGACCGCCTGGAAATATATCGACATGGTCATGGCAAGATAGCCCAGGGCAACAGCCAGGATGACGGTACGCGTGGCGTTGGCGGCAACCTCAACGAGCGCAGGATCGCTGCCGGCAAAGAAGGCGCACACCGGCGTGGCGGCAAGCCAGAGCGCGACGGTGACCAGCGCCAGCGTCACAACCTGGTACTTAAGCGTGCAGGAGAGCGTCTCCTTAAGGCGTGCCCAAGCCTTTGCACCGGCGTTGAAGGCAGCGATGGGCTGCAGGCCATAGGAGAAGCACTGGGCAACCATCATGGTGATGTAGAGGATGTAGCCGTTGATCACGCCAAAGGCTGCGATGTAGAGCGAGCCCATGTCGCCGCCGAGCGAGCCCAAAAGCGAGTTGGCAACTGTGTTAAAGATAAAGGTCGCGCCCTGGACCAGGAAGAACGGGAAGCCGATCTTGAGGATCTGGCCGCAGACGGCGAGGTCGAGCTCAAGGTCGGCCAGGCTAATCTGGAGCTGGGACTTTTTGCCCCCGATGAACCAGAAGATACCGATGGCCCAGATACCGATGGAAAGCCCGTAGTACACGCCGGCGCCCATAACGCCAAACTTGAGCACAAACGTGGAAAGCGCGAGCCAGCAGATGGCGACGATGGCCGAAACGGTCATGAGGTTGGCCTGAATCTGTACTTTCTCGTCCACACGCATCACAGCGGTGACCATCTGGCCAATGACCGTGAGCGGCAGCAGCACGGCGAAGGTGCGCACGCCGGCAACGGTATCGGCCATGATGTCGGGCGTGGCGCCAAAGAATGCGCAGATGGGCTCGGTAAACACGGCCATCACCACAGCAAGCAGCACACTCACAATCGTGGTGAGCCAAAAGCCCTGGCTAAAAGCCTTGCTTGCGCCCTTAATGTCGCCGGCACCCAAAAGGTTGCCCACCACGGCGGGCACGCCGGTGCCAAACAGGTTGCCAAAGGCCAGGTTGATGTACTCGACCGACATGATGATCGAGACGCAGGCCAGGCCGTGGGCACCCAGGCCCCAACCCATCACGAGGCCCTCGAGGACCACCATGATGATCTGGGCGAGCATGCCCTGGCCGGTGACGATGGTGTACTTACGCACCAGGCCGGGAATCGGTTGGGAGGCGAGCTCGCGCTCCTCCTCCACGGCAGCGGTTACTTCTTCTGCCATTGTTCTCCCCTTTCCTTGAGAGAGTAGTGCTGAATGGATGTCAGGCGGCTGACAACTGGCGCCAAGCCGCCCGGCCAAGCGATGGCGCTATGCCTCAAAGACCACCTTGCCGGCGATCATCGTGAGGGCTGCGGTAGCCTCGAGCACCTCTGCCGGCTCGCAGGTAAAGAGATTGCGGTCGAGTACGCAGATGTCGGCTTGCTTGCCGCAGGCGAGTGTGCCGATGCGGTCCTCAGCATGCATAGCGTAGGCAGCGCCGTAGGTGTATGCGCGCAGGGCCTCGGCCATGGTGATTCGCTCCTCGGGGAACCAACCCTCAGGATTAGATCCATCCTCGAGCATGCGGTAGACCGCTCCATAGACTTCCTCCATAGGCTCAAGCCCCACGACCGGAAAGTCGGAGCCCAGATGCACGCAGGCACCGCTCGCGAGCAGGCTATGAATTGGCCACGAGAGCGCCGCGCGCTCGGGACCAACGGCGTCGTCCTTTGCCAAGTCGGCCATATCAAGCAGCATATGCCACGGCTGCATGGCCGGACAGACGCCGAGCTCCGCATAGCGCGGCAAATCCTCAGGTTGAACAGTCTCGTTGTGCTCCATGGAGTGACGACAGCCCATAAGACCGTAACGCTTCTCACCCTCTTCGAAGCAGTCCAGGATAAAGCGTACGGAACGATCGCCTATGGCATGGATGCGCGTGTCGACACCCCACTCAAGCGCTTTAAGGATGGCTTTGCGCACACGCTCCGGTTCCTCAGCCGGCTCGCCACAGGTCTCGGGAGCATTAGCATAGGGCTCGAGCATCCAAGCAGTATGATCGGAACACACACCGTCAATGAACTGCTTAAAGCCATGCCACTCAACTTGCGTGCCCGGGAAGTCGTATTTCGCCCGAATCTCCTCGAGCGTCATGGCCTCGTTCTCAAAAAGGTCTGTGTACATGAACACGCGCAACGGATGTTCGCCCTTGCGGTTGAGTTCCGCGAGGAATTTATAGGGGTTATCCATGCTCACAAAAGTGGGGTTAACCATGCCGACTGTCGTAATACCGAGAGCGTTGGCACGATGCGCGGTCTTGGCAAAGGAAGCACTAGCCACCTCGGGGGCAGGATTGTATACCTCATCCAAGAAAAGGGCTCCCGCGTTATTCGAGAAGACCCCAGTGGGGTTGCCAGCTTCATCCCTAAGAATCTTGCCGCCTGATGGGTCTGGCGTTTCAGCAGTAATGCCGATTTTCTCGATTGCGCAGGTGTTGGCACTAAACGTGTGCACGTCAACCTGCTGCAAAAAGACCGGACGGTCCGAAATGTACTCATCGATCATTGCTGCCGTAGGCATCTCGGGCACGTCCCACTGGAACTGAATAACCTGATAGCCCACGATCCACTCGTTGTTCGGGTGGTCTTCGGCAAACGCCTGCACGCGTTCCATACACTGCTCAAAGCTTGTGCAATCGATGAGATTGACGGCGAAATCGGGATCGGACACAAAGGCGCCCTGGGCATAGTGAGTGTGTGAGTCGATGATGCCAGGCATGACGAGCTTATCGCCATAGTCGCGCACCTCGGTATCGGGCCCGATAAAAGCGTCGAGGTACTTATCCTCGCCGCACGCAACAATCCTGTCACCTGCGACGGCAACGCCGCCCTTGAACGGGGCCAGCCCGTCACCAGTGAACACAGCATTACTTTTGATGACTAAATCCGCTTTGTCCATATGAGCCTCCTCAGACGTTACAGGACAATGGATGAGCGCCACGATACGACGCGCCCAATCGGTGAGGGAGCATTTGTCGCTCCCTACATGACACGTGCCTACGAGCGGTCGGGCGTCTGTCCAGCGCCCTACGCCCCGTGTCAACACCCATTGACGCACCTCCTGCACAAGCTGCCAAGATGGAAGCGAGCGAACGGACGGGTTAAGCAGGTTTACACGTCTGAGCAGGTATTTTATTGTCAAAGTTTATTGTCGCTTCATTACGCCAAGTGGTCTGCGATACGCTGTCAGCCGAACCACTCCAGCCTTACGAGCGCCAGAATGTCTCAATCAAGTCGTCACGCGCCTTGACTTCGCTCTTTACATAGATGCGATGCAGGTGAGCCTTGACGGTACCCGGACTAATCACAAGTTCGTTAGCAATATTTTGGACATCGAGTCCACGCAATACGAGTGTAAGCACTTCCTGTTCACGCTTTGAAAGCCCATGCTCGTCCGAGAAAATCACAACACGCGAGACAAGGTCCTCCCGTGCATCACGGCGCTCTGTCGCTACCTCTTCATCGGCACGAGGGTGACGCGAGAACACACGTAAGATATGGCTGAACTGTTTAAATAGCTGAACGGCTGCAGCCACAAACAATAAATTCTCTGAGATATTCCGCTCGCCCAGATACCATAAAAAGGCGCTCACCATCACGTTGTCAACGTCAGGCGTGCAGAATAGGATCATATAGGTATCTTCGATAACCACCATCACGGTAAGCACGCAGGCTATGCGAAAGAACGTCCGAGAGCGCTCAAGATCGAGCCGCTCAGCCCTATTCTCCGTCTTGCGATAGCAGGCGTAAGCATATACCAAGCAGAATGCCGTTCCCAAATCGCGCGAAAGCCAAAAAAGATATTGCTGAACCTGGCCCGCAAAGCCAGTACGAGGCACCAGAGCAAGCTGAAGCACGGCGATCGGTACGACATATGCGGCAACGCGCTTAACGGTCACCTCATCGTGTAAGCGAAACGTTACCCAAAGCCATACGCACGCAAGAATCGCCACGCCCAGCGCGCAGCGCAGTAACGGATGTTGAAGCGGCTCATTAAACGTCACCACATAGTCATATTTGAGCCGGTTGTACTCATCAAAAAAGATCACCGACATATCGAAGATATAGAGAAGGAAGCCCGCGGCCGCCACCAAACAATCGCGTCGACGAGTCATGAGCCATATTACGAGCGCAGTAGATGCCGTCACCAATCCAACGCCCATGACAAGAATCGTGTAGATAAAGAATGCGAAGCTCATACTACCCTCATTCCGCGCACAACCAGCTTGATTCTGCATTACGGTTATGGTAGAAACATCGAACGAATACCAAGATCGAAAGGAGAGGCCATGGCACCGATTGCACCGCTCAAGATTATTGTCGCGCCTGCCGCCAAGGCCATCGCCAAGATCGGTTCGACCATGACCTACGATGATGTTCCTTGCATCGTTGATGAACGCAACGACAGCTGCCCCTACCTGGGCCATGTCCCCTACTTTGCGCCTAAACTCTCCTCTGATATCGAGCAGCACAACTGCTAGCATAACCTTCACGATTGCCGCAGTAATCCTCGCAGCAATTTGTTAACTCGGAAGCAACTCCGGTTTTGAGTCCCGCGCTGTCGAACCGAACCCCCTCACGATTTGCGTTTTCCACACACGCCAACGCCGGGATTGTCGATGCTGCGGCCGCGGCGCGATATGAGGCGCGAAACCTCGCCCAGCAACACGCCGATCACCACACCCATGAGGATCGGCAACTTTGACATCTCGGCGGGCGAGCTGTTAAGCGGCACGATTGTCGCAACAATCGAAAGCACGAGCTCTACCACCGGCACCGCAAGCGCTACCGCAAGCACCTTGCCCTCGAAGGGCGCGCGGAACACACGTGGGCGGTCGTCGTATTTACGCAGGCGCCAAAACGCCGGGAACATCGGGATATAGCTCATGAGCAGAAAGACGACGTTCATCGAGAAGAAGACCCAAAAGACGTCGGGACCTTCGCCCAGCGGAATCTGAAGTAGCAGCACCAAGCTGGCAAAACAACCGTTAATGAGTGCTGAGCCGTTGGGCATGCCGGTCTTCTTGGACACCAGCGCAAAGGGGCGCGGCATGTTGCCGTGGCGCGCGGCATAGCTCGCCACGTTGTTGACGCCAAAACTCCAGCAGATCATGTTGGCGAACAGCGTCACCAAAAAGGCCACGCCCACGACCATCGTCAGCGGGTGAGCGCGCCCCACCATGGCGGCAACCGCGTCCACAATGCCCGAATCGAGTGAAAGCTGCTCGGTGGGAACCGCGGCTCCAATACCGATGCCACAGATAATGTAGATCGCCGCGATGGCAACGCCACCGGCGATAACCGCCTTGGGGATATCGCGCGATGGGTTCTTCATCGTGCTGGCAAAGGTCGCGACCACCTCAAAGCCCATAAAGTTGAATAGGATGATTGAAAGATACGTCAGTGAGTTAGTGTCTCCCAGATCGGGGACAAAGGTCTTAAACGACATATCGTTGGCAAAGCCGTTATTACAGGCAAACCAGATGCCGACGATTCCCACCACGGCGGTAATGAGCACCTTGATGACGGCGCCGCCATCCATGACCCAATCGGCCTCGGCCACCGGCTGCATTGCCATGACCGTGACGCCCCACACAAAGGCAAGCTCGATGGCAATTCGGACCCCAAACGATAATTCGATGCCCCATACCGCATTGATGACACTGGGGAACATGCAGGCGATACTTGCCACCCACAGTGGAAAGTTGACCCAATAGCACCAGGAGCAGCGGGCGCCCCAACGGTCGCCCAAGCCCAGGCGAACCCAATCGTACAGGCCGCCCTCGGAATCGAACGCCGTACCGAGCTCGGCCACCACCAGGCCATAGGGAAGCAAAAACGTAATGATGAGGAAGATCCACCAGAAGAACTGCACGTTACCCATGGCAGATGCCGGAGCGGCCGCCTCGATGGTAAAGACAACGCAGATAACCGAGAGGATGACCTCGAACAGGGAGAACTTTTTACCTGCCACGGCACGCTCCCCCTACAGCAAAAAGGATGGCATCTGTACCGAAGGCGCAGCCCAAGGTAGGGTTGCAGGCCGCGTCACCGGTACAGGTGCCATCCCAAAGAGAGGAGAGGATGCAATTGTTGGACCAACGCTCGCGGAACAGGCGCGTGTAGATAACGATACGCTGGTACATAGATACTCCGATCAAAACGGTCGCGCTCGCAACCGGAAACTATCAGCAATTGAATACGCGTCTGACCTGGGAAATTCAAGCGAACAATTGGCCTAACCCGCAATAAATCCCAGATCAGACGCGTATTCAATCAAAGAAAAAGGCACTCCGATGTGGAGGCAACGGAGTGCCCAAAGAAAACCCAACCAATCAATCAGGTAGTCCCTGTCCGATTGATCGACTGGGTTTTCGAGGTGCCCCAGGTCGCCGCGAAAGAGGAGCGAAGCGTACTTTGGTACGCGAGCGACGGCTTGAGCGGCGAGATGGGGTGCCTCGGAAAGCCAGACGATTAAGCCGACGGCTCCTGCTGGGTAATGCAGTGGATGTTGCCGCCGCCGAAGACGACCTGCTCGGACTGGACGCCGACGCACTTGTAGACGCCCTCGCCCCAGACCTCGTCATAGATCTTCTGGAGCGTGTCGACGGCCAGCTGGTCGTTCTCGTCGCCGTACTGCGGGACGATGACGCCGTGGTTGGTGACCAGGTAGTTCATGTAGGACGCGATCAGCGGCTCGTCGGGGACGCGCGGCTCGGCGTTCTCGTCGGCGTCGATGGTGTCGCAGGAGGCCTGGTCCATGAACAGCGGGTTCACGGGCATGCAGAGCTTGTAGACCTTCATCTTGCGGCCCTTGGCGTCAACGGCGTTGGAGAGGGTCTCGTAGGCAGCGTGGCACTGCTCGTAGAACGGATACTCGGGATCGTCGGTCCAGATGCAGGCCATGACGCCCGGGGCGATGAACGTGGCGACGTCGTCGATGTGGCCGTTGGTCTCCTCGGGGTCGATGCCCTCCTTGACCCAGATGACCTTCTCGACACCCAGGTAATCCTTGAGGTGCTCATCCATATAGGCGCGAAGCTCCTCGCTCCAGGGCTCAAACTTCTTGTGGTACTTGGGCCAGATGGACTCGGGATCCTCTTCCTCCTCGAGCACCGCAGAGCAGGTGCGGCCGGGGGAAAGCAGGCACTGGTCGGTCACGACAAGGGTGCCCTCGCCGTCGACGGTGATGGAGCCGCCCTCGAGGATCATGTCATCGGGACGATAGCGGCGGCAGCCGGAGAGCTCAGCCATCTTGAGGGCGATCTGCTCGTCCTTGTCCCACGGGAAGTACAGGCCGTCGACGAGGCCGCCGTAGGCGTTGAAGTGCCAGTGGTTGGCGCGCTTCTCGCCCTTGCCGTTGATGACGTAGGTGGCGGCGGTGTCGCGGAACCAAGCGTCGTCGGTGGTCATCTCGATGACGGTGACGTTCTCGTCGTTCTCGAAGACGGCTTTGCAGTTGGCGTAGTCGACCTGGTTGGCGCACATATAGACCGGGGTGAACTCGGAGATGGCGCGGGCGATGGCGGCATACTGCTTCTGGGCCGGCTTGGCGCCGTGGGCCCAGGTGTCGGTGCGGTGGGGCCAGCCCATCCACACGCGATCCTGCGGGGCGAACTCGGCGGGCATGAAGAAGCCGTCGGCCTTGGGGGTGGACTCGGACTCGGTGATCGTACGCATAAGATTTCCTCCAAATCGAACGATCGCTTGCTGCGGGCGGGTTACCCGCAGCCTAAAACCAAGAGATGGTAGGCGCCCGTTCCCCGGCAAAGGTCGGGGCGCCCGGCGCCGGTTTTCACGGAGTCGCACCGGCAAGCGACGACGTAACCTGGTGCGCGGAGACAAAACGCACGAAGGATACGGAAGAGAGATTGGGGTGGGCGGTGGTTACCGGAGCTATCGCTCACACCCACCCCAGGGAATGGTTAGCAAACCTGTCGCTTGGACACGCCTCCGAAGAGGCTGGAGTGCCCGGGGTCGGGAGCGACAAGCCCGACGAAGCGCACGTTGGTACGCAAGGAGGGTTGGAGCCCCGAATCCGGGTGCTCTAGTTCTCCTCGGCCTCGGCGGCCTCCTCAGCGAGACGCTGGGCTGCGAGCTCAGGGGTCAGACCCTTGTACTCTTCCTTGCGGCCCTTAGCGCTGACGACGCGGACGACCTCGCCGATGAGCACGAGCACGATGAAGATGACGATCATCGGGACCTTGTCGCCAATTTCAGCGGCGGAGAACGGTACCAGCGTTGCAACGATAGCCAGGATCAGCTCGATGCAGGGGATGGCCAGCATGACCTTCATCATCGCGCCCTTGAACGGGAACGTGAAGATGCGCTCACGGTTGGGGTCGTTCTTACGAAGGTTGAGGAACGCCGGGAACATCGGGATGTAGGTCAGCAGCAGGAAGACGACGGAGGTGCCGAAGAGCATCCAGAAGACGCCGTTGGAGATGGCGTCGATGGGCACGAGCTGCAGGCACAGCACCAGGGAGGCAACGATGGCGTTGACTAGGTTGGCGCCGTTGGGCATGTCGTCATCCGAGATCATCGAGGCGAAGACCTTGGGCATGTTGCCGTGCTCGGCAGCGTAGCGGGCGACGGAGTTGACGCCGAAGGACCAGGCAGCCATGTTGGCGAACAGGGTAATCAGGAAGGCGATGCAGATGACCTTAAAGATCATGGAGTCGCCCACCATGGTCTGGACTGCGACGATCATGCCGTAGTCGGGGTCGATGGAGTCGGCCGGCACAGCGGCGCCGATGCCGAAGCCAGCGAACAGGTAGATGACGGCAATAGCCACGCCACCGACAATGATAGCCTTGGGAATATCGCGAGCGGGATCGGCCATGTCGTCGGTCATGGTGCAGATGACCTCGAAGCCCATGAAGTTAAAGATGATGATGGACAGGTAGCCGAGAGCGTTGGTGTTGGTGAGCTCGGGCAGGAAGGTGGCGGCGGACATGTCGTTCGCAAAACCGTTCTCCATGGCATACCAGATGCCCAGAGCGCCGACGATAACGGCAACGGCGACCTTGATGATAGCGCCACCGTTGAGGACCCACTCGGAGTCGGCCGCCTTGGAGCGACCCATGAGATACACGATCCACACGAAGGCAAGCTCGATGCCCATCTTGGCGATTAGGTTGAACTCGACGCCGAAGACCATGCCCAGGATGTCGGGGAACATGGTTGCCAGCGAGGCGATCCACAGCGGGTAGTTGACCCAGTAGTAGTACGAAATGCGGGCGCCCCACTTGTCGCCCAGGCCATCGCGTACCCAGTCGTAAATGCCGCCCTCGCCGTCATAGGTGGTGCCGAGCTCGGCGACGACCATGCCGTAAGGGAGCAGGAAGGTCAGGATCAGGAAAATCCACCAGAAGAACTGCTGGTTGCCAATGGCAGCAGCAGGAGCGGCGGCCTCGCAAACGAAGACGACGCAGATGATAGTCGAAATGACCGTCAGGAAGGAAAGCTTTTTCTTTCCGTCACTCATGATGAGCTCCTTCGCTCAGTCTTGGACAGATCCGAGGCCCTAAGGTATTAAGGCAATTGCTTGGGCCTCGGTGAGCGGGCGGCAGGAGACGAGCATCCGCCGCCCGCAAACGTGCTTTTAGAAGCCTTGAGGCTTAGAGCTGCTCGAGAGCCTCGAGAGCGGCGTGGAGCTCAGCCTTGGCGGAGTACTCGACACCCTCGTCGTTGAGCGGAGTGCGCTTGCCCAGGGCGGCAAGAAGAGCACGGATGGAGTGCTTGCGGTTCTCGGCCTCGACCCAGCACAGGGAGCGCTCGGGATCGTCCATGACCTCGTCGACGACCTCCTCATTGCGGGTGGCCGGCAGGCAGTGCATGAACTTGGAGTTCGGGCCGGCGAAGTTCATCATGTCCATGGTGACCTGATACTTGGGATAGAACACGTCCATGTAGTTCTCGCCCGAGACCTCCTCGTCGTACAGGCCATACCACACATCGGTGTAGATGAAGTCGGCGCCCTTGATGCACTCAATGTCGTCGGAGATGACAACCGAGCCGCCGGAGACCTTGCAGTTCTCCTCGGCGATGGCCATCATCTGCTTGCCGAACTCAGCACGCTCCTCAACGGTGCCAACGTGCAGGCCGCCGTCGGGGATCTGATGGCCCTTAGGTCCAAACTGGACAAACTTCATGCCGACCTTGGAGGCGATGAACATGAGGGAGACGCAGACCTGGGTGGCATCGCCGATGAAGGCCAAGGTGCAGTCCTCAATCTTCTTGCCCTCGGGGAGGTTCTCGAGCATGGTCATGAGGTCGCCCATCTCCTGCGTGGGATGGTTGAACTCGGACATGCCGTTGATGACGGGAACAGCGGAGCCCTCGGCCAGACCGACGACATCCTTGTGACGGTCAACGCGGGCCATCATGATGTCGAGCAGGGAGCCCATGACGCGAGCGGTGTCGCCCAGGGACTCATGGCCACCGAGCTGAATGGTGCCAGGGCCGTAGAACTGAGCGTGGCCGCCGAGGTCGGTCATAGCGGTCTCGAAGGAAAGGCGGGTGCGGGTGGAGACCTGCTGGAAGATCATGCCCAGGCTCTGGTTGCGGAGCAGGTGCGGATAATAACCGTCAACCTTGATGGCCTTCTTCATTGCCAGGCCAAGATCCTCGATAGCCAGGATCTGCTCTTTGGTGAAGTCGTTGGTGTCGATGAAATCCTTAGGCAGTGCCATGTCGATTTCCTTTCCGCCGGTCTTGCCGACTTATTACTGAGAGGCGCTCGTACATCACGCCTCGTGTTGACAAGACCATCATTCACCCGTCTGTAATTTTTACCTAGTTTATTCGGGATTAAAGACCGTTCACGGAGTTACACCCTCTCTAATCCAATATAAACCCGCAGGTAGCAGGCTTGCAGGGGGTTTACCATCTAGAACCGCGAACGGTATACGGCTATGCTTTATCTCGGCGCCTAATCCGCAATGAAACGTTGGGTTGAGACGTCTATATCCCACAGGGTATACAGGACTCGGCAATAGATAAATGAGATGGGACGGTGACGGATGAACACTCTGATGTTCTTCTATACCCTAGCGATACTCGTGATCTGTATTGTGACGGCAGTGCTTTCGCTTGCCGCCTATGCCTCGTCTCGTCGACGGTTCTTTATCTATGGCGGCGGCGTATTTATCTGTTATGCCGTCGAGATGACCGAGATTTTCTTTTTTGAATACACGCTGCAAAACCAGAGTTTTCCGGCCAGCGACTATTACGCAATTACCATGCCTGTGGCGCGGACCCTTGTGGCGACCGCTTCGCAGGCTTTTATTTGGCTCATCGCCATGGACTTGCTCGACAAGCATTCAAAAAAGCTGTTCGTTATCCCCGTCGCAACGTTCTTGCTGAGCGAGTTGCTGATTATCGTCGCTGTCCCCTGTGGCCCCATGCACCAATGGCTCTATTACACGATGCGCCAAGTGTTCCTTGTCTTTGTAGGACTGTATATCTTTTGGACGGCTCATAAGAGTACGAAGGTTGAGCTGAAGGCACGTGTTAACAACCAACGAAAGCACCTGATTATCGGCGCTATTCTGGTCGGGTGCATCGTTGCCGAGGACTTCTACAACATCCTGGTCGTCCCCATGAGTCTGGCACCCTCCTGGCTGCAACTATACCTATCTGAGCGCAACTTTAGCGAGAATATCTTTGCGTGCTATTTTGCAATTCTGCTCATCATCTACGCCTACCACGTTCTTTCGATTCGCATGCAGGAAGCCCCCGAGGAAAAGAACGTCAGCGATCTTGATCGACACATCGAAGAGCAGATGCCCTTCTATCGCAACGCCTACAGACTCTCCAACCGCGAGACCGAAGTCATGCGTCTGGTTGTGCTGGGCAAAACGAACCAAGAGATCGCTGACGAGCTATTCCTTGCCGTGGGTACCGTCAAGACCCACATCCACAATATCCTGGTCAAAACCGAGCAGCAAAACCGCACCACGTTGATCCTCCACTTTTGGAAGCGATAACCTGCCAAAAAAGGACAGGTTTATTTTGGCAGGTTTTATCTGGGCAAACGTCGACCGCCGCGAGGGAATTGCTTTCCCTCGCGGCGGTTATCTAACAGAAAAAACCAAGTGAGTAGACTTTTTGCTGGAGGCCGAGCAC
>CATYJU010000038.1 GCA_958407995.1 uncultured Collinsella sp.
GCGGCTACGATGTCGGCCCTGCGCGAAGCGGCTGAATAAGAGCTTGCGAGCCTTGGGCTGCGTGCCGGCAGCAAATAGGTAAAAGGGTGCCCCGTCGGACCATGTGGCCGGCGGGGCACCCTTATCTGTTGTGCTGTCCGTGAACTAACGGGCCTGCTTGACCTTGGCCGCTGCCTCGACAAACGACTTCCACAGGTTAAAGTCGGTCTCGAGCGTCTGCCAGGTGTACTCGGGATGCCATTGCACGCCCAGGCAGAAAGGCTGGCCTTCGACTTCGATGCACTCGGGAACGCCGTCGGTTGCCTTGGCGACCAAGCGCGTGCTTTTACCCAGACGATCGACGCAGCAGTGGTGTGCGGAGTTGGTCTGGATCAGCCTGTGCCCGCCAACCGCGCGTTCGAGCAGCGAGCCCTGCACAACCTCGACGGGATGCACAGGGTCGTTGAGCACGTGGGTATGGCGCCACTGCGTGCGGCCCTCGCGAGCGCCCAGGCTCGGCACGTCCATGCACAGGGTGCCGCCGGTGGCGACGTTGAGCAGCTGCGTGCCGCGGCAGGTGGTAAAGAGCGGCTTCTTGGCGCGGAGTACCTCGTCGACCAGCTTAAACTCAAAACTATCGCGGATCTCGCAGCAGAGGGTGGGGTCGTAGGGTCGATCATCGCCCCAGCGCTTGGGGTTGACGTCCGGGCCGCCGGGAATGGCGATGCCGTCGGCGATATCGACGTAATGACGGATAACCTCAATGTCCTCGGTGATGGACATCTGCAGCGGTAGGCCGCCGGCGGCAAGGATGGCATCGACAAAGACACTTGCGATTTCCTCGTTGGGGGAGAGCGTCTCGCTTAAAAACGGCTTTGCCTCTTCCCAGCGCGGTGCGACGAGGATGAGTGGGCGGTCGGCGGGGGCGACGTCGACGTGCGGGGTGTAGGACGATGAGGTGCGGGTTCCGATCATAGGTGTTGCTTTCGAGTTTGGATGGTCATGGCGAGCGAACATGGCAATTGGGTTAGTGGCCCTTGATGGAGTTGAGGAAGTCCTGGGCGCGCTTGGTCTGGGGGTGGTCGAAGAACTCGTCGGGCGTGCCGGTTTCCACGATCTGGCCGTCGGCCATAAAGACGACGCGGTCGGCCACGCGGCGGGCAAAGTTCATCTCGTGCGTAATGACGATCATCGTCATGCCCTGCTGGGCCAAGCGCACCATGACCTCGAGCACCTCGTTGATCATTTCGGGGTCAAGGGCGCTCGTGGGCTCGTCAAAAAGCATGGCCTTGGGCTGCATGGCGAGTGAACGGGCGATGGCCACGCGCTGCTGCTGGCCGCCCGAAAGCTGTGCGGGCACCTTGTCGGCCTGCTCGGCCACGCCCACGCGGCTCAGCAGGTCCATGGCGCGCTCACGAGCCTCCTCCTTGGACACGCCCAGCACGTCGACCGGCCCCAACATGACGTTCTGCAGTACGGTCATATGCGCGAACAGGTTGAACTGTTGAAACACCATGCCCAGCTCGGCGCGCATGCGGGCAAGATCCTTGCCTTCCTGCGGCAGGGGCTCGCCTTCGATGAGGATCTCGCCCGAGTCGATGGTTTCCAGACGGTTGATAGTGCGGCACATGGTCGACTTGCCCGAGCCCGAGGGACCGATCACAACGACGACCTCGCCGCGGTCGACCGAGAGATTGATGTCGTTGAGGACGTGTAGATCGCCATAGTGCTTATCGACGTGTCTGAGCTCGATCAACGGCTGATTGCCGGTGGAAGAGGTGCTCTGTGCCATGGTGCTCGGCTCCTTATGACTCGAAATGGTAAAGCGTTAGCGGATGATGGTCGCGCCGGTCTTGTGCGAAACGTAGATGGCGGCCTTGTTGATCGCGACGTTGATGAGGATGTAGATGACCGCGATTACCAGGTAGACCGACACGAGGGCGTCGTAGTTGGTAATGAGCACACGGGCATTTTGCATGAGGTCGGGGTAGCTCACCACATAGGCGACGGTGGTGTCTTTGACTACGACCACAAGCTGCGAAATCAACGACGGAATGATAAACCGAATAGCCTGCGGCAACACGATTTTAAAGGTGATTTTGGCCTTGGAGAGACCGAGCGCCTGGGCTGCCTCGACCTGACCGCGCGGCACGGCATTGACGCCGGCGCGGAAAATCTCGGCCAGCACGCCGGCCGCAGCGAGCGCGACAGGCAGTGTGAGCATCCAAAATGACGGTAGCGCGATCTTGTACTGGGGCAGCACCAAAAAGAAGAAGTAGATGAACAGCAGGCTCGGCACGCCGCGGAAGAAATCGGTGAGCACACGGCAGACCAGCTGTAACGGCTTGATGCCGCTGGTACGGCCGAGCATAAGGGCTAAGCCCAGTACCAGTGCAATGACGCCGGCGGTGAGTGCAACTTTAACGGTGCCCTCAAAGCCGGCAAGCAAGAACTTCCAGGTGGTTAAGTGCGTAAAGAAATACCAATAGTGGACCGAAAGCTGGCCGGTCACATAAAAGCGCTGCAGTACCAGGACGGCGAGCGCGGCGACGGCAACAAGCGAGATGGCGGTGCCGATGCGAATCTTGGCGCGCATCTTGGGGCCGGGAGCCTCGTAGAGCGCATCGCGCATGGTAAGCGCGGAGGTGGAGTGCTTGCTCATCGGAGGATCCTCACCTTCTTATCGATGTAGTTGCCAATGTGGCTCACCACAAAGGCCGTGCCCAGGTAGCCGAGCGCCGAGATAAAGAACGCGGCGACGCCGCCGAGCGAGCGCGTGTTGATGTAGCTCACCACGCCAGTGAGCTCCTGCGGTTTAAGCGGCACCTGACTGCCGAGCGCGGTGGTAAGCATGACGGCGATAAAGAGGTTGGTCATGGGCAGTACGCTCGAGCGCAGCGCCTGCGGAATCACGATCTTGGCGAGGATACGGCTGAAGCTCATACCGAGCGAGCGGGCGGCTTCCACCTGGCCGACGCCGACGGTGTTGATGCCACTCATAAAGTTCTCGGAGCCAAAGGCCGAGCCCAAAAGGACCGTGGCGACGATAACGCAGGTGCGGTAGGGCAGGACGACCTTGAGCGGTGGCAGTGCGTAGACGACGATGATGAGCAGCGCGATGCCGGGGATGTTACGGAAGACCTGGACATACAGGTCGCCAAAGATGCGCAGCGGCTTGAGCGGCGACACGCGCATCACAGTGACGGCGACGGCCAGCACCATGGCGATGGCAAACGACTCAAGCGTCATGCCCCAGGTTGCTAGCAGCGCGTCGATATAGTTCTGGCCATAGAGCGACCAGAGCTCGGAGAGACTCATGCGGACCTCCCGCCGATAAGGAAAGGGGCTCCCGTGTGTACGGAAGCCCCGACAACTCAGTGAGGAAACAGTTTACCGCAATAAAGCGCATCATGCGTTTCCATATGGTTTCGTTGCGGCCGTTACCAGGCTCGCTGCCTAGGCGCCGATCTCGGGCAGCTCGGGAACATTGGTGTCGCCCGTACGGTCACCGATGCAGATCTGCCACAGCTCAGTCCAGGTGCCGTCGTCCTCGATCTTCTTAAGGAAGTCGTTGACAAAGGCGACGCCGTCGGAATCGAGCGGCAGGCCGATGCCATAGGGCTCCTTGCTGCCGAAGGGCTTGCCGGCGATCTTGTACTTACCGGGCTCGCGGACCAGGGCGCTCTGCTGCATGTTGTTATCGATGACATAGGCGTCAACGCGACCCTGCTGGAGTGCCTGACGGGCCTCCTCGTCGGTCTTGAACTCCTGCTGGCTGGCCTTGGGGGCGAACTCCTCCAGGATGGCGGGGCCGTTGGAGCCGGACTGGACAGCGACGTTCTTATCGGCCAGGTCGTCGACGCTCTTGATGTCGTCGTTGTCGGCGAGCACCAGGATGGCCTGCTGGGTGTAGTAGTAGGGGCCGGCAAAGGAGACGAGCTTCTTGCGCTCGTCGGTGATGGTGTAGGTGGCAAAGACGGCGTCGACCTGGCCGTTCTGCAGGACGGACTCGCGCGTGTCCGAGGTCACCTGGGTGATCTCGACCTTGTTCTCGCCCAGGATGTAGTTGGACAGAAGCTGCGCGATACCGGCATCGAAGCCACGGGTCTGACCGTCTTTTTCGTTGAGGAGGGAGAAGAGCGTGGAGGTCTGAACGCCACCGATCTTAAAGACGCCGGCGTCCTTGACGGCCGTCGCCCAGGTGCTGGCGGCGATGGCGTCGTCATCGGCCTTGGGGCCGTCGTTGACGAGCTTGTCGAATGCCTTGGCATCGAGCGTGGTGGAAGCCTCGGTATCCTCGGAGCCCTTTGAGGAGCCGGCGGCGGAACCCTTGTCGGCCTCGGCGCTGGTGTCGGAGCAGCCGGCAAGACCAAGGCCGGCGACGGTTGCGAAGGTGGCGGCAACGAAGCCGCGGCGGTCGAGAACGACCTGCTGGGAGAGGTTCTTGCTCATGGTAGAACACCTTTCTCAATAAAATCCCTAGCGGTTGAGTAGAGTTATACCCTATTGCGCTCAGACGGGTCAACACGAAATAACTCAGAAACATACTTACCTTATGGGTAATTCTACCTACCAAAAAGGGACAGGTTTATTTTGGCAGGTTTTATCTGGTCAAACGCCGATTATTACGGCTGAGATAGCGTTTTGCGGATGGCATGATCGCTCGCGGCGGTCGCTATAATGGCGGCAACGCGACACAAATATAAGTAAGGAGATCGCGTATGAACGGTTATTCGTTTTTCGCGTCGACCATGACTTGCTGTTTTGTCTCAATCTGAAACAGTTAGACGGAAATTCGGGCCATAGATGTTACAGGTTAAGATAATCGCGTCGCGAAAACAAAAACCTCCGCAGGGGTGCTTCCCTTGCGGAGGTTTTTCTATTCGTTCAGCAGACGTACCGCTTCGGCGGCCATGTTCTCGACCGTCATGCCGGATTGCGCCAGCAGCTCGTTGGGGTCGTAGCGGTCGGGGAAGCCCTTGGCGATGCCGAAGGTGCGTGTGCGCACTGGCGTGCAGGCCAAGTAGCACGCGACACGCTCGCCCCAGCCGCCGTCCAATATGCCGTCCTCGAGGGTGACGACAACGCGATGCTCGGTGGCAAGGCTGTCGAGGAACTCGCGGTCGAGCTCGGTTGCAAAGCGCGGGTTGACGAGCGTGGCCTCGATGCCGTACTCGGCAGCCAAGTGGTTTGCCACGCGCTCGCCCAGCTCAAAGAAATCGCCAAGCGCAAGCACGGCCACATCGCGGCCCTGACGTACGACGTTGTAGCGAACGGCGCTGTAGTCGGTGTCCTCGGCGGGCGCCAAATCGGGGCGGCTCACCAGGCCAATGCCGGGCACGCGGATCGCCACGGGATGCTCGCGGTGGTCGAGTGACCAGCTCAGCATGGACAGATATTCCTCCATGCAGGCCGGCGCCAAGTAGTGCATGTTGGGAAGACCGCCCAGCATGGAAATATCAAAGAACGAGAGATGCGTCTCGGATGTGGTGCCAAAGATCGACGCGCCAAATACCAGGATGGTTGCGGGGGCGTCGTTGAGGCACAGGTCGTGCCACAGTTCGTCGTAGGCGCGCTGCAAAAACGTGCCGTACACACCAAAGACTGGCTTGGCGCCCGAGCGCGCAAGCGCGGTGGCAAAGGTCACGGCGTGTTCCTCGGCAATGCCCACGTCGACAAACTGCTTGCCTGCCGCGGCGCGAAGCTCGGGTGTAAAGCCCATGATGTAGGGCGTGGCGGCCGTGATGCCCACAACCTGCGGATCGCGCTCGATGGCAGCGCTCAGGGCCTCGCCCGTAATATCGGCATAGGTGCGCGGCGCAGGCTCGCTCGGATGGCCCGGGCAGAGCTTGCGCCCAGTCGCCATGTCAAACGGACCCACATGATGCCAGCGCTCGGGGTCGCTCTGGGCCGGCTCAAAGCCCTTACCCTTGGCGGTGGAGACGTGCAGCACGATGGGATGATCGATATCGCGCAGCTCCTGCAGCGCGTCGACTAGGGCCAACACATCGTTGCCGGTGTCCAGATAGCGGTAGTCGAGCCCCATCGCGCGGAAAACGTTGCGCTCGCAGGTGCCGTTGCTGGCGCGCAGCTCGGCCAGATTGCGATACAGGCCACCGTGGTTTTCGGCGATGGACTGGTCGTTATCGTTGACGACGATGATCAAGTTGCTGTCGAGCTCGGCGGCATTGTTAAAGCCCTCAAACGCCAGACCGCCCGAAAGCGAACCGTCGCCAATGATGGTAATGACGTTGTAGCTGTCGCCCGCCAGGTCGCGCGCGTGGGCAAGGCCGCAGCCCAGGCTCACCGATGTGGAGGTGTGGCCCATGGCGAACAGGTCGTGTTCGGACTCGTCGGGATTGGCAAAGCCAGAGGCCTCGCCGTAGCGTGCCGGGTCGATATAAGTGTACGCGCGCCCAGTCAGCGCCTTGTGGGCATAGGTCTGGTGCGACACGTCAAAGACAATTTTGTCGGTGGGGGAGTTAAACACGCGATGAAGCGCAACCGTAAGCTCAACGACGCCCAGGTTGGGGGCAACGTGCCCGCCGACGGCGGCGGAGCTTTCGAGGATGGCGTGGCGGATCTCGCCGCAGAGCAGCGGAAGCTCGGCGCGATCGAGAGCCTTGACGTCCTCGGGCGTTGTCGTTTGCGTAAGCAGCATCGTTGTGGGTTACTCCATGCGAATCGTGCGCCGGCACTCCCTCGGCCGGCACAATTGCACAAGACAGTCTCGCACATTTTGGCGTTTGATATGTGACGGCGGCGCGGTAATTCGCCAACTGGTGGGGCAAAACGTTTTGTCCGATGCCATACTGATACGTTCCATGATGATTTTATCGATTGTGCGTGGGCGGCGGCCTGCCGCCGTGAGCCGCTGGAGGGAGGCCGCATGTCCGATACCGTTTGTGCCGAGAAGATTGCGCGCGAGGTCGACCGTGCCGCCCGTCAGCTGGCGCAAGTGGGACGCCTGGACCTGACGCACGAGTTTATCCAGCATGGCGACGTGACGGTATATGCGCATGTGACCTCGGTGGCGCGGGCGAGCTTGTCCTTTGCCGAGCGCTTGGGCAGCCTTGGCATCTCGGTCGATCGTTCCTCGCTGCTGCGCGGAGCCCTGCTGCACGATTACTTTCTCTACGATTGGCACGATTCCGACCCAAGCCATCGGCTGCATGGCTTTCGGCACCCGTTTTTTGCCTTGGCGCGTGCGGAAGAAGATTTTGAGCTGACGCCGCGCGAGCGCAACATTATCGTGCGTCACATGTTTCCGCTGGTGCCGGTGCCGCCGACCTGCCGCGAGGCGTGGATCGTGTGCCTGGCAGACAAATGGTGCGCGCTACGCGAGACGATTGACGGCCGCCTGCCGCACAAGGGCGGGGCGGGCGATGACGCAAGTAAGGGTTCGAGCAAAGAGAGGAGAGGGTAGACGGTGGGGACCGCGATCGGCATGGCTTTTGACGGTGCGACGCTTGCCTCCTGCCCGCTTTCGGCGCTGGTGCTCTCGTTCGCTTTCTACGGTTTTTGCGGTTGGGTGTGGGAATCGACGGTCTGTGCCATGCTCAACCACGGGCGCTTTGCCAACAGCGGCTTTTTGCTGGGACCGTGCTGCCCCATCTACGGTGCGGGCGGCATCGCGTGCTGGTTGCTGCTGCGTGGAATCCCAGACGCCTCGAGCCAGTTTGTCGCTGCCGCGCTCGTATGCAGCGTGATCGAATATAGCGTGGGCGTGCTGTTGGAAAAAACGACGGGTGCCCGGTTTTGGGATTACTCGCATCTGCCGTTTAACCTGCACGGACGCATCTGCCTGTACTGGGCCTGCGCGTTTGGCTTGGGTGCGTTGTGTATTTGCCGTTTAGTGGAGCCGGCATTGCTGGGGCTGCTTGGCCATCTGCCGGTGCTGATTGTGCGGCTGTCCGCCTTTATCGTCGCGGTCGCGATGATGGTCGATGCGGTGTGCTCGTTGGCGAGCTGGCGGCGTCTGTCCGATCAGCTTGAGCGTGTGCGTGCCGACCTTGCCGACCGCATCAATGAGTCGCTCGCCGATGCCTCCGACTCTATGCTCGAACGTATTCCCGATTCGGCGATCGACTCGGTGGCGCAGACGCATATCCGCGGTCGCGCCGTTAACGCTTGGCTGGCCGAGCTGGGCGACGCGGCGCTCGATGCCCTGCGCGAGAAGGCTTCGATGCCGACGTTTATTTCGGATGGTGCTCGCGGCCTGGCGCTCGCTGCCCGTCGCGTGGCCGATGCCGCGCCGAGCATGCCGCGTCCGTCGCTCAGTCGTCGCCTTGCCGGCAAGCGCATGAGCCGTCCGGTGCCGAGTGTGTCGCTCAGCCGTCGTGACCTGCGCTTCTTTAACGCCTTCCCGCGTCTGCGCATCAATCGCTACGAGGGCGTCATCCGAGCTACCGACCTCCGTGACCGAGCCCGCGAGCTGTTCCGGCGCTAGCCAGAGCGGAGCCAAGCGCGCCCTTCTCGTTCGCACGTTTCCCGTTCGTTTCGCGCCCGTTGCCGTGCCGTTTCCAAGATTGCGGCACCGTTTCCATTCGACAACGCAGCGTTTAACAACGCCGTATCTGGTCTACACCAGTTGGCCCTCGGCCGCATCATGAGCGCCGACAACGTTCATGCGACCAAGGGGGAGCGAATGTACGATACGGGATCGACAACGTTTATGCTCATCTGCACCATGCTCGTGTTTTTAATGACACCGGGTCTGGCGTTTTTCTATGGCGGCCTGTCCAGGCGCAAAAATGTCATCAACACCATGCTTATGTGCTTTGGCGCCATTGGCCTGGTTGGTGTGCTGTGGATTGTTGCCGGCTGGTCGCTGGCCTACGGTGGCGACGGTTCCAGCCCGTTTATTGGAGGCCTTGACGAGCTGCTGTGCCTGCCGGTGCTCAACCAGGTGCTGCAGGCGGCCGAGGGCAATGCTGCGGATGGTGCCGTCTACCCTCAGATCATCAACATCGCCTTCCAGATGGCGTTTGCCATGATCACCGCCGCTATCGTTACGGGCAGTCTGGCAGGCCGCGTTAAGTTTGGTGCCATGACGGCCTTCCTGGGCATTTGGCTGCTCGTGGTCTATGCGCCGCTCGCCCACATGGTTTGGGGCGGCGATGGTTCCTTTATCGGCGACATCATCGGCGCGCTCGACTTTGCCGGCGGCGACGTGGTACACATTTCGTCCGGTCTCACGGGCCTGATTCTCTGCTTAATGCTCGGCCGTCGTCGCGGCTTTGGCATGATGAGCTACCGTCCGCATAACGTGCCGTTTGTGGCGCTGGGCGCCGGCCTGCTTTGGTTTGGCTGGTTTGGCTTTAACGGCGGCAGCGAGTTTAAGGCCGACGCCGTGGCGGCGCTCGCCATCCTCAACACCGTGACGGCCAGCGCGGCGGGCATGGTCTCGTGGCTTGCCGTCGAGCGCGTGCACACCGGTCGCCCCACGCTGGTGGGTGCCAGCACCGGTCTGGTTGCGGGCCTTGTGGTGGTCACGCCGGGTGCGGGCTTTGTCGAGCCGTGGGCAGCGCTGGTCATGGGCCTGATCGTCTCGCCCGTCTGTTACCTGGCCATCAGCCATCTTAAGACCAAGTTTGGCTACGACGATGCGCTCGACGCGTTCGGTTGCCACGGTATCGGCGGCATCTTGGGCGGTGTGCTCACGGGCCTGTTCTGCGTGCCGGAGCTCTCGTGGACCGGTAAGGGCGGCCTGTTCTACACGGGCGACGTGTCGCTGCTTGTCTCGCAGGTTCTGGGCATTGTGGTGACGGTCGTTATTGTGCTGGTGCTCGACTTGGTGATCGCCGCGGTGGTCAAGGCACTGTTCCACGGCAGCCTGCGTGTGGACGAGGCCGACGAGGCGCTGGGCCTGGATGCCAGCCAGCACGGCGAGAGCGCATATCCTTCGTTCTCCGGACTCGATTAGCAGCACGGCTTTCCCAGGCACCCGACCTTGCCCCTCAAACCGTCGCTTGCGTACCGAAGTACGCGGCGCTCCTCTTTCGGGGCAATCTCGGGCACCTGGAAAACCCGTGCCATGTGAAGGACAATTCATTTCTTTTATTGAAGAGAGGAATTCACTATGAAGAAAATTACGGCTATCGTGCGCCAGGAGAAGCTTGAGGTTCTCAAAGATGCGCTGTTTGCTGCTGATGTTCGCGGCATGACTATCAACCAGGTGCAGGGCTGCGGTGCACAGCATGGCTGGAAGGAATACGTTCGCGGCAACGAACTGCTCGTCAATACCATCCCCAAGGTGCAGTTCACCCTCATCTGCGCCGATGAACATGTCGACGGCATTGTCGACATCATCTGCAACGCTGCTCGCACCGGTGCCGTTGGAGACGGCAAGATTTGGGTCGAGCCGGTCGAAGAGGTCATCCGCATACGCACCGGCGAACACGGCCCCGCCGCGGTGTAGAATCGACTGCCTGCCATCCGCAACGTTAAAATACTGCAATGAGGCACAAGACTTGCGTTGCGGATGGACAGATTATGGGGCGTAATAAATATCCCGAGGAGACGGTCGCGAAGATTCTCGACGCGGCGCTGGAGCTATTCTGCGCACAGGGTTATGAGGGGACGAGCATTCAAGATATCGTTGACCGTCTCGATGGCATGACCAAGGGCGCTGTCTATCATCACTTTAAGAGCAAAGAGGAGATTTTCAACGCCGCATTTGATCGGGCGATGACTCCGATTGTTGAGCAACGTCGCTCAACGCTTGGTATCGGCAATATGACCGGAGCCCAAAAGCTCAAGCGACTGTACGCGCCCGAGTCTGTCGTTCCACAAATTGAGCTATGGGCACGCATGCATCCTGCGGCAGATCCGGTAAAAAGCTCGCGCCTACTGGCGATGCAGTACCAGGGCTCGTTCGACGAGTCGGCCGATGGCTATCTCTTGCCAGTGATCGAGGAGGGCATCGCCGACGGCTCCATTGCGTGCGAATGCCCGCGCGAAGCGGCGGAGGCCGTATCGTTGTTGGCGAATCTTTGGCTGCTGCCATTGTTTCGTCCGCTCGAGCCCAAGGAGCGAATGCTCGCTCGCGCACAATGTTTGGCGCAGATGGCTGCCGCGGTGGGACTCGATTTGGGGGAAGAAGTGCTTCAGACAACGGCGCAGATTTGGGACGTATGGGACCGCGCCGGGTGGTAATATAGATACCAACGGTATGTAATAGATTTGAGAGGGCAGCTCCGGCTGCCCTTTTCAAGTCGATAAATACATACTAGCGGTATGTATAGGGAGCGGACTTATGGCTGGACTGAGAGACGTCAGAGTCTTGTTGGAACCAAAAACAGTGCGGTCAATCAGGCTTGCGGAACTTCTGGTTGCGCAGCTGTGCACGTATTCGATGCTGTCAGCGCTGTGCTTTGCGTATCCGCTTTACTTGTTCGATTGCAGCGGATCGTCAACGTTATATGGCGCCGTCGTGGCGACGGCGTTCATACCCGGCGTACTCGCAACTCCGGCTGGCGGAATCTTGGCGGATAGGGGAAGACATCGCGAGGTCCTCGTGGCCCTCGGCATTGCTCTGATGACTGCATCACTGCTGTCTATCCTCATGAAGCGTTCGTTGCCTCTTGCGGTCGTCGTAGTAGCGATACTTTGTGTTCAATATGGTGTTCAATCGCTGCTGAAGCCAATGCTCCAAATTGAGACGGTGCGCATGGCGGGTGAAGAGAAGGTTGAGCGGGCCACTGCATTGGTTTCGCAGGTGACCATGGTGAGCAATATCTTGGGTCCTGTGGTCGGGACGGCAGTCTATGGGTGCTTTGGCATCGATGCTCTTTGCACAATCGCGTCGGTAGCGTTTGCGATTTCAGCCCTGCTGTTTGGGGGTGCACTCAAGCAAAATGCCTCATCTGAAACGATGGGAGACGGCGCGACTCGCACGACATGCCGAAACGATTTTCGGGAGTCGATTCGGTATCTGTTGCAAAATGCATCATTGGTCGCTGTGATTTTGCTTGCGGCCGTTTTGAACCTTGCGTTGATTGGGCTAACGATTGGCGCTCCCATTATTGTTACAAAGCATCTCGGCATGCAATCGTCCTGCGTTGGGATAGTTGAGGTGGCTATGGGCTTGGGTGGTCTTGCCGGCAGTGGCTTGGTCGGCATTTGGCCGCATCGTTTTTCTGTCAATGGCATATGTCGATATGTTGCGATGATCTGTTTTGGAGTCGTACCGATTATTGTTACGCTACTGTTCGGCGCAGATGTATGCGTGTTCACCGTGTTTGCGGTTGGTTCGGCATGGATCATGGTGTGGGCAAGCATTGCGTCGGTTGAAATCACCGCGTTTGTTCAGCGGGCAGCGCCGACTGAGCTCTGCGGAAAAGTGCTTTCGGTCGTTTACATGGTCCTTTCCTGCGCAACACCTATCGGCCAATTGACGTACGGGGTTGCATATGATCGATGGACACCGGCGATTGTATTCGCAGCCATGTTGGCGGTGCTGACGTTGACGACGGCGCTGTTTTATCGTCTGAAAAATCGCTTGCGGCGATTGTCTTGACGCGCTGGGGCACCGTGAATTTGCGGAGGCAGTGGCCCGCCGCGCCGGGACGGCATTGTTTGGGCATGCCTCTCCTTCGTCTACAATATCGGGCAGACGAAGGAGAGGCATGTCCATGATCAAGATGTTCGCGAGTGACTTAGACGGAACGCTGCTGAACGCCCTGCACGAGGCGGATGGGACCATCCGCCGCGCCATTCGCGAGCTGACCGAGGCTGGCCTGCACGTGGTTCCCGCGACCGGACGCTCGACGCTGCCGATCGGCGAGCATGGCTTTACGGGGCTGGCGCTCGATGCCTGCTGCTCTAACGGCTCCATCGTGCGCGACAGCCATGGCGAGGTGCTCAAGACCTGGACCATCGATCCGCAGATCACCGAGGAGCTGCTCAAGGCGTTCCCGGATATCTGTTTTGACTGCTCCACGCCCGACGGCATGTTTTCGAGCGGATCGTTCGAGATGCACCAGGCGGGCTTTAAAAAGGACAGTCCCATCAAGCGCATCGTGATGCGTGGCATGCGTGCGCGTGGCGGCTATCACGAGGAACAGTATTTCGACCAGTCGATTGGCGACATCTTGCGCCACGATGTGTGCAAGATCAACTGCCGCGTGACCTCGCGCGAGCTGGAGCGCGACCTTAAGGCATATTTGGCCGAGCGCTCGGACCGTGTAGTCAACGCGCCGTTTGACCCGGTGATGTTTGAGATCACGGACGTGGCGTGCAACAAGGGTGAGAGCGTGGCCTGGCTGGCGGGCTACTACGGCATTGCCGAGGACGAGGTCGCGGTTTACGGCGACGGCGGCAATGACATCGCCATGCTCAAGCGTTTCCGCCACAGCTACGCGACTAAAAACGCTAGCGATGCAGCTAAGGCCGCCGCGAGCGCGACCATCGGCAGCTGCATGGTCCACGCCGTCCCCAAACACATGCTCGCCACCATGCGCAAGCAAAACTCCCGCACCGTCATCGAATAATGTGGCAAAGAAACTGTCCCTTTAACACATCCCAAATATTGCCTTTACGTGTTGATGCACACGGTGTGCAATAATACTCGCACTGTGCAATAGCGCACAGGCTGAGTAACAAGGAGGACGTTTGTCCCAGCTCGAGAAATGCGATCGCCGGTCCCTTCGCTCGCAGCGTGCCCTTCGCCAGGCACTTGCCAGCGAGCTTGCCGAAAGCGGCGACCTTTCGCGCATTAATGTCGCGTCGCTCACCGAGCGCGCTGGCCTTACGCGCCGCACGTTCTATTCGCACTACCGCGATATCCCCGACTTTATCAATCAAATCGAGGACGGCTTGCTGGCCGAGATCCGTGAGCGCATTGAGCTCATCACCGCAGCTCAGCTGCCCGATCTCTATCACAACATCGATGAGCTCGAGCCGGCACCCGGTTCGGTTGAGTTGCTGCGCTACCTTGCGGCCAACCGCGATTTAATCGGATCGCTGCTGGGCCCGGGCGGCGACCCCGCCTTTATTAAAAAGATCATCGATACCGCACGCGAGGCCGTGGTGCCGCGCGCACAGACGGGCATTTTGGGCTTGGCGCTGGGCACCTTCTTTGACTACTACGTCACCTATGTCGTGAGTGCCGAGGTCGGCATGATCCAGCGTTGGTTTGAGCGTGGGCTCACCGAATCGCCCGAGACCATGGCGCGCATTATGACGGTTATCGCCTTTGTGCGCCCCGGCGACCTGTATGGCCAACCCATCGATATCAACGTGCCGGAATACGGCATGAAGCTATTGAATCTGCAGCTCGAGGACGCGGTCGACACCACCGCAACCGTCGAGTCCAACAACTAAGAGGAGAGACAATGAGCAAACTCGTCGAGGGCATCAAGGACCGCATGGTCGCTGCCGCACGCGAGGCCGCGCCCGCCGTGGTGGACGCCGCACAGAAGGCCGCGACCGCAGCTGCCGAGAAAGTTGCCGAGGCAGTTGCCGATGCCAAGAACGCGGCAGGGGAGACGTCCGTCGCTAGCGAGCTCGCCACTGCCGCTGAGCCCGTAGCCGCCGTCCACGCCCCCGAAGGCGCGATCTTCAACCCCGAGAACGCTCGCGGCAACCTGCACCTGGGCATCGACGTGGGCTCCACCACCGTTAAACTTGCCGTGCTCAACGACGACAACCAGATCGTCTACGCCAAGTACCAGCGCCACCACACCGACGTCCGTGCCTGCGCCCGCGACCTGTTCGAGGGCGCTGCGACCGTGCTGCCGACGGCCCAGATGACCTGCGCCATCACCGGCTCGGGCGGCCTTCTGCTGTCCCAGTGGCTCGACCTGGAGTTTGTCCAGGAGGTCATCGCCAGTAAGCGTGCCGTCGAGACCCTCATCCCGGCCACCGATGTCGCTATCGAGCTGGGCGGCGAGGACGCCAAGATCATCTACTTCGATAACGGCATCGAGCAGCGCATGAACGGCACCTGCGCCGGCGGCACGGGTGCGTTCATCGACCAGATGGCAACCCTGCTCCACACCGACGCCAGCGGCCTCAACGAGCTCGCGGCCAACGCCACCACCATCTATCCCATCGCCAGCCGCTGCGGCGTTTTTGCCAAGACCGACGTGCAGCCGCTGCTCAACGAGGGCGCCCGCCCCGAGGACGTGGCCGCCTCCATCTTCCAGGCTGTCGTGACCCAGACCATCTCGGGCCTGGCGTGCGGCCGTCCCATCCGCGGCAACGTCGCCTTCCTGGGCGGCCCGCTGCAGTATCTCTCCGAGCTGCGCCACCGCTTCTACCTCACGCTCAATCTGGACGAGGAGCACCGTATCGTGCCCCAAAACGCTCACCTGTTTGTGGCGAGCGGCGCCGCCATGGCGCACGAGTCCAACAAGCTCAGCACGTTCCCGCAGCTCATCGGGGCCATCGATGCCCTGGGTGACACGCAGGGTGCCGAGGTCGAGCGTCTGGATCCGCTCTTTGCCACCGACGAGGACTTTGCCGAGTTCAAGACCCGCCACGACACCGAGGTCGTCCCCAAGGGCAAGCTCGAAGGCTACACCGGACGCGTGTTCATCGGCATCGACGCCGGCTCCACCACCATGAAGGCCGCGCTCGTGGGCGAGGACGGTCAGCTGCTGCACACCTGGTACGGCAACAACAACGGCGACATCCTAGGCACGGCCAAGGTCATCATGGCCGATTTCTACAACCACATCCCCGCGGGCTGCACCATCGGCCACGTGACCACCACGGGCTACGGTGAGGCGCTGCTCATCGAGGCCCTCAAGGCCGATTCCGGCGAGATCGAGACCGTCGCGCACCTGTGCGGCGCCAAGGCGTTTCTGCCCGGCGTCGAGTTCATTCTGGACATTGGCGGCCAGGACATGAAGTGCCTGCGCGTCAAGGACGGCGTCATCGAGCACATCATGCTCAACGAGGCCTGCTCGTCGGGTTGCGGTAGCTTTATCGAGAGCTTCGCCGTCTCTATGAACATGGACGTGCGCGCGTTCGCCAACGCCGCCATCCATGCCAAAGCCCCGGTCGACCTGGGAAGTCGCTGCACGGTCTTTATGAACTCGCGCGTCAAGCAGGCGCAAAAGGAAGGCGCCACGGTGGGCGACATCGCCGCCGGCCTGTCCTATTCCGTCATCAAGAATGCCCTGTTCAAGGTCATTAAGCTGCGCGATCCCAAGGAGATCGGCAGCCAGGTAATCGTCCAGGGCGGCACCTTTATGTCCGATGCCACGCTGCGCGCGTTTGAGCAGCTCACCGGCGTTCATGCCGTGCGTCCCGACATCGCCGGCTGCATGGGCGCCTACGGTGCGGCCCTGCTCGCCCGCGATCGCGCCGGCGCCGACGGCACCTCGACCATCCTTTCGGCTGAGGACATCGCGCACCTCACCGTGACGCAAAAGCATGTCCGCTGCGGCCGTTGCTCCAACAACTGCCAGCTTACCGTCAACGACTTTGGCGGTGGCAGGCGCTTCATTACCGGCAACCGCTGCGAGAAGGGCGCCGGCCACAAAAAGCAGAAGACCGAGGCCCCCAACCTCTTCAAAAAGAAAAACGAGCTGCTCTTTAACCGCGAGGTCCTGAGCCCCGACGAGGCCCCGCGCGGCACCGTCGGCATCCCGCGCGCGCTCAACATGTACGAGAACTACCCCTTCTGGCACGCGTTCTTTACGCGCCTGGGCTTTAGCGTGCAGCTGTCCGACCAGTCGAGCAAGAAGACCTACCAGGCGGGCATCGAGTCCATGCCGTCCGAGAGCGTATGCTATCCGGCCAAGATGAGCCATGGCCACGTGATGAACCTCATCGACCGTGACGTCGACTTTATCTGGATGCCGTGCGTGCGTTGGGAGCGCAAGGAGGATCCGACGGCTGGCAACTGCTATAACTGCCCCATCGTCATGAGCTACCCCACGGCGCTGGCGCTCAATATTGACGAGATCCGCGAGCAGAACATCGAGTTCCTGTATCCGTTTGTGCCGTATCACGACAAGACCGAGCTCAAGCGCCGCCTGTACCAGGTGCTCGCCGTCGACCGTGTGGCCGATGCTGAGGCCGGTCGCGGTCGCGTGCGCGGTCCTAAAATCACGCGCTCCGAGGTTGATGCCGCCGTCAACGCTGCTTTTGAGGCCGACGCGCGCTTCCACGAGGATATCCAGACCATGGGCGAGGAGGCTCTCAAGTGGGTCGAGGACCACGGCGGTCACGGCATCGTGCTCGCCGGTCGTCCCTACCATAACGACCCCGAGATCAACCATGCCCTGCCCGAGCTTATCTCGAGCTTTGGCTTTGCGGTCTTTACCGAGGATTCGCTCGCGCATCTGGTGAAGCCCGAGCGTCCGATTCGCGTCGTCGATCAGTGGATGTATCACAGCCGCCTGTACGCCGTCGCCCGTTTTGTGACGATGCGCAACGACCTGGACCTGATTCAGCTCAACTCCTTCGGCTGCGGCTTGGACGCCCTGACCACCGACCAGGTGCAGGAGATTCTGGAAGCCAGCGGCAAGATTTACACCGTGCTCAAGATTGACGAGGTGTCCAACTTGGGCGCCGCGCGTATCCGTATTCGCTCGCTCATGGCGGCGCTCAAGGACCAGGAGGCCGAGCGCTTGGCCGAGGCTACGGCCGCGGGCGAGACTTACGAGCAGGGCGATGCCGCGCCGGTGGCGCCCTCCACGGATGCCCCCGCGTTCGCGAGCCGTAAGTACACGTTCGAGGCGCAGCGCGAGAGTGCTTCGACCGCGTGGCCCAAGGTGCCCTTTACCGAGCAGATGCGCGAGGAGGGCTACACCATCCTGTGCCCGCAGATGGCGCCGATCCACTTTGACCTGGTCAAAGAGGTGTTCCGTGGTGCTGGCTACAACTTGGAGCTGCTGCCCTCGACCGATCACGATGCCGTCGAGGCCGGCCTGCGCTACGTGAACAACGACATCTGCTATCCGTCGATCCTGGTGACGGGCCAGATCATGGAGGCCATCGAGAGCGGTCGATACGACCTGTCCAAGACAGCCGTGGTTATCAGCCAGACCGGCGGCGGCTGCCGTGCCACCAACTACATCGCACTCATCCGCAAGGCCCTGCGCGAGAGCGGCCACCCCGAGATCCCGGTGATCTCGCTTTCGGCCGTGGCGCTGGGCGAGGACAACCCTGGCTTTAAGATTACGCCGGCGCTGCTTAAGCAGGCAGTCTACGCGGTGCTCTTTGGCGACGTGATGATGCAGATGCTCTATCGCTGCCGCCCGTACGAGGCTACGCCCGGTGCCGCCAACGCGCTCTACGAGGAGTACATGGCGCGCGCTCGCAAGCTGGCGCCCAAGTTTAACCGCCACAACTACACCAAGCTGTGCCGCGAGGCCATCCGCGCGTTCGACACCATGCCGCTCGTGGGCGAGGGTACCAAGCCGCGCGTGGGCGTGGTCGGCGAGATCCTGGTCAAGTTCCATCCCACAGCCAACAACCACGTGGTCGATGTCATCGAGCGCGAGGGCTGCGAGGCCGTGGTGCCGGGTCTGCTCGACTTTTTCCTGTACTCCATGAGCAACGCCGAGCTGCAGAAGGACGAGTTGGGAAGCTCCGCTACCACGCGCGCTGGTATGCAGGCGCTCATCAAGCTCGTGGACTGGATGCGCACGCCGGTGGAGGAGATGCTCGAGAAGTCCCGCCGCTTCGAGGCGCCCGAGCGCATCGGCACCATGGCCGACAAGGCCCGCACGGTGCTTTCGGTGTGCAACAACATGGGCGAGGGCTGGCTGCTCACGGCCGAGATGCTCGACCTGATCGATCATGGCGCACCCAATATCATCTGCACGCAGCCCTTCGCGTGCCTGCCCAATCACGTGGTGGGCAAGGCCGTGATTAAGGAGCTGCGCCGCCAGCATCCCGAGAGCAACATCGTTGCGGTGGACTATGATCCTGGTGCGTCCGAGGTCAACCAGCTCAACCGTATTAAGCTCATGATCAGCGTGGCCAAGGAAAACATGCGCGCCGGCAAGGGCTTTAAGCTTGAGAAGGTGGCGCCGCTCGCGATGGACGAGGTCACCGGCCAGATGCGTGCCCACGACGGCTGCGTGAGCTGCGGTTCGGTCGATGAGAGCGCCGTGGCGTCGGTCGCTGAGCGCCTGGGACGCGGCATTAAGAAGTAGCTGGCCTGCTATGGGCTGGATATGAGACAAACGGGTGGTGGCCGTACCGGCTACCACCCGTTTTTGTTTGGACATATGTTGCGTAAAAGCCCCGACTATCACCCTTTGCGAACTCAGATTTCGGAAGTATGCGGCAAAATCTGAATAGACCGAGCACACCGAATATGTCCAAGCCCTGTACCTGCACTGATAATTGTTCTCGGGGGAAGCGGGCACTGCGGGGCGCGGCAACG
>CATYJU010000039.1 GCA_958407995.1 uncultured Collinsella sp.
GAGCAGGGGACTCTTAATCCCAAGGTCCAGGGTTCGACCCCCTGACGGCCCACCAAAGATTGTTAAAGCGACTGGCTTTGGCCGGTCGCTTTTTTGTTGACCTCGCATGGGGTCGAACCCGAAAGGGCGCGGAGCTGAGGAAACGCGTAAGCGTTTGCCAGCGCAGCGCGCAAGGCGCCTTGGCGCCGCAGCGGCCGCCTGCGCAGCAGGCTGACCCCCTGACGGCCCACCAAAGCATGTTAAAGCGACTGGCTTAAGCTGGTCGCTTTTTTGTTAACCTCGCATGGGGTCGAACCCGAAAGGGCACAGCCGCTTTCACAGATCGAGCTTACCCTGGGGATCGGTAAAACCGTCAGTACCCTCCTTGAGTTTCTTCTCGTCTGCCTTCACGCGACGCTCGAGCTTTTTTGTATCCTCGGCAGGCGGTAGGTTCTCGGGGACAATTCCGCGGTCGATGAGGCTGCCACGCACGCTTGTGTTGTTCTCGACGTGCTCTTGCTTGATCTGGTCCAGGCCGTACAGGTCGTGTTCCTCGGCATTGAAGGCCGTCATCGAGTTCGTAAGGTCCTTTGCTTTGATGAGGACATCGGCTAACCTGTCCGCCAATGCCGCGCTCTTGGGTACGCCGAGCTGCTGCTTCATTTCCGCCGTGCTTCTGCCGCCAAATAACGCCTCATCGCCCTTCGACTTGATGATCGCGAATCCTTTGGAGTCCACGCCGCGTTTGAACGCAATACCCGAGAGCTGTTTCTCTGAATCGGATAGCGAGTGGCGCGCCTGCAAGCGCTGAATCTCTGCGAAGCGCTGCTCTATGAGCTCTTGGCGGCGCGTCTGCACGGCAAAGTATGCCTGGGCGAGCGCGATCTCTGGCTTGTTTGAATCTCCGTTCTGTGCGATTAAATAGCATGCATAGCGCGTAAGTTTGTAGTCTTTAACCGCGCGAGCGGCGACACCGGCAGTTACCATTTTCGTGGTATCACGAAAATGGGAATCAACTGGAGTTTTGTTTGTTTCGCACGAGACTTTTGCCCTCTTAACAACTTCGGCGAAGTTCTCCCATCGAGTGTACCCCATGGGTTCCATTAAATCGCGTGCGAGCCAATACTCAACGCCGTCTTCCACATTGGCGTAGCTATCAAGTTTGACACGCCACTTCTCGATATCACTACTGTCCATATCTCCTCCTCGCTGGTCTATTGTCTGTGCGGGCTTTGCCCGCTCTGTATTCAGAATTAGGATACGCTGCCGTGCGGACACGAATAGGCCCCGTGCCACCTCGAGCTCACGGGGCCCATAGATATCGATTAGTTGTGTTCTGCTTTAGATGGGTGTCCAGTTTAGTCCGTTCGATAGTGCGATCCGAGGCTTTCGGTTCGCTTGCGCATGGCTTTGACCATTTCCTGTGCTAGTTGAATCTGCGATTGCAGGCGGGCGAGGGCTGCGATTTCGCTGTCCTGAGCTTTCTGTGTGCTCAAGGTCGTTGCCTCCGTCTTCAAGCCCTCAAGATCGTGTAGTGCCTTGGATAGGCCCCCTTCGGTGCGGTTGATCATACAATGGGTACTCATCGTGTGCTTAAGGCTGCGTGTCAGGCGTTCGGCGACTGTTGTGGCAATGCCGTACTGGGGGAGGGCGATATCCGCCTTCGGGGCCTCCTCAGGTGTATTCTGTGCTGCTTGGGCTGCCGATGCGCCCGCGATGCGCCCAAACACTATTCCGTTGGCGCTTGACAAGCCACCAATGCGGTCGGCGCCGTGCATGCCGCCTGTCGCCTCGCCGCAAGCGTAGAGGCCCTCAACGCCCGTATACGCGGTCTTGTCGATTTTGATACCGCCGTTGGCGGCGTGGGCGTACATCGCCACGCGCATCTCGTCGGTCGGCGCGATGCCGTGCTCGTCTTGCAGCCAGGTGGCAAAGGTCTGTACAAACTCGGGGACGTCCTCGCGGGGGAAATCGTAGTGGAGCGCCAGACCTTCGGTACCCGCTTGATCGATGGCAAGATCGATGGCGCGGGAGGCCAAGCGTGACGTGAAGGGGCCATATCCGGAGCGCTGTTCAAGCAGATCGTCCAGCTTGTCGTCGGCGATATCGACCGGCTGGTCTACATGTACGTAGCGCCAGGTTTTCTCGTTGAAGACCAGGTTGCGCTTGGGCTCGATGAAGCCGGGCATCATCTGCATGAACTCTATATTAGTAAGTGTTGCGCCGTGCGCCAGCGCGATGGCCTGCGAGGAGCTGAGCACATCAGCCGACGTAAGGCTGCGCTCGAACAGGCCGCCTGTGCCACCGGCTGCGATGATCGTGGCCTTGGCAGCAAAGGGCACGATTCGATTTTCGGTAAGGTCGTAGAGTACGGTTCCGGTTATTCTGCCGTTCGTGTCCTCAACAAGGTCGATAAGCTCATGGCGGGGGAGCAGGCGAATGCCGAGCGACTCGATCCAGGTCGTCAGAGCGTCCTCAAGGGGCTTGCGGGTGAGGCCGCGCCACATGCGTGTCTTATGGTCAAAGCAGGGGAAAAATTGCTTTTGTTGAGCACTCTTGGCGCTTTGCGGACGCTGGAGCTCAACGCCCAGGTCTTGCTCGAGCCAGTCAATCGCTTGGGGAATGCCGTGGACGAACGTTTGGACGAGTTCGGGGTCGGCAACGCCGCCGCCGACGGCCAGGATGGTGTCGATGAGGTCCTGTTCATCGTCTTCGTTAACGGGTCCGATAAGCCCCAGGCCCCAGGTTCCGGGGAAGAAGCTCGATCCACTCATAGTCTTGCCGGCGCTTGCCACAGCGACGGTTGCACCCGTGCGTGCCGCTTCGATGGCGGCGCAAAGGCCCGCAATGCCAGATCCAATTACCAGTACATCAGTCGATTCCATCGGATTCCTTTCTCGTCCGGCGCATTGTCGCATGGGTGATCGACTAATGCGATGCAAAGGCCGCGCTATTCGGTAAAGGGCGAATATGGCAGGTGGACGTCATACGCATTCGCTGGCTTCGTCTCCGGGCATCTCGTATTTCGCTGCAACTGATATATCGGACCTCTATTTTGGAGTAGTCAATTTGAGACGGGGCTTTATGAGCTGTCCTGCGCCTCGGGTCGATTCGCTCGCCACGAAATGGGCCTATCTACTACGTTTGAGCGTTCACCCCCAACCATACCGAGAATCACAAAATTAAAACCGCAGGTAGACGGCTTATTGATTTTCCCAAAACCTGGCTATGGTCGAGCCATGCGGGCCAAACGTAGTAGATGGGCCGTTTTCGTGGCGCGACCCAAACCGATTGACAGCTTTGGGACAAAAAAAAGAGCCGCTACCTGGGTGGGTAGCGGCTCCAAAGCTCAACTATATGAGCATCGCGCGGGCGCGATTAGGCCTTGAGGGCCTCCTCGACGGCGACAGCGCAGGCGACGGTGGCACCGACCATGGGGTTGTTGCCCATGCCGATGAGACCCATCATGTCAACGTGCGCAGGCACGGAGGAAGAACCGGCGAACTGGGCGTCGGAGTGCATACGGCCCATGGTGTCGGTCATGCCGTAAGAGGCAGGGCCGGCGCCCATGTTGTCCGGGTGCAGGGTACGACCAGTGCCGCCACCAGAAGCGACGGAGAAGTACTTCTTGCCAGCCTCGAGGCGCTCCTTCTTGTAGGTGCCAGCGACGGGGTGCTGGAAGCGCGTGGGGTTGGTGGAGTTACCGGTGATCGAGATGTCGACGTTCTCGTGCCACATGATGGCAACGCCCTCGCGGACGTCGTCGGCGCCGTAGCAGTTGACGGCGGCGCGGGGACCATCGGAGTAGGGGATGGTCTCGACGACCTTGAGCTCGCCCGTGAAGTAGTCGAACTGGGTCTTCACGTAGGTGAAGCCGTTGATGCGGGCGATGATCTGAGCAGCGTCCTTGCCCAGACCGTTGAGGATGACGCGCAGCGGCTTCTTACGAGCCTTGTTGGCGTTCAGAGCCAGGCCGATAGCGCCCTCAGCGGCAGCGAAGGACTCGTGACCGGCCAGGAAGGCGAAGCACTCGGTGTCGTCGGAGAGCAGCATAGCGCCCAGGTTGCCGTGGCCCAGACCGACCTTGCGGTCCTCGGCGACGGAGCCGGGAACGGTGAAGGCCTGGATGCCCTCGCCGATGATAGCGGCAGCCTCAGAAGCGGACTTGGCGCCACGCTTGACAGCGAGAGCGCAACCGAGGGTGTAGGCCCACTCGGCATTCTGGAAGGCGATGGACTGGGTGTTGTTGACGATCTCACGCGGGTTGAAGCCCTTGTCGGTGCAGATCTGCAGAGCTTCCTCGAGGGAGGCGATGCCGTTGTCGGCGAGGCACTTGTTGATCTTGTCAGCGCGGCGCTCGTAACCTTCGAACGTAACAGTCATAGTTATTTCCCTCCCTTTCTACTCGTGAACCGGGAACACGCTGGCGACGGAGTGAGTCTCCTCGTCGGTGCGCGGGTCGATGTACTTGGCAGCGTTCTCCCACTGACCATAGTGGCCCATAGCGCCAGCGATGGCCTCCTCGGGGGTCTTGCCGGCCTTGACGGCGTCGGTGAACTTGCCGAGGTTCAGGAACTCGAATGCGATGATCTCGTTCTTGTCGTTGAGAGCCATGCGGGTGACGTAGCCCTGAGCGAGCTCGAGGTAACGAGCGCCCTTGGCCTTGGTGCCGAACATGGTGCCGACCTGAGAGCGAAGGCCCTTGCCGAGGTCGTCGAGGGAGGCGCCCACGGGCAGGCCGCCCTCGGAGAACGCGGTCTGGCTGCGGCCGTAAACGATCTGCAGGAAGATCTCGCGCATAGCAACGTTGATGGCGTCGCAGACGAGGTCGGTGTTGAGGGCCTCGAGGATGGTCTTACCGGGAAGGATCTCGGAAGCCATGGCGGCAGAGTGGGTCATGCCCGAGCAGCCGATGGTCTCAACGAGGGCCTCCTCGATGATGCCGTCCTTGACGTTCAGCGTGAGCTTGCAGGCGCCCTGCTGAGGTGCGCACCAACCCACACCGTGCGTAAGACCGGAGATGTCGGAAATCTCCTTAGCCTGGACCCACTTGCCCTCCTCGGGGATGGGTGCGGGGCCGTGGTATGCACCCTTGGCAACGGGGCACATGTTCTCCACTTCCTGTGAGTACTGCATGCCTCTCCTCTCTATCGTGTTGGCGTCCCGTCTGGGGGTCGTGGCTGGCGATTGCCGGGCGACCCTTCGAAAGGGACATGACATGCAGCCCCTATAATACCGCGAAATGCACGGAATATTCGGCGAACGGCTCAGTTTTCGTAGCGAGAAGTCCGGAAGTTTTAATTGAAACGGTTTAACTCTATGTTCTGTGGTCGTGAGCTTCCGTAGAGGGGGTCCGTCTTGGGCAAGCTTTTGGTCCGCTCTTGCAAGCGTTGCAGTGGTTGACCTGTTGCAACGGTGCCGTTCGCCGCCTGTTTGCTGCCTTTGGCCGCGCGAGTGTATTGTTTTGCGTGAATGTTTTGATGGCACGCTTCAATCGTGCTGTATTGGATGGTAAGCAGATCCCGGCGAAGGGAGCGCCATGCAGCGCGTTTGGAGAACGGTTACCGGCTTTTACCATGTCTGTGCCCGCGGTACGGGCAAGCAGCTCATCTTTGAGGGCGATGAAGACCGGTGGGAGTTTTTGGAGCTGATGCGCGAGTGCTGCCGCGAGGAGGGTGTGACGGTTATCGCCTGGTGCCTTATGGGCAATCACGTGCATTTGTTGCTTACAGATTACGAGGACAGGATGAGCGCGGCGATGCACCGGCTGCTTTTGACATACGCGCGGCGGTTCAATAAACGCACGGGGCGCACAGGGCATCTGTTCCAGAACCGTTTTGACCGGCGCTCGCTCGATACCGACTGGCAGGTGATGGAGGCTATTCGCTCCGTACACGCCGATCCGCAGGAGGCGGGCGTTAGCCTAATCGAGCGTTATCCCTGGAGTAGCTTTGCGGAGCATTTGTGCGCTTACGACGGTGACGCGGCCGATGTCGCGAGGGGATTTTCTGATCCTTCTTGCGTGCTTGAGCTTTTTGGTTCTGCCGAGGGCTTTATTGCCTATTCGCTTTCGGCGCCCGACGGCAGTGAGCCAGCGCTGTGCGATATGAAAGAGACGGAGTGGGAACGCCACGCCTTTGCCAATAAGTTGGCGAAGCGCCTCGGGGTTCCACTCAATGGGGTTAAAACTGCACCGCCGGCGCAGCGCGATACCGTTATTGTTGGATTGAACAATGCCGGCTTTACGGTGCGCCAGATTGAGCGGTATACCGGGATTGGCAAAAGTACCGTCTCTCGTATCGTGCGCGCTTATGCTCAGGTGGACGCGCAGGTCGAGGGATCGAAATAAAGGCAGAAAAGAAAATGGCCGAACCGCTCTTAGTCAAGCGGTTCGGCCAACGAAATTCTTAAGATTTGGGATAAATACTACTGATTATTTTGCCCCTCGAGCATGCCGTCGAGGGTGCGCCAGGCGAGCTCGGCGCACTTGACGCGGGCGGGCATGTGCGAGATGTCCTGGAGCTGGGCGGCCTCGTCCAGGTCTTCCAGGTCCTCCTCGGAGAGCCGCTCGCCGCGGATCATGGCGAGGAAGAGCTCTGCCAAGCGGTGAGCTTCCTCGACGGTCTCGCCGGTGATGAGGTCGGCCATGATGTCGGCGCTGGCCTGACTGATGGCGCAGCCGTGGCCGGTAAAGGAGGCCTCCTCGATCACACCGTTCTCGACGCGCAGCTGCAAGGTGAGCTCGTCGCCGCAGCTGGGGTTGATGCCGTCGTGCTCGTGCGTGGGGGCATCCATCTCGTACTTGTAGTCGGGGTGCGAGTTGTGCTCCATAAACGTGGTGGAGGTGTACAGATTACCCATTGAACGTGCTCCAAACGTGATGCAGGCCGGCGATGAACTTGTCGATGTCGGCCTTGTCGTTGTAGAAGGCCACGCTGGCGCGGCAGCAGGCAAGGTTCTCGACGCCCAGCCAGGTGAGCAGCGGCTGCGCGCAGTGGTGGCCGGCGCGGATGCAGACGCCGTCCATGTCCATGATGCTCGCGACGTCGTGCGGGTGGATGCCCTTGACGTTAAAGCTGACGACGCCGTGGTGGTTGTCCCAATAGATGGAGCCGATGATCTGGACAAAGTCGAGCTGCATGAGTTCGCCCATCAGGTAGTGGACGAGTGCCTGCTCGCGGGCCTGGATGTTCTCGTAACCCACGGTGTTGACCAGGTAGTCGAGTGCCGCACCCGTGGCGAAGATGCCGGCGGCGTCCTGCGTGCCGGCCTCGAACTTCTCGGGGACGGGCGCCCAGACGGCGTCCTGCTCGGTGACAGAGTCGATCATTTCGCCGCCGGTGAGCATGGGCGGCATGGCGTTCAGCAGGTCCATCTTGCCCCACAGCACGCCGATGCCCATGGGGCCCATGGCCTTGTGTGCGCTAAAGGTAAAGAAGTCGGCTCCCAGGTCGGCCACATCGACCGGCATGTGCGGCAGCGACTGCGCGCCGTCGACGACCAGATAGCCGCCGTACTTGTGGACGAGCTTGCCGAGGTTCTTGACCGGGTTCTCGACGCCCAGCACGTTAGAAACCTGACCCACGGCCAGAATCTTGGTCTTGGGACCCACCTTGGCAAGAACCTCCTCGGTGGTGAGCTGGCCGGTCTTGGTGGGGTAGAGGTAGACGAGCTTGGCGCCGGTCTCGCGGCAGACCTGCTGCCACGGGATCAGGTTGGAGTGGTGCTCCATGATGGTGATGACGACCTCGTCACCAGGCTCGAGCACCGTGGGTGCAAAGCTCTTGGCGATCAGGTTGAGCGACTCGCTCGTGTTGCGGGTGAAGACGACCTCGTTGGCCTGGGCGGCACCGATGAGGTCGGCAATCTGCTGGCGGACCTTCGCGATGGCCTCGGTGGCCTCGACGGACAGCGAGTACAGGCCGCGCAGGGGGTTGGCGTTCAAGCGCTGATAGAAGTCACGCTCGGCGTCGAGCACACGGGCAGGGCGCTGCGCGGTGGCGGCACTATCGAGGAAGGCGATCTCGGGGTGCTGCTGGAAAAGCGGGAACTGTGCCTTGTAGGGATTGGTCTCGATGTCGACGGTAGGCCAGCCGCGCGAGGCCTCGTCACTGGCGTCGAGCTCCATAGGCTCCGGTGCGGTACAGGTATCGCATTTAACGTGCTCGGTGTCGATCATGCGAGCTCCTCTTCAAAGTTGTCGATCAGGTTGTTGCCCAAGCGGACGACGGCTGTGCGGGTGCGCTCGTCGGTGGCGGAAAGCGCGGCGTCCTCCAGCTTGGCGCGAATGAACAGGTCCTCGGCGGCGTTTTGGTCAAGGCCGCGGCAGGCGAGATAGAACAGTTGCTCGTCGCGGACGTGGCCGATCGTGGCGCCGTGGTTGCCGGCGACGTCGTCCTCGTCGCAGAGAATGACGGGAACGGTCTTGTTGTCGACGCCCTTGTTGGCCAAAAGCACCGTCTCGCGCTCGGTGCCGGTTGCGCCCTTGCAGCCGTGCACGAGGTCGATGGTGCCACGGTAGACCTTCTTGGACGTGCCGGTCAGCACGCCGTTGGCGTCGATCTCGCACTCGGTCTTGCGGCCGCGGTGGCGCAGCTCGTAGTTAAAGTCGCGCACCTGCTCTCGGGCGCCCAGGTAGTCAGTATCGATGGTGACCTTGGCGGTATCGCCTAGCAGGTCGCCGGCAAGGCCGGTGGCGCTGGCGCCAGCACCCAGGACGGTGTGCTGCACGTTGACGCGCGCGCCCTCGTCCAGGAACAGGCCGGTGTCGTCGAGCGCGATCCAGCTATCGTCGAGCGTCTGCGTGCAGGTCACGTTGACGGTGGCGTACTCGTGGGCGCACACGCGTAGCACGGAGCCCACGACACCCTCGCCGGTAGCGGGGGAGTCCAGGGCAATAAGCAGATCGAGCGTTGACTGAGGACGGGCGACGACGTCGATGGCGGCGATGGCCGCGGCGGCATCGACACCGCTCACGCGCACGGTAACCGTGGCGTGCTTGTATGCGGGTACATCGATGACGATGCGCTTGGTAGCGTGCTCGGCCAAGTAGGCGTAGGCAGCCTCACCCATGCCGGTTTCGAAGGCCTCAGCAGGGGAGAGCTCTTCCTCGAGTTTAATGGCGCCGGCCTGGTAGACGGAGGTTGCGGGCACGTCGAGCTCGGTCTCGGGCGTGATGCGGGCGCGGTCGGCGGCATCGCCGGGCGCGGAGGCGCGGCGCTCGGGGAAGCGCTCGGCCATGGCGTCCATGGCGGTGTCGAAGGCGTCTGCCACGCCAGTAAACTGCTCTTCCAAGCCCTCAACCTCAATGGTCTCGGCGGGAGCGGCGGCAAGCTCGTCAGAGAGCTCGAGCTTGGTCTGGTTCATCTTGAGCCAACCCCAAGTGGCAGCCGGCATCGCATTGACCTGCTCAAGGGTGGTAGCAGCGGTGTTCGTGGTCTGTTCCATTATCCGATCGCTCCTTCCATCTCGAGCTTGATCAGGTTGTTCATCTCGACGGCGTACTCAAGCGGTAGCTCCTTGGAGACCGGGTTGGCAAAGCCGTTGACGATCATGGTGCGAGCCTCTTCCTCCGGGATACCGCGGCTCATCAGGTAGAATACCTTGTCGTCGCCGATACGTCCGATGGTGGCCTCGTGGCCGATGTCGACGTTCTTGGCGCGGATGTCCATGGCCGGGATGGTGTCGGAGCGGCTCTGGTCGTCGAGCATCAGTGACTGGCAGCTCACGGTTGCCTTGGAGCCCTCGGCCTTGGGCGTGGCAACGATAGAGCTGCGGAACGTCTGGATGCCGCCGCTCTTGGAGATGCCCTTGGTCTCGACGGTTGCCGAGGTCTCGGGCGCGTTGAGCACGACCTTGCAGCCGGTGTCGAGGTTCTGCCCGGCGCCGGCAAAGGTGATGCCGGTAAAGCTCGAGCGGGCGCGACGGCCGTTGAGCACGCTCATGGGGTAGAGGTAGCCCACGTGGCTACCGAAGGAGCCGCTGATCCACTCGATGTCGCCGTCCTCGTCCACGCGCGCACGCTTGGTGTTGAGGTTGTACATGTTCTTGGACCAGTTCTCGATGGTCGAGTAGCGCAGGTGCGCACGCTTGCCCACAAAGAGCTCGACGGCGCCGGCGTGGAGGTTGGCTACGTTGTACTTGGGCGCGGAGCAACCCTCAATGAAGTGCAGGTCGGCGTCGTCCTCGACGATGATGAGCGTGTGCTCAAACTGGCCGGCGCCCTTGGCGTTAAGACGGAAGTAGCTCTGCAGCGGGAAGTCGAGCTTGGTGCCCTTGGGCACGTAGACAAACGAGCCGCCCGACCATACGGCGCCGTGCAGGGCCGCAAACTTGTGGTCGGTGGGCGGGATGAGCGTCATAAACTTCTCGTGGATGAGCGGTTCCCACTGCGGGTCGTGCAGGGCCTCCTCGATGCCGGAGTAGACGATACCCATCTTAGACGCTGTGTCCTGCATGTTGTGGTAGACGAGCTCGGAGTCGTACTGCGCGCCGACGCCTGCCAGATAGCTGCGCTCGGCCTCGGGGATGCCCAGGCGCTCAAAGGTGCTCTTGATGTCGTCGGGCACCGACTCCCAGTCGTGCTTTTGGTCGGTGTTGGGCTTGACATAGGTGACGATGTTATCCATGTCCAGGCCCTCGATGGAGGGGCCCCACGTCGGGTCGGGAAAACGATTAAAGATCTCGAGGGACTTTAAGCGCAGGTCGAGCATCCACTGCGGCTCGTCCTTCTTGGCGCTGATCTCGCGCACGATGTCGGGCGTGATGCCGGCGTCGAGGCGCTCAAATCCCTCCTCGCCATAGGTGAAGTCGTAGAGGCTGCGGTCGATGTCCGCGACCTCGGTGCGGTTCTTGGTCATTGCGTCGCCCCTTTACGCCTGCTGCTCGGCAGCGGCGGCCTCGGCCTGGGCGCGCTGCTCGGCGGCCTCGCGCTCGAAGGTCTCAAAGCCGTTCTTGTCGATCCAGGGGATCAGCGAGGCGTCGTCCTCGCGCACGATGTGGCCCTTGACCATAACGTGGACGCGGTCGACATCCAGGTGCTCCAGGATGCGCGTGTTGTGCGTGATGATGAGCATGGAGCCGTCGCAGCTCTTGCGGTAGGCGTCCATGCCATGACTGACGGTGGAAAGGGCGTCGACGTCCAGGCCGGAGTCAGTCTCGTCCAGGATGGCGAGCTTGGGCTGCAGCAGCAGAAGCTGGAGCATCTCGACCTTCTTTTTCTCGCCGCCCGAGAAACCCACGCCCAGCTCGCGGTTGAGGTAGGCGGTATCCATGTTGAGCTCGGCCGCGAGCTCCTTCACGCGGCGGCGGAACTCCTTGCCCTTCATCTCCAGGCCGGGGCGGCCGGCGATGCTGGCGCGCAAAAAGCTCGACAGTGGCACGCCCGGAATCTCGACCGGGGCCTGGAAGCTCAGGAACAGGCCGGCGCGCGAACGCTTGTCGGTGGTGAGCTCGGTGATGTCCTGGCCGTCAAAGACGATGCGGCCGTCGTTGACCGTGTAGACGGGGTCGCCCATGACCAGGTGGCCGAGGGTGGACTTGCCGGCGCCGTTGGGTCCCATCAGCACGTGGGTCTCGCCGGCGGCGACGTTGAGGTTGACGTTGTGGAGGATGGTCTTCTCGTCCACGGAGGCGGTCAGACCTTCGATGGAAAGCAGCGGATTTGCGCTCATGCTGTCCCTCTCTGTATATGGTGTACTCATAGGTGTACTAAACCCTAGGAATCTTCTCGGAATAAAGTTACTATGGGTTCGGCGTTAGTCAAGGGAAAACCCGACTAATCCACTCGACTTTTTAGATGTGGGACATAATAATCAGGTTTGTTTGCCCCGCGTGCATAAGATTTGGGACAAACACTCCTGGTATTTTGTCCCAGCAACGATGGGAGGGTAGGTATGCTCATTTCTTCCAAGGGCCGCTATGCCCTCCGGCTGATAATCTATATCGCGGCGCTCGGCGACGCCGAGGGCAAGATTGCCCTGCGCGAGGTTGCCGACCGCGAGCATATCTCGCAAAAGTATTTGGAGCAGCTGGTTCGTCCGCTTATGAAGGCTGGCCTGCTTAAGAGCGTGCGCGGCAAGGGCGGCGGCTACATGATGGCCAAGGATCCCTCCGAGGTACGTGCGGGTGACATCCTGCGCGCCGTCGAGGGCAGCACGGCGCCCGTGGCGTGCGACGGCATCGACAACAGCTGCACCCGCAGCGATTTGTGCTCGACCGTCAAGTTCTGGCGCGGCCTGGACGACGTGATCGAAAAGTACGTCGACGGCGTGACGTTGGCCGACCTGGCCGCCGTCCCCGAGATTAACTTCGACATCAAACTGTAGGTTGAGCGCAATTCTTTAAGATTTCGCGGAGGGTTGTTGCCGTTTACCGAGGGGTTGTTGTGCAACAACGGCCGAGCTGCAATACTAATTCTATCTTTGCAAACTGCACTTTAACTACACCAATGCAGGGAGGATCTTATGCAGCCCAAGCATTCTGCTATTGTCGCGGGCCTGACGCTGGCGCTTTCGTTTGGCGCCGTTTCCGCGCCGGCACCCGCCGCTGCCGAGGAGCCCACGCCGGGCGTTGCCTCGGATGCCACCGATATCGATAAGGGCCTTTACACCCAACAGTCCTTCTCGGGTGTGTTGAGGTCGGTTCAGGGCGTTTCGTTTGTCAACGTGACTCCCGAGATGAAGTACTTCACCAAATATGAGAGTCATGGTAACTACAACCAGGGATTTTCGTATGGTGACGGCTATAACGCACTGGGTTACTATCAGTTTGATCGCCGCTGGTCGCTCATTCCGTTTATGAAGCAGGTTTACAACTACGATTCTGCCAAGTACAGCATGCTCAAGGATGCGATTGATCGCGGCAGCGAGATTTCCAACACGAGCAATGCCATGTACGAGAACGGCCAGCTCACCGAGCTGGGCCGTATCGCGCAGGAGGCTTTCCAGGGTGCTTACAACACCGATCCTGTTGAGTTCTCTGCACTTCAAGATGCCTATGCGTACAACTCGTACTATGCGGTGACCGAGGCGTGGCTCAAGAGCGGCCTAGGCATTGATATTTCTGGCCGCGCCGACTGCGTTAAGGGCATGGTGTGGAGCATCACCAACATGTGCGGCACTGGTGGCTGCAGGGACTTTTTCCGCTGGGCGAATCTTTCCAACGATATGTCCGACCGCGAGTTTGTGACGGCGCTCTCCAATAGCGTGGTCAACAATGTCGCCACCAAGTTTTCAAGTCAGCCCCAGTATCATGAGGGCTGGAAGAATCGTTATAAGAATGAGCTGAAGGACTGCTTGGCTTATATCGCCGAGGACGAGGCCGCTGCGACGCCCGTGCAGCCCGAGCCTACGCCGGCGCCCTCGCCGACACCTGATTCGAATGACGACTCGAGTGACGATGTCAACGATGACAGGATGGATGCGCCCTCGACCGATGCTGACGGTAATGGCTCTGCTGGTGGCACTACCAACGACGGCTCTACCTCGAACGGCTCCGATTCGAACGGCTCTGCTGCGGGCGATTCGTCTTCAAGCTCTGCCGGCAATACGGACAGCGCCGCCTCTGGTTCGACCGGCGCTGACACCTCTAACTCATCTACCGGCTCGAGCGATTCGTCCGTTGACACCGGCTCTAACAACGGCTCCGGCTCTGACACGACCCCTGATTCCGATGCTTCCAAGGACGACTCGAATAAGGCGCCGGACGCTCCCGTTGCTTCGCCGGACAAGAAGCCTTCTTTCTCCGAGCAGCTTGGTTCTACGCTGGGTTCTTCGCTGATGGCTGGCGTCAATAATGGCTCGACCCAGAACAAGGACAACTCTGATCAGGTTTCCACGGAAAAGACCGAAGCCGCAAAGGGCGACTCCAAGGACAAGGCTTCCGAGAAGACCGAATCCGATAAGGGTTCTAGCTCTGAGGAGAAGAACGAGAAGTCCGCTCAGAAGAAGGACGAGAGCAAGACCGAGGGCGAAAAGAAACAGTCCGAAGACGACGACAAGAGCGGTGCTGACAACCAGGTCCAGGAGCAAAATGACTCCAAAACGGTGACCACTACGACCACGACGACTACAACTACCAAGTCATCTGGCGGCAACATGCCCAAGACGGGCGATCTGATTGTGATGGCGAGCCTTGCCAGTGCAAGCTTGGCCACACTGGGCGCTACGTCTATCGTAAGTGGTAAGCATAAGCTCGATCAGCAGAAGAAAGCTTCTGGGGAGGACAGCTCGGAGGAGTAGCCTCTCGGTTGCTAGATAACTAAAGAGTTGGGACGGGGTCCGGTGCGAATGCATCGGGCCCCGTTTTGTTGTGCAACGATTAATTGTGCCCCCTCACACCTCTTGTTGCTACCGTTGCCCGATATGTTTGCGCGGCGACATCGGTACGCGCGAGGCGGTCATTACAATTGGCATCGTGTTGCGATTTAGGGGGAACGTTTTGGTGTCTGAACAGGTAAATAATGGTTGTGCTGCCGACTTTGGCGTGCGTTTGATCGGCTGTGCCGACGATGCGGCTTTGCCCATTGGCATGCACGACTATGCGGAGGCTCTTGGTTGCTGCACGCTGGTCGACAAGACCATGTTTATTGCCGATGTGTTGGACTGCGACGCGTCCGTTGTGGTGTGCTGTCGACCCGAGGGTTTTGGCAAGAGCATGAACTTGTCGATGCTCAAGGCTTTTCTGGAGTGTCCCGCGGTCGGCCGCGCTGGTCACCGTTTGTTTGCCGATGCTCAGATTTGGGATGCGAACGGCGGGCGCTATCGGGATGAGTATGCTTGCTATCCGGTGATATCGCTGGACTTTTCTGGCGCTGCGAGGCGTGGCCCCGCTGTTGCCGGCGTCGTGCGCGATGCCCTTTCGGGCGAGTGCGCTCGCTTGTTGGCGCTCTTGGAGGCTCCGGATATAGCTCGAGATAAGGTGCGTCACATCGAACGCGTCGCGCGTGGCGTGGCGAGCGCGGACGAGGTTGACTCGGTGCTCGGTGTGCTCATAGAGCTGCTGGAGATTGCCTGCGATGAGCAGGTTGTATTGCTCGTTGATGGGTACGATGCGGCGTGGTCTCGCCGTGCGAGCGCGAGGGACGCTTCCGACGCCTATCCGGCAGAACTACTTGACCGTGTGCTGTTTGACGCCATTGCCACTGCGCGCGATTCGTTGCGGCTGACGTGTCTGATGGGGGAGCGTCCCGGTCCTGCCGAAGCGGCGCTTTCTTCGCGCGGCTGCTCGTATTGTCTGACGACGCCGCTGTCGGCATGGTGTGACCGTTGGTTCGGTTTTTCGGATGCCGAGGTCGAGGCTCTTTTGAATCATGCTGGGCGCGAGGAATATCTGGATGATGCGCGTGAATGGCTCGAGGGGTATCGGTTTGGCAGGGCCTATTGCTCGAGTCCAGAGCGTGTGATCGGTTTTCTGGGCCGAGGCTGCACGGCGCCTGTGCGTGCCGATCTGTATGGATATGCCGATTGCCTGAGTAGGGTAGTTGCCGGGTGGAATCTCGACCGCCTTTCGGACTTGTTTGATTTGCTCGAGGCCCATGGGTGCGTTGAGGTCCCGCTTTGTTTGGGCACTGCAGAGCCAGATGTCTCGCCTGACGATGGCATGTGGACAGCGCTATATCTGTCCGGTTTTCTCACGACGGATATGACTGAGGAGCCAGAGCATGGCGATCGCCTCCGTGCTTTGCGATTGCCCAATAAAGAGCTTCGCCAGGCCTTGCGTCTAGTGATTGTTGAGTGGTTTGAGTGCGCTGCCGAAGACATTCGAGACGTCGATGCGTTTCGCGACGGGCTGTGCCGTGGGAACGAGGATACCGTGAGGCGGGCGCTAAGCCGCATCCTGGGGGATGCGGGAATCGGTGAGACCGACCCAGATAAGCCGCTGCCATATCATCTGCTCTTGCAGGGGCTCTGCTTTGGCTTGCCGGGCTATGCCAATCCTGCCTCGAGGCGAAAGTGTGGCGCAGGTCGCTGGGACATCCAGGTTTTCCCTACGGGTGCTGTGTTCGACGTAGCAGATACGATTGGCATGCTGGGCGAGCGCCCGCTGATAACGATTAACTTGATGTATGACCCCGATGTGGATGCGCTGGGCCTGGAATTGCTGGCCGTGCAGTCGCTACTCGACATAGAGCGCGACGGCATCGACGAAATCCGTGTACCGCGCCCCGGCGTGGGTCGCATGCGCTGGGGGTTCGGTTTTGATGGGCAGCATGTGGCTACGGTGTGCCAGCGGCTTTAAGCGCTGAGATGTTTCCGGCTTCCGTTACTTGGTGGCCTTCATGGGCGGCATGGGCTTCCAGTTGGGGTCCTTGATGATCTTGCGGGCGTCCTTCATGCCGCGGCGCAGCGCCGGAATTCCGGTCTTAAAGCACTTGTCAACGGCTGCCAGGCGAATGAACTCCTTGCAGAAGGTCGCGGCGTTGCCCAGACGGAACAGCACGGGGTGATAGTCGCCGTAGATTTGCATGTAGCGTGCCAGATAACCGCGGTTGCGCATGATGTAGTAGCGGTTGGTGTCGCTCGTGGAGTTGAGCTGGCGCTTGCCGGCGATATCCCAGTTGGAGACGGCGCGGGCGCGCTTGAGCACCACGTCGGCGACCACGGCGGCGGGGAAGTGCTGGCTGGCTACGTAGCCGTAGCAGGCATCGTCGCCGTAGATAAAGAAGCGCGCGTCGGGCAGGCCAATCTTGTCGACCACGCGGCGCGAGAACATGCCGCCCTCAAAGCACAGCTGGTTCATGGCGCGGTAGCCCTCGGGGCCCAAGTCCCACTTGGCGACGGGGTTGGGAATGCCGAGCGAAAGGATGAGCTGGTACTGCCAAAAGAAGGCGCCGCCGTCAAAGTCCAGGCGCGAACCCTGGATGACGTCGTAGCGGTCGGTCCACTTGGCCAAGCGCTCGATGCCTTCGGGGATGACGAGCACGTCGTCGTCCATGACCCAGAACCACTGGGCCCCCAAGTCGTAGGCGCATTTAGTGCCGGCGGAGAAGCCGCCCGCACCGCCGCCGTTTTCGAGCTGCGGGGCATAGATGATACGGTCGGTGCCGCCCTGCGCGTCGGGCTGCTCGGTGTCGATTCCCCACAGGTTGGCCAGGCGCTCGTTGAATGCGGTGCACATGGCCTCGGTCTCGCGCGAATTCTCGTTATCGACAATCACGATGCGCCAGGGCGTTGCTGTGAGCTCGGTCATGGAGTCGAACAAGTTGGCCAGGAGTTCCTGGCGCTTGTACGTAACGACGACGATGGCGAGCTTGTCGATGGGGGCGGGAAGGGTTGAAGGCATGGGGCAATATATCCTTTCACGCGCGGCGCGCATGCGCTGCACGGAAGCTATCGAATACGTCCTTGGGACTGTCCTATTGTAAAGGCTCGGCGCACCTTGACGGCAAGCTTTGAATAAAACGCAGGAACCTGCCACGGCTGTAGCGGCTTTAGCGTCTGACGGCAGCGTTTCTATTGCCGCTTGAGCTTGCGAGCGATAAAGCTTCTGGCTGCATCGATGATGAGAAGTGCCAGAGCAAAGACGATGCTAATGACGGTACCCGTGACGATGTATATAGCTACCGGGCTGTTTTGGCTGACCAGTATGTTTGCGAGCAACGTATTGAAGACGGGACGCCACAGGCTACTGGTGAGTGACTGCATCACATAGAAACCAAGCGTGGCGGTCGATAAGGTGACGATGACACCTGCAGTCCGCGGATTGCCTGAGGCACTGCGTCGGGTTGCCGCAAAGAGCAGGCAGGCGGCAGCGAGGGCAAACGAGATCAGCGAGGTCGATTTGTAGGAGAGGATTGTCATCGCTGTGAGGTTGTCGGTGAAGGAGAGTGCTCCTTCCAGGATGATGGTGAGCACCAAAACCGTTACGAGCGAGCGCATGCCCAAGGCGCCCACCCTGTCCGAATCCATGACATCGGTAACGTCGCGGAGCAGTCCGCCGATCAAGAACGCGACTACGTACGTGACGGCGCTCATGAACTTTTGGAGCCAAGAAAACTCGCCGGCGCTTGTCGCACTCATAGCGGCTAAATACCCGTTAACAACAAATGCGAGGATGCCAACGGCGATGACCGTCGCCGTGTAGCTCTTCCGGGGGAGTCGACTCCTTGCTAGTCCAAACCATGGCGCCATGAAGACCGTGGCGGCATAGACCCAAATGAACTCGAGTCCCAGGGTATACCAGTTGTGCGTGTTGAGGGCTACATCAGGAATGGGTGAGACGACCGTGGACCACGCCTTGATTATCAACTTCATCCGAACACCTCCCACATTCATCCGTACATGTGCGG
>CATYJU010000040.1 GCA_958407995.1 uncultured Collinsella sp.
CCGCACATGTACGGATGAATGTGGGAGGTGTTCGGATGAAGTTGATAATCAAGGCCTGTCTGCGTCTTTCAATCGTTTGCCGCAACGCTTGCACAACGGAACGCTTGCAGATAAGATAGGAACACGGATGGCACCCGTGGCAGCGGGTCTTGCCAACTCCGATACACGTTTTCATCGTGAGAAGTGGCCGTCTTCGCTTACGCGGGGGCGGCCACTTTGTTTATCCCTATGTCATCTGATTCTAATGCACAAACATGCGCACGAACTTGTGCTTCCAGCTTGCGTAAGGGGCATAGCGGAACGGCACGTCCAGCCACGTTGCCTTGTTCACGATGCTCTTCTTGTGGCTAAACGTATCGAAGCTCTCGCGTCCATGGTACTGTCCCATACCGCTCGCCCCCATGCCGCCAAAGCCCATATGGCTCGTGGCCAAATGCATAATGGTGTCATTAACACAGCCACCACCAAAGGGCACGTAACGCACAAAGCGCTGCTGAACCTCACGGTCCTGGCTAAAGATATACAGGGCCAGCGGCGTCGGACGATCCGTAATAAACGTCTCGGCCTCGTCTAGGCTCTCAAACGTCAGCACCGGCAAGATGGGGCCGAAAATCTCCTCCTGCATCACGGCGTCATCGGGGGACACGCCATCCAAAATCGTCGGCTCGATCTTGAGCGAAGTCTCGCGCGCGGTACCTCCAAGCACAACCTTATCGGGATCGATCAGCCCGCGCACGCGTGCAAAATGCTTGGCGTTGACGATATGCCCGTAATCCTCGTTATCGAGCGGATGCTCGCCAAACATACGGCGGACCTCTTCCTTGATGAGACCCAGCAGCTCGTCGTGCACGCGCGTATCGACCAGCAGGTAGTCGGGCGCCACGCAAGTCTGCCCCACGTTGAGCCATTTACCAAAGGCGATACGGCGCGCCGCGACCTTCAAGTTAGCCGTCGCATCCACGATGCAGGGACTCTTCCCGCCCAGCTCAAGCGTCACGGGCGTAAGGTTTTTACTTGCGCGCTCCATAACGAACTTGCCGACCGGAACGCTACCGGTAAAGAAGATCTTGTCCCAGCACTCGTCGAGCAGCGCTTCGTTCTCGGCGCGCCCGCCCTCGACAACCGTCACCAGGCACGGATCAAATGCCTCTTCACAGATCTGCTTGAGCACCGCACTCGATGCCGGAGCATAGGCACTCGGCTTGATGACCACGGTGTTGCCTGCGGCAAGAGCGCCAGCGAGCGGCTCGAGCGTTAGCAAAAACGGGTAGTTCCAGGGGGCCATGATGAGCGCGACGCCATAGGGCACGGCTTGCGTCTTGCACACACTCACGGCGTTGGCGAGGTCGCACGGGCGCAGGCGCGGACGACTCCATCGAGCCACGTGCGCAATCTGATGACGGATCTCGGAAAGCGAGGTGCCGGTCTCGCACATATAGGCTTCGTCATGTGACTTACCCAGATCGGTCTTGAGCGCATGGGCAATATCGGCTTCGTGCGCCCGCACTGCGTCGCGCAAGCTCACGAGCGCGCGACGGCGAGCGTTGACATCAAACGTGGCGTGCGTCTTAAAATAGGCGCGCTGATCGGCAACGATGCGCGCGATTTCCTCGGTGTTCATGGGCCCTCCTAGTTCTCGTCTTCAAACATACCACCCGCAACGACCTCGTACATATGCTCGAGCTCCAAACGGTCCATTAAAAGCGGAACGGGGTACAGGGGATTGGCCTCGGCATCGGCATGCGCCGCCATCTCAGGAATGTCGGAGCGGCGAATGCCCGTCACATATTTGGGTATGCCCAAGGCGGCGTTCATGCGGTCGACCCAATCGATAAAGGCCTCAGCAGCCACGTTGTCCAGCGCATTAGCCGGCGCAATGCCGGCCATGCGGGCGAGATCGGCGAGCTTGGGAGCAGCAGCTTCGCCATAGGCGCGAAGCATGTGCGGCAGGATGATGGCGTTGGCCAAGCCGTGGGGAATCCCGTAACGCCCGCCCAGGCTGTGCGCGATGGCATGGACGTATCCAACGTAAGAGCGCGTAAAGGCAACGCCCGCTTTATACGCCGCCGAAAGCATATTGCGGCGCGCACGCATGTTGCCACCGCACTCATAGGCCTCGAGCAAATTGTCGTGGATGAGCTGCACCGCCTGGCGCGCCATCTTGCGCGTATAGGGCGTGGTGCTGCGCCCGATAAAGGCCTCGACGGCATGTGTCAGGGCGTCCATGCCCGTTTGCCCCGTAATGGAGGCGGGCAGGCCGCGCGTAAACTCGGGGTCGTGCACCGCAAAGCGCGGGATCAGCACAAAGTCGTTAATGGGATACTTGTAGTGCGTCTCGTCATCGGTAATTACCGCTGCAAGCGTGACCTCGCTTCCCGTGCCCGCCGTGGTGGGAACGGCGATGAGCAGCGGCAGGCGACGATGGATACGCAACAGGCCGCGCATCTTGTTGATGGGCTTCTTTGGCTGCGCGATGCGCGCGCCCACGCCCTTGGCGCAGTCCATGGCCGAACCGCCGCCAAAGCCGATAATGGCCTGGCAGGCGCTCTCTCGATACAGAGATGCCGCTTCCTCCACGTTTGAGACCGTGGGGTTCGCACGTGTTTCGGCATAGACCGCAGCGCTAATTCCCTTGGACGCGAGCGCCGTCTCGAGCGGTGCCGTGAGCCCCAGACGGGCAATGCCGGGATCTGTCACGATAAGAACATGGTGTATTGAACGCTTTTGAAGCACTGCGGGCACTTCCTCAGCGTGCTCTAAAATGCGTGGCTCGGTATAGGGCAGCACCGGCAATGCGATGCGAAAAACCGTTTGATACGTTCGGCACCAGGCGCGGCGGGCTAGATGCATAAAGGAAGCTCCTTCATTTGTTGATTGGTCAACATTTGCTCGACCGATTGTACTCATCGGAGGTCGCACGAGGTCTAGCAATCGTTAATCAATCAACATCTACACATGCTTAAATTGTTTTATTAAAAATCATTCCTAATAGGCTTCACATTCGGTCTCATTTATGGATAATAGAACTCGTCAAGACGCACGTCCGGAGAGGGCCCTTACGGGACCGGACGAGCGCACCATCGCCATCGATCGAAAGGATCGAATCATGAAGTTTGTTTGCCCCGTTTGCGGTTATGTGGAAGAGTTCGACGGCGACCAGCTGCCCGAGGATTTCAAGTGCCCCCAGTGCGGCGTTCCCGGCTCTCGCTTCCTGAAGCAGGAGGAGGGCCAGCTCGAGTGGGCTGCCGAGCACGTCGTGGGCGTCGCCAAGATGGAGGGCGTCTCCGAGGACATCGTTGCCGATCTGCGCGCCAACTTTGAGGGCGAGTGCTCTGAGGTCGGTATGTACCTGGCCATGGCTCGCGTCGCTCATCGCGAGGGCTATCCCGAGATCGGCCTGTACTGGGAGAAGGCTGCCCACGAGGAGGCCGAGCATGCCGCCAAGTTCGCCGAGCTCCTGGGCGAGGTCGTGACCGATTCCACCAAGAAGAACCTCGAGATGCGCGTTGAGGCCGAGAATGGCGCCACCGCCGGCAAGACCGATCTTGCCAAGCGCGCCAAGGCCGCCGGTCTCGATGCTATCCACGACACCGTGCACGAGATGGCCCGCGACGAGGCTCGCCACGGCAAGGCTTTCGCTGGCCTGCTCAAGCGCTACTTTGGCTAAGCCAACTGCCTGAGACATAATCTCTAGCTCGAAGAAGGCCCGGACCGTATTGGTTCGGGCCTTTTCGTTGGCTTATTGCAGTTGCTCCTGAAGAACACTGAGCGACTGAGAGCTCAGGTCGTCGTATTGTATGAGGACGCGAGATGGAGCGTTCTTAGTCGATGCCCGATCACCCGTCCACAGGCAATCGGCGATGTTGACATAGGAAATACGAGCGTCAGCGAGAGCCTTCGCGAAACTCTCCCCTGCCTTGTCCTCGGCCAGGGCAACAGTGCAGTAAAGGCCCGCGTCTGCATGATCGATCGAAACCCCCCCTGCCGGAAACGCTTTCCGTACAAGCGCCGCCAGGCCATCACGCGCCTCGCGAGCACGAACGCGCACGCGGTTCACATGTCGCTCGTAATCACCCGATTCCAGCAAACGCGCCAAGGCAACCTGATCAACAGAACTTACCGACGAGGCGTAGAAACCAAGGTTGCGTTTAAACCTCTCCATTAGCTCATCGGGCAGCACCATGTACGCCAAACGCAACGCCGATGAAAGGCTCTTCGAAAACGTGTTGGTGTAGATAACCGACTGGGCGGCATCGATCGACGCGAGCGCGGGAATCGGCTTGCCGGCAAGGCGAAACTCACAATCAAAGTCATCTTCGATGAGATACCGACCTGGTCGCTCGGCGGCCCAGCTCAGCAGCGCATAGCGACGCGCAATGCTCGTCACAAGACCGGTCGGATACTGATGAGACGGCATCAGGTGAAGGACATCGGTCCCGGTTTTCTGCAGCGCGCTCAAGTCCACGCCCTCAGCATCCAACGGGACATGCCGCACTTCGCAACCCATGGCCTGATAGATGCGCGTCAAGCGCAAATAGCCTGGATCCTCGACGGCATACACCTTGTCCGCGCCAAGCAACTGAACCAACATGGTATCGAGCAGCTGGGCGCCCGCACCGATAACGATGTTGTCGGGGTCGACATTCATGCCTCTTGTCCCGCGCAGATGGTGCGCAATCGCACGTCGCAGTCGAGCGGTGCCCTGCGCCGGTGCGGGCGAAAAGATTTCACGTTCGTCTTCGGACGTCAGCGTCGCCCGTAGCGCACTTTGCCAAAGCCGCGCCGCCTCCAATGCGGAAGGAGAAAGTGCGTCGAATCGCTCTGCCTGCCCCATGGCATCATGCGCGCTGGGACCAACAGGGACAGCATCTCGGTCGATATCCCCCGCAGCCAAAGCCAAAACCGGCGCATCCGGAAGCTCGCACGCGTAGTAGCCACGACGCGGCATTGAGCAAATATAGCCCTCGGCAAGCAACTGGCTATATGCATTCTCGATGGTAATGACACTGATACCCAGATGACTCGCAAAGGCGCGCTTAGACGGCAGATGCTCCCCCGCCGCAATACGGCCAGCAACAATATCATCGCGAATTTGCTGGTAAACATACTCATAAAGCGATGCTTCGCCGCGATTTTCCAAATTGTAGTCAAGCATGGGTCTATCACCTGACCTTATCGAAACATTCAATCTGGCATTAGTCTGACCTTGTTATTATCTCGAAAACTGAGTATTTCGCCATACCCAGCCCCCCGATAGGATGTTCCGTCAAGCAATGTACATGCGAACCAAGGGAGCAACCATGGCAGAACAGACCAGCAAGGCCGATCGCGTCAAACTCAATCGCGAGCTCGCGCAGATGCTCAAGGGCGGCGTCATCATGGACGTCACCACGCCCGAGCAAGCACGCATCGCCGAGGAGGCGGGCGCCTGCGCCGTCATGGCGCTCGAGCGCATCCCGGCCGACATCCGCGCCGCAGGCGGCGTCTCGCGCATGAGCGACCCCAAGATGATCAAGGGCATCCAAGAGGCCGTCTCCATCCCCGTTATGGCCAAGTGCCGCATCGGCCACATTGTCGAGGCGCAGATCCTGCAGGCCATCGAAATCGACTACATCGACGAATCCGAGGTCCTCTCCCCCGCCGATGATGTCTATCACATCGACAAGACCCAGTTTGACGTGCCGTTTGTCTGCGGCGCCCGCGATCTGGGCGAGGCGTTGCGCCGTGTTGCTGAGGGCGCCACGATGATTCGTACCAAGGGCGAGCCGGGCACGGGCGACGTCGTTCAGGCCGTGCGTCACATGCGCAAGATCCAAAAGCAGATCCGCGACGTTGTTGCTCTGCGCGACGACGAGCTCTTTGAGGCAGTCAAGCAGCTGCAGGTTCCGGTCGAGCTGGTGCGCGAGGTCCATGCCACGGGCAAGCTCCCCGTCGTAAACTTTGCCGCCGGCGGAGTCGCGACCCCCGCCGACGCCGCGCTGATGATGCAGCTGGGCGCCGAGGGCGTCTTTGTTGGCTCGGGCATCTTTAAGAGCGGCGACCCCGCCAAGCGCGCCGCCGCCATCGTCAAGGCCGTGGCAAACTTCACCGACGCCAAGCTCATCGCCGAGCTTTCGGAGGACCTGGGCGAGGCCATGGTGGGCATCAACGCCGACGAAATCGAGATCATCATGGAGGAGCGCGGGCGCTAGTCCAGCAGAAAGGATCGCACATGAGCGATTATGCAGACCAAACGGTCGCCGTGCTGGCGGTCCAGGGCGCTTTTGCCGAGCACGAGGCAAGACTGTCCGAGCTGGGCGCACGCTGTATTGAGCTGAGGCAGGCGGCTGATTTGAAGCAGAACTTTGACCGTCTGGTACTTCCCGGCGGCGAGTCTACCGTTCAAGGGAAACTGCTTGATGAGTTGGGCATGCTCGAGGAGCTTCGTACCCGTATCGCTGAAGGCATGCCCGTCCTGGGCACCTGCGCCGGCCTGATTCTGCTGGCTCACGACCTTGCCGCTCATGACGATAAGGGCACGCCGCGTTTGGCAACCATGGATGTGCTCGTTGAGCGCAATGCCTATGGCAGACAGCTCGGCAGTTTTCGCACCAAGGGACAGGTAGACGGCATCGACGGTGAAGTGCCGCTGACATTTATCCGCGCGCCCCGCATCGTCGAGGTCCACGGCGACGCCAAGGCCTTGGCAGAGGTCGATGGCCGCATCGTCGCCGCCCGCCAAGGCAGCCAGCTCGGCGTCACCTTCCACCCCGAGCTCGACGAAGACACCCACCTCCACGAACTGTTCCTGCAAATGTAGGCAGAATTTAAACGAGCGTGGATTTTCGGACATACAACAAATGAGAGTGGATAATCTCCCACTTTGAGCTTGAATGCAGGCTCAAACCGGGAGATTATCCACTCTCATCCTATGTAGTCGTTGGGGACGTTCTTAAACGACTAGTCAAACAAGAACGTCCCCAACGACCATATTGCGATAGACGACCACGTTTGCCCAGATAAAACCGACCAAAATAAACCTGTCCCTTTTTGGTAGGTTTGGATCAAGGCAACGCCGATGTTTTGGTACCGACAGCGAAAACCCGCCAGAGCGAGCAAGGTGCCTTGAAACAAGGCGGCATTGACCTTCTGGTCATGCCGCCGAAGTTGAAAGGCAGATTGCCGCTCTGGCGGGTTTGCAGCGTCGAGCAGTTACGGCGTTTGGTAAAACGCCGTAACTCAACTAAAAGCGGTTGCCGCGGAAGCCGCCACCGTTGCGGCCGCCACGATCGCCACCGCGACCGCCGCGGTCGTTACCACGGTTGCCGCCGAAGCCGCCACGGTTGCCGCCGCGGTCGCCATAGCCACCACGGTTGCCACCAAAGCCGCCGCGACCGCCACGGTCGCCGCCACGGTCACCAAAGCCGCCGCGGCCACCGCGATCGCCACCGCGACCGCCACGGTCGCCGCCACGGCCACCACGATCGCCAAAGCCGCCGCGACCGCCACGGTCGCCGCCACGGCCACCACGGTCGTCACGGCCGCCGCGAGGACCGCGATCCTCGTCCAGGCCCATGGCGACGAGCGGAGCGATAACCTTATCGAGAGCGGCCATCAGCTCGGTGGCCTCCTCGTAAGAAAGCTCGGGCAGGAGCTTCTCCTTCTTGTTGGCAAGCTCGACCAGACCCTCAGCGGCATCCTCGGCAGCGAAGACGACGATCTTGCGCATATCGCCCTCGGCGTCGTCGATGCGGCCGACCAGATCGGCAGCCTCGGCCTCGGCCATCAGGCCATCGAGCTCACGGAGGCGCATGCCCAGCAGGTCGGACATTTCCTTCTGCTCCATCTTGGGCTTGAGGTCAAGAAGCTTGATGGCGCGCTCGATGTTCGCCATGCGCTCGGCCTTGGCCTCCTCCTCCTTGGAAATAGCAAAGCGACGGCTACGCAGCAGGCGGGCGGCCTTCTGCATCTTGTCCATCAGCTCTTCGTCATCGTAATCAACGGCGGCCTCGACAACCTCGGCCTCCTCCTCGGCGGAAACCTCGTCAGCAGCCTCAACCTCGGCAGCTTCGGTCTCCACGGTCTCGACTGCCTCAACCTCGGCAGCCATGGTCTCGTTCTCGGTCTCGTTCATGATCTCTTCGTTCTCAGACATGAGACTCCTTCTTGGCCCTCTCGGGCATCATCGCCCCATTCGCGGGGCCCGTCGCGCACTCTTTGCGCTTTATACATTCATGCCTCTCGGCAAAACGTCCATTAGTTTATGGTGTCGCCATCCAATCTAGCTGCAGAATCTATGTGCACACATTAATGCGACATGTACGACTCGCGGCGAGCGTACACCAGCGACACCGCGAACCCGACAACGGCAATCACGGCCGCCACGCGCACGGCGGCTGCAAATCCTATCGCCTGGGCAACGTCCGACGCAACGCCCGCGGCGCCAGCAGCCACCGCAGAACTCGAAAGCAGGCCGATAAACAGCGACGGACCAAACGACGCGGCAATCATGTTCCACGTGTTAAGCAATGCCGTTCCGTGAGGATGCTCAGCGGCGGGAAGCGTCTCCAAACCGGCGGTCTGCGAGGGGCTCAGTACCAAACCGACGCCAGCATACACCACAACGGTCAGCAGCACGACAACGCCGATGTTCATGCTTGCCGCGGTCATCGAGATTGCCGTCTGCCCCACAGCGATCAGGGCAAAGCCGACCGGCAGCAGCGGCCACGCACCACGGGCATCCATCACGCGTCCGCCCACAATCGAGGTCACGGCGTTGCAGGCGATCGCCGGCAAAATGAGCAAACCCGCGACAAGTGCGGTCATGCCGTATGCGCCCTCAAAATAGAGCGGCAACAAAACGCTCATCGAGAACGTCGTCATCATCGACACCACCACAAGCAGGCATGCAGGCCAAAAACGAACGCTCGCCATGGGACGCACGTTAAGCACCGGATGCTCGAGCTTGAGCTGACGAACCGCAAACAGGCCGAGCACCACAACAGCGGCGAAAAGCGCCACGATACCGGCCATCACATTGGTCGAGAACTCGCCTACGGAATACACGAACGCCGTAATGCCGGCAGCGAGCAAAACAACCGACAGAATATCAAGCGTGGTGTTCGAGCGCTCTCCGACATTCCGAACGAGCTTTGCTGCCGCCGCGGCGACCGCAATGCCGCCCACCAACGGCACTACGAACACCGCTCTCCAGCCAAACAACGTGCACATAAGACCGCTGATCACGGGTCCAAACGCCGGCCCTAGCGTAATGCAGGCACCGCCCAGACTCAGGTACAGACCGAGCTTCTCACGCGGGGCGCAAGATAGCACCACATTCATCATGAGCGAAAACAAGATACCCGATCCCGCAGCCTGCAAAATACGACTTGGCAGCAAAACGGCAAACGACGGGGCGACCAGGCACAGGACTTCGCCGGCGACCATGCATCCGCATGCGAAAAACAGCAGCTTGCGCGTCGAGAAACGACCGGACAGATAGGCCATGATGGCCGTAAAGATCGATGTCACGATCATGTAGCCCGAAACTAGCCACTGCGCCGTGGTGGCACTCACCGAAAAGGCCGCCATGATATCGTGCAGTGCCACGTTAATGATGTTCTCGTTAAACGCGGCAACAAAGGCTGCAATATACATTACGACGAGAAACGCCGAAGTGGCCGATGGCGTTGCTTGAACTTGTTGCTGAGATTTGCTCCCCATGCATTTCCTTCCTCTTGGAACAACAGTCACATCGCCCCAGAGGAACAGTCCAGGGCGAGCATGAGCCCTAGACTTACGTCAGACGCCGCACGCGACGGATCCGACAACATGGTCCAACGTTGAAAGATTGTAACGCTGACGCGCAGCTTTCCTTCCGCGCTATTATTAAAAGTCCACGAAAGCACGAGACATGAGGAGCCCGCCATGATTAAGCCCATCATGAAATCCGAGTTCTTTTTGCGCCTGCCTTCCGAAGACGCAGGACCCGATGATGCCGCAACCGGGCAGGACCTCCTGGATACGCTCCACGAGCATGAGCACGATTGCGTGGGCCTCGCCGCCAACATGATCGGCGTGCGCAAACGCATCATCTGCGTAAAGGACGGCAACAGGGCGCTGTTGATGTACAACCCTCAAATTCTTGAGCAGGTCAATGCCTATCAGACGAGCGAAGGATGCCTTTCGCTGGCTGGAGAGCGTCCCTGTACCCGCTATCGTCGCATTAAGGTGGAGTATTTGGACGAGAATTTCGTCCACCGCATCAAAAACTTCTCGGGCTACACCGCCGAGATCATCCAGCACGAAATCGACCACTGTTGCGGAATCGTTATTTAGTTCCGCCGATTCAAGAAAGCTCCCTGCAGCAAAACAACTGCAGGGAGCTTTTCATAGTGCGGAACTTCTATCCCACTAGCTCTGGCGGTAATGATCGAAGAAGTCGGCGAGATCTTCGAGGGACTCTTTGAGCACTTCCATGCGCGGCAGGTACACGATACGGAAGTGGTCGGGCTCAGCCCAGTTGAAGCCGCCGCCGCGCGTGATCAGAATCTTCTTCTCGTGCAGCAGGTCAAGGGCGAACTGCTCGTCATCGGTAATGTTGAACTTCTTCACATCCATCTTGGGGAAGATGTAGAACGCCGCACGCGGCTTAACCACCGAGATGCCGTCAATCTTGTTGAGCGCCTCATACACAAAGTTGCGCTGCTCGTAGACACGGCCGCCGGGGCGGATGTAGTCGTTGACGGACTGATGGCCACCGAGCGCCGTCTGAACGATCGACTGAGCCGGCACGTTGGAGCACAGGCGCATGTTGGAGAGCATGTTGATGCCCATGATGAAGTCGCTCATGCAGCGCTGGTTGCCCGAAAGCACCATCCAGCCAATACGATAGCCCGCGATCATGTGCGACTTGGACAGACCGCTAAAGGTGACGCAGGGCAGATCGGGAGCGAGCGAGGCAATCGAGACGTGCTCGTAGCCGTCCATGCACAGGCGGTCGTAGATCTCATCAGCAAAGATCATCAGCTGATGCCTGCGTGCAACCTCGACGATGCCCTCGAGCACCTCGCGCGGGTAGACCGAGCCCGTGGGGTTGTTGGGGTTGATGATAACGAGGGCTTTGGTCGCGCTCGTGATCTTGGACTCCATATCCTCCAGGTCGGGATACCAATCCGCCTGCTCATCGCACAGATAGTGCACAGGATGACCGCCGGCAAGGGTTGCGCACGCCGTCCAGAGCGGATAGTCGGGGCTGGGGATCAGAATCTCGTCGCCATTGTCGAGCAGCGCGTTCATCGAAAGCTGAATGAGCTCGGACACGCCGTTGCCCGTGTAGATATGCTCCATCTGAACGTTGGGCAAGCCCTTGATCTGCGAATACTGCATGATCGCCTTGCGCGCGGAGAACAGGCCACGCGAGTTGGAATAGCCTTCGCAGTCGGGCAGCTGCTGGCGCATGTCCTTGATGACCTCATCGGGCGTGCGGAAACCGAAGGGCGCCGGGTTGCCGATATTGAGCTTGAGGATGCGCTCGCCCTCGTCCTCCATACGGGCGGCCTCGTCGACGACGGGACCGCGCACGTCATACAGGACGTTATCGAGCTTGGTGGATTTAGAAAAAGTACGCATGGTGGTGCTCCTTGCAATTTGAGCTGAGGGATGGGGTTCGGGCTTGGAATCGTTGCGGGGTGATGATGCCTCGCCTTGATCGGCGTCGCCGGCAAGCAGCCAGGTAACATCGACCTCCAAAATACGGGCGAGCAGCTCAGCCACATCGCGCCGCGGAATCGTCTTGCCGCTCACATATTGGCTCATCTGACTCTTGCCGAGTTTTTTGCCGAGCATCTCCGATGCGCGGATCACGTCCGACTGGCGAACGTCGCGATCGGACATAGCCTGTCGCAGACGATCGCTAAACGTCTCTTGGGCCACTAGAACCTCCTTGCTGGCAAAGTTCAATTTATACAACACGAATTGAACCTGAGTTCAATTTAGGCAGCAGTATAACGCCGTGCTATTTCGAAAAGTTCAATTTCAAAAAAAATGAGCAAGACCTCGAGATTTATCCCAAGGCGATAACGACGTGCACGCATTTAGAGGTATTCGAGGAAACGAGCGGCGGCAAGCGAAACATCGGCCGTTCGATATATGGCGTTGATCTGCCGATGGGGATGCCCTTCGAGCGGACGCACAGCAACATCGAACTGGCAGCGACGCAAGATGAGCGCGGGAAGAATGCTCACGCCCAGGCCATCCTCGACCATAGCCATAATCGCATAGTCATCCCAAGTCGACAGTTTTGAGCGCACCGCCAGCCCCGCCCGACGGAATAGCGGCGTAATCTCATCATCGGTACCCCGTTCCAGCAGAATAAACTGCTCGTTGGCTAAATCGGCAAGAGAAACGACCTCCGCCGTGGCAAGCGAGGAGTCCGCTGGCACCACGGCCATCAACTCGTCTTGCACCAACGGTCGCGACGCCATGCCGGCGCCGCGTGGCTCGCGCGGAATAAAGCCCAGGTCGCAGCGGCCTTCCGCCACCCATTGCTCAATCTCGGAGTAATCACCCATCAGCAGCTCGTAATCGACATCCGGATGATCGGCGCGAAAGCGCGCAATCACCGGCGGCAGTACATGGGTCGCCACACTCGAAAACGTACCAATGCAGATCTTGCCGCGCATGAGCCCACGCATCTCGTCCACGTGTCGCTGCAGGCGGCCAAACTCCTCGCAGAGCGCCTCAACCGCCGGCATGATCTGCCGCCCATCGGCAGAAAGCACCACACCCTCGCGGCTGCGGTCGAGCACCTTAAAACCCCAATCGGTCTCAAGGTCGCCCACCATGCGGCTCACGCCCGACTGCGAATAGCTCAGCCGCTCGGCGGCGCGCGTAAAACTGCCGGCCCGCACGGTCTCGAGCAGCACCTGCATCTTTTGAATATTCGTTTCCACGGCACCCCTCCACCTTTACATGAGTTTTTGTCATGTTATCCATGCATTATATTCGCTTTTCTTCTAAAGCCAGTTCATCCATAGTGAACATGCTCGGATATAGAGGGGATGTCAGCACATGAACAACGGATTGTTTACGTACTTAGCAGCATTGCTATTGTTTGGCTCCAACGGCATCATCGCCGCTGCCATCGCGCTGCCGAGCTCCGATATCGTACTGTTGCGCACGTTTTTGGGCGCTCTCACCCTTGCCGCCATCCTCTTCATAACCAAGCGCCATAACCTGCAGGCTCCGTCTCGCCCCCGCGAGGCCGCAGCGCTCATCGTCTCGGGCGCCGCGCTGGGCGCCAGCTGGATTTTCCTGTTCCGCGCCTATCAGATGATCGGCGTTGGTATCTCCTCGCTGTTGTATTACTGTGGCCCCATCATCGTTATGGCCCTCTCCCCGCTCATTTTTGGCGAAAAGCTGACCGGCGGCAAAATCGCCGGCTTTGTCGCCGTTGCTTGTGGTGCTTTTCTCATTGCAGCGCAAGGTCTAGGCGGCAATATGCCCATTGCGGGCATCGTCTGTGGAATCGCCTCGGCCTTCTGCTATGCATTGATGGTCATCGCCAGCAAGGGTGCGCCGCACATCGAGGGCCTCGAGAACTCCGCACTCCAAGTGAGCGCCGCCTTTGTGACCGCACTGGCCCTCACGCTCATCACGCAGGGCGCTCCCTCGTTCCTGTCCGCCGGCGTCGCCGCCAGCATTGATTGGCGCGCCGTCGCTATGCTCGGCGTCGTCAACACCGGCATTGGTTGCCTGCTCTACTTTAGCGCCGTCGCCAAGCTGCCCGTCCAGACCGTCGCCGTCGTCGGCTACCTCGAGCCGCTTTCGGCGGTCGTGTTCTCGGCCGCCCTTTTGGGTGAAGTCATAACACCGGTCCGCCTGATGGGCGCCGCGCTTATCATCGGCGGCGCGATTTTTTGCGAACTCGCCGGCAAACGCGCAAACGCCAAGGCTGGCATCGCCCAGACAGCACGTGCTTAAAAGCCCCTGCTTTGAAATGCTACCTGCGTAGATAAATAATCCCCAGCTGAGGATTATTGTCTAAAATAACCCGATGTGCCAAACTGCTCTTGTATGTATAAAGACGGCATAAAGTTTTTTGTCCTAGACAGATAACCGGATGTCTAAGGGAGTCCTCGTGGCACACAACAAACTGGAGGCAAACCTCCAAGACCAGCGCGGGCAAGGCGGGCACGGAGCCATCCCCCTCTCCGCTGGCATGCTGCTCGTAACGCTCGGCGTCGTCTATGGCGACATCGGCACGAGCCCCATGTACACCATGAAATCAATCGTCGCCAACAACGGCGGCATCGGTACCGTCAGCGAGGACATGATCCTGGGCGCGCTTTCGCTCGTCATCTGGACCATGACGCTCGTGACCACGGTCAAGTACGTGGTAATCGCCATGAAGGCCGACAACCACAACGAAGGCGGCATCTTCGCCCTGTTCAGCCTCGTACGCAAGGTGGCACCATGGCTGATTCTGCCCGCCATGATCGGCGGCGCGGCGCTGCTCGCCGACGGCATCCTCACCCCCGCCGTCACGGTCACCACAGCCATCGAGGGTCTACGCACCATCGAATGGGGCCATGCGCTGCTGGGCGACGGCCAGACCAACGTCATCATTATTACCATCATCATTATCTGCGGCCTATTTGCCATGCAGCGCGCCGGCACCTCGTCGATCGGCAAGCTGTTCGGCCCGCTCATGACACTATGGTTCCTGTTCTTGGCAGGCGCTGGCCTGTTCAACATGCTCGGCAACCTGTCCATCTTGCGCGCGCTCAACCCCATCCGCGGCATCATGTTTCTGTTCTCGCCCATCAACCACTCGGGCATTATGGTGCTCGGCTTTGTCTTCCTATCGACAACCGGTGCCGAGGCGCTCTACTCGGACATGGGCCACGTGGGCAAGGCAAACATCTATGCATCCTGGCCATTTGTTAAGGCGGCCCTTATCCTCAACTATCTGGGTCAGGGAGCCTGGCTGCTCGCCAATAACTCCAACCCCCAGATGCTCGCGATGGATATCGTCAACCCGTTCTATATGATGCTCCCCGAGCCCCTACGCCCCTTTGCCATCGTGCTTTCGGCCGTGGCGGCCATCATCGCCTCACAGGCGCTCATCACCGGCTCGTTCTCGCTGGTATCCGAGGCAACGCGCCTCAACCTTATGCCGCACCTGCGCATCCACTACCCCAGCGACACCAAGGGCCAGCTCTATATTCCGCTCGTCAATAACATCATGTGGGTCGGCTGCATCTTCATCGTGCTGCTGTTCCAAAACTCCGAGCGCATGGAGAGTGCCTACGGCCTCGCCATTACCGTGACCATGCTTATGACCACCACGCTTTTGACGAGCTATATCGCCGGCATTCTCAAGCACAAGCTGGGCGCCTGCGTCTTCGCCCTGCTCTTCGGCGCCATTGAGCTGTGCTTTTTCGCCTCGTGCCTCACCATGTTCTTTGACGGCGGCTATGTGATGATCTTCCTGGCCGCACTGCTGTTTGGCCTTATGTATGTGTGGCGTCGCGGCACCGCCATCGAGCGCACACAGACGATTCTGCTGCCCGTCTCCAAGTACATCGACCAGCTCAATCGCCTGCGCAATGACGAGACCTATCCCGTGCTCGCTGACAATCTGGTATTTCTTACCAACAGCCCCGACCCGCTCACGCTCGACCGCGACGTGCTCTATTCCATCCTGGACAAGCACCCCAAGCGCGCCAAGGCATATTGGTTCATCAACGTGCACGTTACCGACGAACCCTATACGCACGAGTATTCCGTCGAGACCTTTGGCACAGACTTCCTCTTCCGCGTTCGCCTGGACCTGGGCTTTAAGGTCAACCAGCGCGTCAACGCCTATCTGCGTCAGATCGTCGGCGACTTGATGGCATCGGGCGAGCTGCCGCCGCAACATCACACCTACTCCATTTACGAGACACGCGGCAACGTGGGTGACTTCCGCTTTTGCATGCTGCGCAAGATGCTTGCCCCCGAAACGGACATCAACCGCAATGACCACCGCGTGATGGCCATCAAGTACGCCGTCCGCCGCGCCTGCGGAAGCCCGGCACGCTGGTACGGTCTCGAGAACTCGGCCATCATCATCGAGTACGTGCCGCTGTTTGCCCGCATGCGCCCGGCCGTTAAGCTCGTGCGCACCCAGGTGCCGCTCGAGGTTCAGATCGAAGAGGCCGAGGAAATGGAAGTCGACATCTTCTCGGACGACTTGGTCAACGGCAACGAGGCCGGTAGGGACATGAACGTCGATCCCACCGAGCTGCTCGAGAGCGTCGCCGATACGCCCGAACAGCAACAGCTCGACGGCCTCGAGAGCGACCAGCTCAACGACGCCAACTTCTAATGCCATAGCGCATTGACGACAGTGGCCCTGCACCTCATGGGAGATGCAGGGCCACTTTGCATTGCAGCGAAGCTACCGGCTACGAACGACGCGGCTCGGGAACCACGAGTCTATCGGGGCTCGCGCCCTCGGCATCCATCAGGCTCACGTAGCGAATCGACGGATCCCCATACATCGCGTAGTAATAATTGCCCGTGCGCGCGCTAAAGCATCCGGTGTAGATAGTCTTCTCGAACTTGCCATCGCCCATCCTGGACGCTCCCTCGATCATCACCACGCCCTCGAGCGAGCGGAACATGCGAACGACGTTTTCGGTCTCGCTCTCCTTTTGTGGGTAATTGGCATTGAGGTACGCCGCCTTTACAAAACGGCTCGGCGAATAGCAATCGCCCGGAATGCCGCGCATGCCGGCACCGGCTCCATAGGGCTTAAGCTCGGCGCCACGCCATGTCGCCGTCTGCGGAAAATCGCTTGTGGCCGTGATATAGGTGCGCAGGTTTTCCATGTGCCACGGGAAGGTCGGCTGGTTGGCAAGGGTGTCGACCGGATCGTCGTATACATGCAGGCCGTCAGCCATCATCTCGACCACGATGCTGCGCTGGCTGTCGCCGATAATCCAATGGAGCAGCGACACGCCCAGCCCCTCTCCGGCGGATTTGGCGACAATCACCGTGTCGCGCAGCGCGGCCTCGACCTCATCGACCGTCGAGAACGTCGCTGCCACCCACAGGGGAAACTCATAGGCCGCGATATTGTTCTTGCCGTCGACAGGGCCCTCGGCATACTCGGCATAGCCGGGAAAGTTGAGCCCCGCCACAGCCAGACCCGCATCGTTACCACAGTCGAAAAACATGGGATAGTTCTTGTAATCGATGCACATGCCGATTACCGCGTGTGCCGCCGACGCATCGTCGATAAACGAATACGGAATGTGGAACCCGCGCGGCATCACGCGAACCTGTTGGCCGTAGTCAAAGCTCCAGTCGAGGTTGCGGCCCAGATACATGTGGCCAGAATTATCGGTAAATCGAATGCTCGTGCACATAGCGCCTCCTAGCTTTACGGTCCTGCTAAGGTTATTGTCACCAAACAAAAAGGCGCTAAACACAAAAGCCCGGACATGACAACAATGTCACGCCCGGACCAAAAGAGACGAAGTGCGGTGCTTTGGTCCCCTTAGACCAACTTTCCAAGACAGTGGTCGATCATATGCTGGACCATCTGCGCCTCAAAGCCCGCGTAGTCGCGGCGGCACTCCTTCATCTTGCCGTCGACGATCTGGTCAAAGGCAACCTTGCACTTGATGTAGCGCGTGGACTTGGTGACCTCCTCGTGCGTCAGGCAGCTCTCCTCCATCTTGCTGGCGCCCAGGCCAAACACCAGAC
>CATYJU010000041.1 GCA_958407995.1 uncultured Collinsella sp.
GGCTTGTTAGCCGATGGCCGACCTGAGCTCCGCACGGCGCTTTTTCATGCCGGTCATAACGGCATTGCGCAGCTCGGGCATGCGCGCGGTATCCATCTGGGGCACGCCCTCAAGCTTATAGGGAATGCCCAGTTGCTCGTACTTGACGACACCCATCGTGTGATACGGCAGCATCTCCAGGCCGACCACGTTATGCCACGGGGCAATCAGGCGGCCGAGTGCCTCGCACTCCTCCACCGTGTCGGTAATGCCCGGCACCACCACGTGACGGATAACAACCTTGATCCTGCGACGCGCCAGCTCATCGCCAAACGCCAGGATACGTGTGGGATCGCAACCGGTCAGCTTTTTATGCTCAACCGGATCGGCATGCTTGATGTCGAGCAGCACCATGTCGGTCTCGTTGAGAACAGTATCGAACTTCTCGGGGTGGTTGGGATCGAACGCATAGCCGCAGCTATCGAGGCAGGTATGCACGCGGCCATCGGGGTTGTTGTGCATTGCACGGAACAGATCGGCCAAAAACTCGGGCTGCAGGAGCGGCTCGCCACCCGAAACCGTAATGCCGCCGCTGCGGTAAAACTCATGGTTGCTCTGGAACTCGTCCATAAGGTGCTCGACAGTCACCATGGTGCCGCCGTTAACAGACCAAGTATCTGGATTGTGGCAATACGCGCAGCGCATGGGACAGCCTTGGACAAACACCACAAAGCGAATGCCGGGACCGTCGACCGTACCCATCGTCTCAATCGAATGTACGCGGCCCAGGGCAAACGCGGAGTCCTCGGGACGAGCGTCCACACCCTCGAGCGTCATCTCAGCCATTCCCGCTACCTTGCCTCTCATTGGTTTTAGTTACATAAATACCAGAGTCATTCTAGCCCATACGCTCGCGTTTAAACGTCTCGGGCCAGAGTGGCATGCTTTAATCTGCCCCCTACCGCCATGGCAGGGACTTATATCGATCATATGGCTGCTGAGCACTCGCGAAAGCAAGAAAATGTTCGTCTGCAGCCTTTACGTCTTAAGCATGAGCACCGCACCGAAGGCGGTCGGGCCGCAATGGCTCGAGATAACACCGCCGACCTGAGTCCAGGTGACGTCCTTAAAGCCCAGGTCGTGCGCATAGACTTCCATGTCGTCGCGCAGCTCCTCGGAAAGGCCTACCGAATACGCCAGGCCAATGTGCGAGTAGTCAATCTCGCCCTTCGCAACCATGTGGTCAATAAAGGCACGGGCGCATTTGAGCATAGAGCCGCGGAACTTCTTGGTCGCCACGAACTTGCCGCCCGTTACCTCAATGCAGGGCTTAATCTTAAGCAGGTGGGCGCCAAGGAACGCGACGTTGGACAGACGACCGCCCGCCTTAAGAAAGGCCAGGTCGGTAGGAACAAAGCCCAGCAGCACGCGGTCCATGACGGAGTTCGTAAATGCAAAGATCTCGTCGACGGTGGCATCGGGGTGAGCCTCGATGTATTTGGCGGTCTCGACGGCAACGAGCGACTGGCCCACCGAGACAAAACGCGTATCCATGGAGAATACGTAGTCGCGGCCCTTAGCCGCAATCTTGGAGGACTGATGCGAGCAAGTCGTGACTTCGGAGTACGCAAGATGCAGAATGGTCGCACCGGGCTGCTCAGCGTGAATGCGGTCGTACACGTGAGCAAAATCCGCAGGCGCACAGCCACTGGTCTTGGGCATCACGCCAAACTCGTTGCAGCGCGAGTAAATCTCGAGCGGATCGATGGAGCCGTCCTCGACGGTCTCGTCACCAATCGTGACATGCATGGGCACGCGCACGATGCCGTAGCGCTCGCAGAGCTCCGGCGTCACATCCGACCCAGATTCAACCACGATTACGTACTTGCCCATTCTTATCACGACCCATCTCGAAATTGGCTTTTTAATATGTGACGCACGTCCGCCGTCCTGCTGCAGAACGGCCTCCAAGCGCCAAAGAGACGCTGTCCCTTGCACATAGCAAAGGACAGCGTCTCCCTGGAAAACTCCGTGCTTAACTGAGATTTTACACGGTTTATAAATGAGTGTTACTTACTCCGCAAACGGTAGCTATACACGATAAACGGTAGTTCGCTGCGGCAACTGCGACACATTCCGCCCGGCAAGTCCAATCGTGCTCCACGCACGGTTAATGCGCGAGGCGGTAGAAATCCATCGACGCCGCACCCTCGGCATGCAACCCCATCGCCGAAACCGCCGGCGAATAGGTACGGCTCGTAAGTGCCGCCTCGCCGCTGTTGGCAAAAATCTCGACCATCGTAGTGTCCGAAAGCACGCGCAGGTCGCGAAGCTCGCTGAGCTCGATCGACCTTTGGTCGCGCCCATAGCCTTCGTCACCCATGTCGAGGGTAAGCATCCCGTCCGCATAACGTACAAAGACACCCTTGCGGATTTCGAGCTCGACCATCTTGGCGCCCTCACAGGAAACCACAAGATCAAACAGGCGTCCCGGCTCCTCAACGGTTTCACCGCCTGTCGCGCGAACGCAGTCGCCGCGCATCCTCTCAATCTCGTGCGCCGGCTGCTGGCAGAGCTTACCATCGCGCATGCTCAGCTCTCGCGGCACCGTCAACGCGCACTGCCACCCGCGCGCCACCGTCGGGTTTTCTGCCGTCGCATCGGGGCAACCCGACCATCCGATCATCAAACGCCGGCCTGCAGCATCCTCAAAGGACTGCGGAGCATAGAAATCAAAACCGGCATCGACCATCGGGGGCATGCCCTGCCCGACGATTTTAAAGCTCGGCGCCTCCCAATCGGCCTCGATGGGGAACCACACGCACTGATGCGGATTGCGGTAACGCCAACCATCGGCAGGCACACCCTGCGGACAGCAAACGAGAATAAGCTCGCCATCGAGCTCAAACAGATCGGGGCACTCCCACATAAAGCCAAACTTCTCGCCCAACTCAATGCGCGTCGCATAGCTCCAGTCCTCAAGATTGCGCGAGGTATAGACAAGCACGCAGCCACGGTCGTCTTTCGTACGAGCGCCCAGAACCATGTAGTAGACACCATCGTGCTCAAGGATCTTGGGGTCGCGCACGTGCGTACCGATATCGTCGGGGTAATTGACCGGTCCAACAGCTATGCACTTCTCGCCCAATTCGTCGGGATTCTCGGCAACCATATGAATCTGGTTTTGCTCACGGCCCGTCAACACGTAGTCGTAATCATCGCGGTCAAAATGCTTGACGTTGCCGGTATAGAAGTAGTGAATCTTGCCATCGCGTACAAAGGCAGAACCAGAATACGCTCCGTTCGAATCCAAATCGGAATCGGGGAACAGCACAGGGCCGTGATTCTCGTACGTCACAAAATCCCTTGTCGTCAGATGGTTCCAAAGCACTGGACCGCCATGCGCAGCATCGAACGGATCGTATTGATGATAGATGTGATACGTATCACCAATCTGAACCAAACCGTTGGGGTCGTTGAGCCAGCCAAGCTCAGGCTCCACATGGAACAGGAGCCTATCGGGGTCGGACGCGATGCGACCAGCCGTCTCATCCTGTCCGGCACGCCACTGTTCATAGTCCGCGCGTGTCACCTTATTTTTTTGATTAAACATCGCCATTGACTTTCTCGTCTATAGGGAAGGACGCTCGACTCGCACGAGCCGAGCGCCCTTCCTCAAATGGACTTATCCGCACATTACGCTGAACGGCTCAACTAGAAGCTGACATCGAAGCCAGCACCAGCGCCCTCTTCATCGGTGGTCGGAACGCCCTTTGCCTTGTTGTAGGCAAAGATCAAGACGATCGGCACGATAAAGGCGATAAGATTACCAGCCACATACCACACGAGGGTCTCGGGCGTGACGATGAGCAGGCCGAGAACGCCGGTCAGACCCTGACCGATAGCGCGCACCTCAAAGAGTTTCACGAAGGCACCGCCGCAGCCTGCACCGATGCATGCGCAGATGAACGGAATAATCGAGTAGCGCATGTTTGCAGCGAAGATAGCAGGCTCGGAGATACCGACCAGCGTCGGGATAAAGGACGACATGCAAATGTTGCGCTCTTTGGAATGCTTCTTGTGAATGAGGTACATGCCGATGGCGCCGCCGCCCTGGGCGATGATGGAAACCGACCAGATGGCCTGGATGTAGTTGAAGCCGGTCGTGGCAACGAGGTTGGCCTCGATACCCTGGATGAACTGATGCGTACCGGTAACGACGAGCGGCTGCAGGAACGCGGCGAAGACAAAGGCACCAAAGACGCCCATCCTGTTGTACAGGATATCGATTACGCCGGCGAGGACGTCACCGATCAGGTTGCCGAGCGGGCCGAACACGGTGAACAGGGCAACGTTAGCAAGAATCAGGGTAACGGTCGGGACAAAGACGAACGAAACGACCTCGGGGATGTACTTCTGGGCAATCTTCTCGACCTTGGCCATAAACCAGGCAGTCAGGATTGCGGGGAACACACCGCCCTGGAAAGCAACCATGGGAATGGATAGCGGACCGAAGTTCCAGTACTCAGCACCCGTCGGGTCCATAACGAACGTGTTGCGGTTCATAAGGCTCGGGTGAACCATGACGATACCGACGAGGATGCCCAGGATCGGGTTGCCGCCAAAACGCTTGACCGCGCTATACATAACCAGGACAGGCAGGTAGTCAAAGGTGGTGGCGATAATGGCAAAGAAGCTTGCGAGGTTCTTGAGGAACTCGCTGTGATCGGCGAGGCTGCCCTCCATGCCGAAGAGGCCGTTGGCAACGATCAGCGACTTAAGGCCGATGATGATTGCAGCGCCGACGAAGGCGGGAATGATGGGGATAAAGATGTCCGAGAATACCTTGAGGACCGAGAAGAACTTGCCCTTCTTGTCCGCCTCGGCGCCCTTGACCTCGGAAGCGCTGATCTCCTTAACGCCCGTCAGAGCCATAAACTCATCGTAAACCTTGTTGACGGTACCGGTACCGAAGATAATCATGAGCTGGCCGCTGTTGTACAGCACGCCCTTGACGCCATCGATGTTCTCGAGCTCGGCCTTGTTGTATTTGCTCGTATCCTTGAGCACCAGACGCAGACGAGTCACGCAATGCGTGGCGCCCTCGATGTTCTCCAGTCCGCCGACGTTGTCGACGACTTGCTGGGACACTGCCTTGTAGTCCATGTTCCTCTCCATTCCTTTTCTAAATCATAAAACGGTTCGTTGCCGCTACAGAGACGCGATCGTTGCGTTTGCGCACTTGAGCGTACCGTCGGTGACCGTCAGCGCCACACCCTGGCCCTGCTTATTGCAGAAGCGAGCGTTAAGCGCAACATCATCGACAAAGATGGTCGCGATATCGTCGTCAGCGACCAGGCGCACATGATGAGTGCCCTCGCCCTTAAAGAACAACGGACGCTCGAGGCCCATGTTGTTGACCTGGAACCACGGGTACTGGGGAGCCGGCGTGAACTCGAGCTTGCCCTCGCGCAGGTTGGCGCGGAACTCATAGGCAAGACCGGTCTCGGCGTCCTCGGCGAACTTGACCGAGAAGCCGGCAGCGTTACCGCCGAGCTCAATGTCGGTATCGAGCAAGTAGGTGGAGCCGGCATCCGCGGCGAGCACCTGCTCGACCTTGCCCGACTCGCAGGAAAGCTCAAAGGTCTCGACTGCCTTAGCCTCGCCAAAGGCGCCAAGCATGCTGTCGGGGAGCTTGGTGCCGAGCGTTCCGTCGGCACGCTGAACGATCTCGAGGGGCATAAAGGTGCCACCCCATAGGTAAGAGCTGGGGTCGCCGCCCTCGTCACGCGTAGGAACCCAACCAAAGAGAACGCGACGCTCGCCATCGAATGCGGTGCGAGCGGCGTAGTACGCGCGGCCGTCGAAGGAGTCGTCAGCGGGGGTAATCCAAGGACCGTTGATGGACTTGGACATGCGGTAACGGGTCTTGTTGCCGTCGCTGTACTCGGAAAAGACGAGGTACCACCAGTCGCCCATCTTAAAGAGATCAGGCATCTCAAACATGGTGTACAGGCCCGGGTTCCACCAGTCGCCCTGGAACTCCCAGTTGGTCAGATCCTTGGAGGTGAACTTGACCAGGCGGCCGGTCATCAGACGCTTGTCCTCGCCCACACGCGTGCCGAGGATGAGCATGTACTCCTCGTTCTCCTCATCCCAAAGCACAAAGGGATCGCGCCAGTTGCGGTCATCGTAACCCTCCTGGGGCGGAAGCAGCGTCTCGGCGATGTTCTTCTCCCACTTGACGGCGTCGTCGCTCGTTGCGTGAAGAAGAACCTGCTTCATCAAACGTGTGCGGACCTTATCGCGATTGCAACCAGTGTAGAGCGCATGGTACTTGTCGCCCACCTTAAACACCGTGCCGGCATAAATGTACTGGTCGACTTCCTCGTCGCCGCCGCGCTCAAGGCTCTCGCCAAAGTCCTTGTAGTTGACGAAATCCTTGGTCGTAGCGAGTGCCCAGCCAAACGGCTCTCCGAAAGGTTCGGGGTTACGCGTGTCACGCTGATGATAGAGATAGAACGTGCCGTCCTCGCCGTACGGCATGATGTCGCCTACCCAAATTCCCTCAGGCTGGTAATACACCTTGTGCATCCGAGACTTCCTTTCCACGACATACTAACTCGGTACAATGGCAAGATATGTCAATCGTTTTCATATGTCAAACGTTTTCACACCAATACGTCTTTTCGCAGTTCCAGTCGTCGGCAAACGGTTGACATATGCCGGTGAACGGTCATCAGAGGCGTTTGAGGAATTCTTTTGGCACGGGATGAACTACGCGGTTTTGCCCTCAATGAGTTCAACGGGAAGCTTGATATTCGATTCGGGATTATCGCCGTTAATAAGAGCGATGATGGATTGCGCCGCGAGCTCTCCGATGCGATCGATATCTTGACGTACGGTTGTTAAGTCAGGCATAAACGTCATAGTTCGGCGGGCACCATCCGCGCCCACGACCTTAATATCGTCTGGAGCGCTCAAGCCGCGCTGCTTCATCACGTTGAGACAGATGGCCGCCATCGTATCGTCTCCCGCAAAGATGCCGTCAATATCGGGGTTCTCATCGAGGATCTTCGCAACGACCGCGCCCTTTTCGTCGTCGGGCTTAACGAACTCAACCTCACGGACAAGCGCGGACAAACCGGCCTGCTCAACAACATCGAGGTAGGCATCGGTACGCTTATTGGCAGGCATGCGCATGCGGCTATTGCTGCGCAGGCACAGGATACGCCTGCAGCCGTCATCAATCAGACGGCGCGTGGCGAGCTCGCCAATGCCATAGCTGTCACTTGCAATCTGGACAGAGCCCTCGCCAAGATCGCAGTCGATGCCAACCAGGCTCAAGCCCATCTCGGCATATGCCTCGGCACCGATATTGAGGGAGTTGACGATGACGCCGTCGACCATATTGCGGCGGAGCATGTCAATATAGGAACGCTCAAGATCGGGTCGATTAGCACTGTTGCACAGCAACATCTTAAAGCCGTTTTCCGCTAACGTGCGCTCGACCGCCTGCACAACCTGAGCATGGAACGGGCTGCTCACAAAGGGAACGATCATACCGATAAGATTCAGGCGACCGTTGAGCATGGCACGGGCGATATCGTTGGGCGTATAGTTGATGCGCTCCATCGCGGCATGGACCTTATCGCGGGTCTCTTGGCTAATATAGCCGCGATTATTAAGCACGCGAGATACCGTAGTAGGCGAAACCCCCGCCACCGCTGCAACTTCCTTGATGCCAGGCTTAGCCGTATCTTTAGAACGAGCACTCTCGCGAGCCATAGCACCCTCCCCCATCAACATGTCATACGTTTACATACGAACAAAGCATACCCCAACAACAGCGGGAAGACGGTAACAGCACAAGTAAGTAAACGACTCATCCAAATAATTAGGAGAGTTCCGCCTAAAGGGTGACTACACAGGACCCCCGCCGGGCCGCTTTGGGTTACTTTCCAAAACATTTCCGCAGGACGCAAAGGGCTCCGCCGCGCGAAGCGCGCAGCGGAGCCCTTTGCATGTCCGAGGACGTTTTGGAAAGTAACCCAAAGCGGCCCGGCGATCCTGCGGGAGTTAAACCCCTTTAGAACTTGTCGTGGAAGGTACGCGCAATGACCTCGTCCTGCTGCTCCTTGGTGAGCGTGTGGAAGTTCACGGCATAGCCGGAAACGCGGATGGTCAGCTGCGGGTACTTCTCGGGGTGAGCCTGAGCGTCGAGCAGCGTCTCACGGTTGAAGACGTTGATGTTCAGGTGGTGGCCACCCTTCTCGGCGTAAGCGTCGAGCATGTGGACCAGGTTATCGGCCTGAGTCTCGGAAACTTCAGAAACCTTCATAATGTGTCTCCTTCGATTGATAGGCGCCGGCCGAAACCGGCGCGCTAATCAGTAATCGTTATTGTTAGTATAGCACTAACAATAGTTACTCGCCCAGCTGATCAAGGTCGATATCGCCAAAGAACACCTGGTCCTCCTTGCCGAGCGCACTCGGGATGATGGAGAAGGTGTTGGAAATGCCGTCCTGAGCATCGCGGAACGGGAGCTTGGAAACCGAAGACAGCGAAGCGATGGCGCCGTGGCTATCGCGCTTGTGCATGGGGTTAGCACCCGGGGCGAACGGCTGGCCAGCCTTGCGGCCGTCGGGGGTGGAGCCGGTCTTCTTGCCGTACACGACGTTGGAAGTAATGGTCAGAACCGAGGTCGTGGGCACGGAGTTGCGATAGGTGTCGTTCATGCGGATGTACTCCATGAACTGGTGCACAACGTCGTGAGCGATCTGGTCGACGCGGTCGTCGTCGTTACCGTACTTGGGGAACTCGCCCTCGGTCTCGAAGTCGACGATGATGCCGTTCTCATCACGGACAGGGTGGACCTTGGCGTACTTGATGGCGGACAGGGAGTCAGCCACGACGGAAAGGCCAGCGATGCCCGTAGCGAACCAGCGGTGCACGTGCTTGTCGTGCAGAGCCATCTGGATGCGCTCGTAGCAATACTTGTCGTGCATGTAGTGAATGATGTTCAGCGAGTTGACGTACACGCCGGCGAGCCACTTCATCATGTCGTTGTACTTGGCCACAACGTCGTCGTAATCGAGGGTATCGCCCTCGACGGCGCGATACTTGGGGCCGACCTGCTTCTTGGAGACCTCGTCGACGCCGCCGTTGAGTGCGTACAGCAGGCACTTGGCCAGGTTGGCACGGGCGCCGAAGAACTGCATCTCCTTGCCGATGCGCATGGAGGACACGCAGCAGGCAATACCGTAGTCGTCGCCATGATAGACGCGCATGAGGTCGTCGTTCTCGTACTGGATCGAGGAGCTGGCGACAGAAGTCTTGGCGCAGAACTTCTTGAAGTTCTCGGGCAGACGGGTCGACCACAGAACGGTCATGTTGGGCTCGGGGCTGGTGCCCATGTTCTCGAGCGTGTGCAGGTAGCGGTAGCTCATCTTGGTAACGAGCGTACGGCCGTCAACACCCATGCCGCCGATGGACTCGGTGACCCACTGCGGGTCGCCGGTGAACAGGGCCTGGTACTCGGGGGTACGGGCAAACTTGACCATGCGGAGCTTCATGATGAAGTGATCCACGAACTCCTGGATCTGCTCCTCGGTGAAGGTACCGTTGGCAAGGTCGCGCTCGGCGTAGATGTCGATGAACGTAGAGGTACGGCCGATGGACATAGCGGCGCCGTTCTGCTCCTTGACGGCAGCGAGGTAGGCGAAGTACATCCACTGGATGGCCTCCTGCGTGTTGGTAGCAGGGTTGGAAATGTCGAAACCATAGGTCTCGGCCATCATCTTGAGCTCGCCGAGGGCGCGGATCTGCTCCTGCAGCTCCTCGCGATCGCGGATGTTGTCGGCGGTCATGACTGTCGGGGTGGAAGCCTTCTGGGCCTCCTTGTCCTTGATCAGGTAGTCGACGCCGTACAGGGCAACACGACGGTAGTCGCCGATGATGCGGCCGCGGCCATAGCCATCGGGCAGACCGGTGATGATGTGAGCCGAGCGGCAAGCACGCATCTCGGGGGTGTAGACATCGAAGACGCCAGCGTTGTGGGTCTTGCGCTCGAAGGTGTAGCGCTCGACAACGTTCTCATCGACCTTATAGCCGTGCTGGCTGGCAGCCTGGCAAGCGATGCGGATACCGCCGTTGACGTGCAGCGCGCGCTTGAGCGGCTTGTCGGTCTGGAGGCCGACGATGGTCTCCTTCTCGCGGTGGGCGTTATCGATGTAGCCAGCGGGGTGGCTCACGATACCCGTGACGGTCTTGGTGTCCATATCGAGGACACCGCCCTGCTCGCGCTCCTTAAGCAGCAGGTCGAGAACCTCGCCCCACAGCTCCTTGGTACGCTCGGTCGGGCCGGCGAGGAACGACTCGTCGCCCTCGTAGGGGGTGTAGTTCTTCTGGATGAAGTCTCGGACGTCAACCTCTCCCGTCCAAATGCCTTCCTTGAAGCCTTCCCATGCCTCCTGCATTGTGTAACCACGCTCCTAGTTACGTGTAATGCGGCGCTCTCTCACACCGCTGCTTATTGAATTCTTGAATGTTCGGCTTGCACTACCGGCTTCTTCCGTTCTTCACCACACATTGGTGCAGGGAAAACGTTTGTCCACCTTGGAACTACAACCCAAAACCCAAGATTTCACCCGTTTGAGAAGGATAACATAGCGACCCTCTTCATCTGGGCTGTTATATGTTTCTTTTTTTATATCATAAGGACGTTTTTTACAAACCCGCAGGAAATGCGAGTGCAAACAACTACCGTTCACCGATTTGTATGGTATTTTTCCTTGCCTTTGTACGACGTTCGCTCTAGCTGTTATGCCAGCTTTAGCAGGGTAAAGTGTCCCAGAGACCCTACAGAAACTGCAGGGCGGCCACGGAATCCCCCGTGGCCGCCCTGTGGCATGGCTAGTTTTTAGCTTTGATTGCCGCTTGGCATTAGGCGGCTGCGGCGGCCTTGTCGGCCGTTGCCTTGCTATCGCCGTTGCCCTGGCCCTCAAAATGCTTGTAGCACCAGCTGGTGACCAGCGGGGTCAAAATAGCCGTAACGATTGCGCAGGCAGCAACCTGTGCCGTAGCCGTCGCGAGCACCGCACCGCCGTACATGGCCCCGTTGACGCTTGCCATGGCAGCAGGCGTGGCCACATTGGCTCCGGCGCAGCTCGAAATGGCCGCACCTGCGACACCCGTACCACCCGTGAGCTTATCGACCGCGATGACGGGAATTGCAAAGATCACCGAGCAGATCACGCCGAGCAGGATGCCGGGAAGACCGCCGTTGATAAGCTGGCCAAAAGTCATGGTCGAGCCCATGGCAAAGAAGACGAGCACGATGATGGCGGAAAGTGCCGGTGCCATCATCTTCTTAAAGCTGGGGAACAGGTTACCCAGAATAATGCCGACGACGATCGGCAGAATGGCGCCCACGAGCGACCAGCCGATCGGGGCCTGGCCGGCAGCGCCGAGCACGATCATCGTGACCGGAGGGCCGACAACCAGCGTGGTGATGGCGACAGCGCCACGCTCAGCCTCGTTGCCCATGGTACCCATCAGCCCAGCGTACATAGCGTTGTTGGCGCCGGTGCAAGCCGCCAGCATCACCATGGCAGAGATGCCAAACAAGTTGTCGTTGAACACATAAAGGATGAGCAGCGACATGGCAACGACCACGATCTGCTTGACGGCGATGATGATGGCGCCGCGGGCAGCGGCGGCAGGAGCGCTCTTAAACGAAATCGTCGTACCGACGATGAGCAAAAAAGCGCCCACGAGCGGGCCAGCGCCCTGCTGGGTCATGCCAAGCGTAAAGCTGCCGAGCGTTTTGAACAGGTCGGGGAATAGCGTGTTGAGCAGACAGCCCAACAGAAGCGGCACCAAGATATTGGCGCCCGGGATGGAGGACATCTTAAAGAACGGCTCCTTTGCCGCCGGCGCCTCCACCGCAGTCGATTCACTCATATATATCTCCTTTGGATGCATGCGAATCGTAGCCGCATGCGCCTATATCAGAAAGAAGGCGACGGTCCCGAGTCGCAGGAGCCGTCGCCGAATAATCGTCGCGGAGTATTACCCGTCCAGAACGATGCCACCGTCGCAGTCACCGATCTCGCCGTTCACGAAGCTGGCGAGGTCGGAAGCGAAGAACAGCACCATCTGCGCAGGCTCGCTGGCCTGGGCGGCGCGGCCCAGAGGAATACCGTTGATGATGCGCTGAGAGTTCTCGTCAGAGAGGATCGAGGTCATATCGGTAAGCGTGAGCGACGGGCATACAGCGTTGCAGCGAACGCCAAACTTGCCGCCTTCCTTGGCGACTGCCTTGGTTAGACCGTTAACACCGGCCTTGGAGCTCGCGTAAGCCGCGGTGCCGAGCAGGCCGCCGCCGATCTTGCCAGCAACAGAGCTCACGTTGACGATAGTGCCGGCATGGGCCGCCTTAAAGTGCGGGTACACGGCGTTCATCATGGTAAAGGTGCCGTTGAGGTTGATGTCGATGGTACGGCGCCACTCGGTGTCATCGATCTCGTCGAACTTCTTGGTGCTGATGACGCCAGCGCAGTTAATCAGGATGTTGGTCTGCGGCAGATCGGTGAAAATCTGCTCGACGGTCTCGCGCGCCTTGGGTGCATCGGCGACATCGAGCTGATAGAACTTGTTGCCCTCGCCAAGCTCGGCCACAGCGGCCTCGCCCTTAGCAGCGTTCCTTGCGATGAGCGCGACGTGTCCGCCGCCCGCAACGATACCCTTGGCAATCTCGAGGCCAATGCCCTGAGTGCCACCGGTAACGATCGCGGTCTTGCCCGTGAAGTCAAATGCCATGACTCCATCCCCCTTTATGTAAGGTGTCTCCTTGCGGGAAGTTGGAGCATCGCACGTGGCGATTATATGAGTCCCAGTCGTCATGGTGGTGACAACCCCTCGCCTAACCGCGTGCATGATAGTTCTTTAAAACGCTTCAGCAATTGAATGATTTTAAGTCTTTATGCGCTCTTTATATTGCCCACTGTATGAGGCCCGCGTATGGGGGTATCATCTTTCACCGAAAATAGTTTCTAGTGTTAGGGGTTTTCGGTGGAAGATACCGATTTCCATGAGCTTGGGAGTCAGCTCCTTACCGAGTTTGGCGGCATTCACCAGCGCGTTTCGCGCTTTGTGGACAAAGCTCTCAGCGGCGAGATGGCTGTCATGCGCGCCCTTATGCTCGCTGGCGGTTCGCTCACGCCGAGCGAACTCGCCGATCGCGCCTGGGTCTCGAACGCCCGCATCGCCAATATCCTACGCGCTCTCGAAGCCAAGGGTTGGGTTGAGCGTGAGCACTCAAAGACCGACCGTCGTCGCGTACACGTCATAGTGACCGACAAGGGATTCCAGGATCTCGAAATCAAACGCCGGGAATTCGAGGACCGCACCGCGGCTTTCCTCGAGCAGCTCGGCGAAACAGATACCCAAGAGATGGTGCGCCTTCTTAGACGTGCCAACGAAATTATCGACCGCAATCAAGAAAGGAGAGATGCCGAGTGAGGATTCTCAAGCTCTTTAAAAAGCATATCCTGGCACTGTTCACAGCTATCGTACTCATCGTAATCAGCTGCAACGCCGACCTGGCACTGCCTACCTATATGAGCGATATCGTCGACGTGGGCGTGCAGCAAGGCGGTATCGCCTCGCCCGTACCCGACACCATCCGCGCCGAATCGCTCGACGACCTCGAACTCTTTATGAGCGCCAAGGACGCCAAGGCTGTGGAGGCCGTGTTTAGCAAGGCTGACAAAAACGGCATTCGAACGTACAAGGGCACCGAGGAGGAGCGCGCCGACGGCGGCAAGATTGCCGACATCATGAGCCTGCCCGAGACTGTCGTCCTTTCGTTCAACCAGGGCATCGATGCCAACTCCATGGGCGACATGACCGGCGCATCTACCGAGGCAAGCGATGGCGGCGGCGCTCAGGCCATGCCCACCCCCGAGCAGATGGCGGCAATGACGCCCGAGCAGCTCGCCGAGATGCAGCAGAAGGCCGCAGCGGCGCAGAGCATGCAAAAGCAGATCGACGCCGACGGCGGCAAGATCACCATGAAGAGCCTGCGCCTAGGCGTTGAAGGCGGTCTTATCGATCAGGGCAAGCTCGTCGAGGGCGCCAACGATATGGCGGACAAAATGGGTTCCATGTCGGGCTCCATCGTGACCCAACGCGCCGTGAGCTATGTACAGGACGAGTACAAGGCACAGGGCATCGACCCCGCCGATGTGCAGAACGCCTACCTGAGCCGCATGGCGACCACTATGTTTGGGCTGTGCCTGGTGTCGCTCGTCGCCACCATCCTGACCGGTGCCGTGGCTTCGCGCACCGCCTGCTCCATCGCCCGCGACCTGCGTCGCGAGACCTTCAACAAGGTTATGCACTTCTCGCCGGCCGAAGTGGGCAAGTTTAGCCAGGCCTCGCTCATTACCCGCTGCACCAACGACATTCAGCAGATCCAGATGGCCGCAACCCTGTTTATCCGCATGTGCCTGATGGCCCCCGTCATGGGCATCGTCGCCGTCATGCGCGTCCTGGCCAACCACACCGGCCTGGAGTGGACCATCGCCGTGGCCATCATCGCCGTCTCGGCCGTCGTCGGCGTGCTTATGGGCCTCACCATGCCCAAGTTCAAAAAGATGCAGAGCTTTGTGGACCGTGTGAACCTTACCGCCCGCGAGCTGCTCGACGGCCTTATGCCCATCCGCTCGTTCAACCGCGAGGAGCATGAGCTCGAGCGTTTTGACAAGGCTTCGCTCGACCTGATGACCACGCAGCTCTACACCAACCGCGCTATGAGTTTTATGATGCCGCTTATGATGCTCGTCATGAACTGCATCACCGTGCTTATCGTCTGGTTTGGCGCGCAGGGCGTGTCCGACGGCGTGATGCAGGTCGGCAACATGATGGCGTTCATCTCCTACACCATGCAGATCGTCATGGCGTTTATGATCCTCACCATGGTTTCGGTCATCCTGCCCCGCGCCGAGGTCGCAGCCGAGCGCGTGGAAGAGGTCATCACCTGCCCCACGAGCATCAACGACCCTGCCTCGCCCAAACTGCCCGCGGCCAGCGCGCCGCGCGGCGAGCTCACCTTCCGTGACGTGAGCTTCCAGTATCCCGATGCCCGCGCCGACGTCATTAGCGGCGTAAACTTCACCACGCACGCCGGCCAGATGCTCGGCATCATTGGCTCCACGGGTTCGGGCAAGTCCACGCTTGTGCAGCTCATCCCGCGCCTGTACGACGTCACGGGCGGCAGCATTTCGCTCGACGGCATCGACGTGCGTGACATGACTCTCTCCGAGCTGCGTCGCCGCATCGGTTATATTCCGCAGCAGGGTCGTCTGTTCTCGGGTACCGTCGAGAGCAACCTCAAGTTTGCCGGCGACATGGTGAGTGACGAGGATATGCGCCAGGCAGCACGCGTCGCCCAGGCGGAAGACTTTATCGCCGAGCGCGAGGGCGGCTACGACTCCCCCATCAGCCAGGGCGGCTCCAATGTCTCGGGCGGTCAGCGCCAACGCCTGGCCATCGCCCGCGCGTTGGCCAAAAAGCCCGAGGTCGTGGTGTTCGATGACTCGTTTAGCGCCCTCGACTACAAGACCGACGCTCGCCTGCGCGAGGAGTTGGCCAAAAACGTCACCGACGCCGCGCTCGTGGTCGTGGCCCAGCGCATCGCGACCATCATGCACGCCGACCAGATCATCGTGCTCGACGACGGCCACGTAGTGGGCACCGGCACGCACGAGGAGCTGCTGCGCAACTGCCCGGCGTACCTGGAGATCGCACAGTCGCAGCTTTCCGCCGAGGAGCTGGGGCTTACCCAAGAAGAAATTGCAGCCGTCATGGAAGGAGGCGAGCGCTAATGGCAGACGAGACCAAGACTCAGATTCCCAAGCCCACCCGCCAGCGTGGTCCCATGGGCCGCATGGGCGGCATGCGTCGCGGCGAAAAGGCCAAGGACTTTAAGGGCACCATGAGGCAGCTGCTCGGCTATATCGGCCAGCACAAGATTGCCGTGTTTGCCGCCGTCGCCTTTGCCGTGTGCTCGGTCATCTTTAACATTGTGGGACCCAAGGTGCTCGGCCAGGTTACGACCAAGCTGTTCGAAGGCCTGGTCGCCAAGGTCAACGGCACCGGCGACGTTGACTTTGACTGGATCGCCAAGACGCTCGGCTTTTTGCTCTGCCTGTATCTGGCGAGCTCTGTCTGCAGCCTGGTCCAGGGCTGGCTCATGACCGGCGTCACGCAAAAGATCTGCTACCGCATGCGCAAGGAAATCGCCGCCAAGATTGCCGTCGTGCCGATGAGTTACTTCAACGGCCACAGCAAGGGAGACGTACTCAGCCGCATCACCAACGACGTCGATACGCTGGGTCAGTCGCTCAACCAGAGCGTGACGCAGCTCATCACGTCGGTGACGCAGATTATCGGCGTGCTCGTCATGATGCTTTCGATCAGCCTGCCGCTTACCGGCGTCACCGTGCTCACGCTGCCGGCCGCCGCGATTATCTTGACCGTAATGATTCACTTCTCGCAGCCGTACTTCCGCGAGCAACAGCAGGTTCTGGGCGCCGTCAACGGCATTATCGAGGAAGACTTTGCCGGCCAGAACGTCATTCAGGTGTTCGACCGCGCCGAGGCCTCGATCGAAGAGTTCGACCGTCAAAACGACCGCCTCTTTATTAGTGGCTGGCGCTCGCAGTTCCTGTCGGGCCTGATGATGCCGCTTATGAGCCTGGTGGGCAACATGGGCTACGTGGGCGTCGTCGTGGTGGGCGCACAGCTCGCGCTGACCGGCAATGCCACGCCCGGCGATATCCAGAGCTTTATCCAGTACGTTCGCAACTTTACGCAACCCGTGCAGCAGCTGGGCAACGTGAGCAACACGATGCAGTCGATGGCCGCTGCCACCGAGCGCGTCTTTGAGTTCCTGGCCGCGCCCGAGGAGGAGCAAAAGACCGACGCGCAGATCCCCGAGAAGCGCCCCGGTCACGTGGAGTTCGACCATGTCAAGTTTGGCTATACGCCCGACAAGAACATCATCCACGACTTTAGCTGCGAGGCGCAGCCCGGCCAGACCATCGCCATCGTCGGTCCCACCGGCGCTGGCAAGACCACGCTCATCAAGCTGCTGCAGCGCTTCTACGATGTGGACGGCGGTTCGCTGCGCGTCGAGGGTGTCGACGTGCGCGATTGGGACCGCGCGGCACTTCGCGGCGAGTTTGCCATGGTGTTGCAGGATACTTGGCTGTTTAACGGCACCATCCGCGAAAACATCCGCTACGGACGCCCCGATGCGAGCGATGCCGAAGTCGAGGCCGCCGCACGCGCCGCACGCTGCGACCACTTTATTCATACGCTCGCCGGCGGTTACGACTTTATGATCAACGAGGAGGGCACCAACCTGTCGCAGGGTCAGCGCCAGCTCGTGACCATCGCCCGTGCCATTTTGGCCGACCG
>CATYJU010000042.1 GCA_958407995.1 uncultured Collinsella sp.
CCCCCCCCAATTTTCAAGCAGAAGACGGCATACGCGATAATATGAAGCGTCTCGGGGCTCGGAGATGTGTATAAGAGACAGCCCAATATGTTGTAAAACACCCCCGAGCATATGTTCGAAAACACAATATGTTGTGTTTACAGCAAAGGCGGGATGCCACCTGTGGCACCCCGCCTTTCAACCTCAACCTTCAAGTTGACCTTGAGGCGATTTTTGCGTCCCTTTACATGGCGTTCACATCGCCCCCAAACTCCCCCACCCAAGGCACGTGCGGCCCACCACCGCGACGACAAGTGGCGAAAAATGGGACGGGCCCCAGATTGCCCATGCGCGCGCAAAAGCACGCCGCAGCAATCTGGGGCCCGTCCCCAAATACCTATAAATATGCAGGCCAGCGATGTGTTAACGATGCGCCAGCGGATGCGCCGCCAGATAGACCTCGGTCAGTTGCGTGCGGTCGACATGCGTGTAGACCTGCGTGGTCGAAATATCGGCATGGCCCAAAATCTCCTGCAGCACACGCAGGTCGGCACCGCCCGCGAGCATGTGGGTGGCAAAGGAGTGGCGCAAGGTATGGGGATGGAGCCCCACCAGCCCCACCTGACGCCCATACCGCTCGCATATCGCATGCACGGCCTGGCGCGACAGGCGACGTCCGTTCTTATTTAAAAAGACCGCCGAGGTCTCGGTTCCGCGGGCATGGGCCGCCAAGCGAGAACGTCCCTCAGTTACATAGAGCATCAGAGCTCGCGCCGCGCTTCCCACCAGCGGGGACAGGCGTTCCTTTGAGCCCTTACCGCGAACGAGTACAAAGCCATCGTCAATATGGATATCGCCCACATCGAGCCCCACCAACTCGCTCACACGCAAACCGCATCCGTAGAGCACTTCCAAGATGGCATGGTCGCGCAAGCCCATCTCGCCCTCGGGGAAGTCTTGATCGAGCAGAGCCGAGACATCCTCCACCGATAGATACTCCGGCAAACGCTCAGCCTTTTTAGGCAGGCGCAACGCCGCCGTTGGATTTTGGGCTACAGCCCCATCGCGCACCAAAAAGGCATGCAGGCCCTTCACGGCTGCAAGCGCACGCTCCACCGAGGCATCGGAATAGCCCCCATCGCGACGGTCGGCGACAAAGCCCTCCACGACCTGACGAGTCACCTCTTCAAAAGACACAATACCCGCCCGCTCCAGATAGGCGCAGTACGTCGTCAGGTCACGACGATAGGCCGCAATCGTGTTGCGCGCCAAACCCCGCTCGACCGCGAGGTAATCGAGATACTCCCCCGCCGCCACGGCGAGCGACGAGGGAGTAGCTTCGGTATGTTCCTTATTCGCCGGCACCCTTAGTCCGTAGCGAGGTTCATGGGCGTCACCTGCAGACGGTCGACACCCTCGTGCTGGCCGATCGAAGCGCGTACGAACTCGCGGAACAGCGGCTGCGGGTTGGTCGGGCGGCTCTTGAACTCGGGATGAGCCTGGGTTGCCACATACCACGGATGCACGTCGCGCGGCAGCTCGACCATCTCGACCAGGCGCTCGTCAGGCGACAGACCCGAGATAACCAAACCGGCGTCCTCGAGCTGGTCGCGGAAGGCGTTGTTGAACTCAAAGCGGTGACGGTGACGCTCGTAGACGAGTTCCTCGCCATATGCCTCGCGAGCAAGGGTATCGGCGGCGAGCTTGCACGGATAGGCGCCCAGGCGCATGGTGCCGCCCTTCTCGGTCACGTCCTCCTGCGAGCTCATCAGATCGATGACACTATACGGGCCATCCGGATCGAACTCAGAGGAGCTGGCGCCGGCAAGGCCGACGACATTGCGCGCAAATTCGCACACGGCCACCTGCATACCCAGGCAAATGCCCAGATACGGAATCTTGTGCTCACGGGCAAACTCGGCCGCGAGGATCTTGCCCTCCAGGGCGCGCTTGCCAAAGCCGCCGGGGACCAGGATGCCCGAGGCGTCGCCCAGAACCTCGGAGACATTCTGCTCGTCGAGGCTCTCGCCGTCGACCAGCTGGACGTCCACATGGCGATCGTAGAAGACGCCCGCATGGTGCAGGGCCTCGATAACCGACAGGTACGCATCGGGCAGCTGCGTGTACTTGCCCACGACGGCGATCTTCACCTTGTCGGCGTGATGGTTGGCGTGATTCTGTTTGCGCAGGAACTCGTTCCACTCGCTCATGTCGCGCTCACGCGGGTCCAGACCCAGGCGCTCGCAAATGCGCAGGTCAAAGTCCTGCTCGGCAAGCAGCTGCGGAACATCGTAAATGCTCGCGCAGTCCTCGTTGGTAAAGACGCAATCGGTGTCGACGTCGCAGAAGCTTGCGATCTTTCCGCGGATAGCGTCATCGATATGGTGGTCGGAGCGCAGCACGATAATATCGGGCTGGATGCCAAAGCTGCGGAGCTCCTTGACGGAATGCTGTGTGGGCTTGGTCTTGACCTCGTGGGCGGCGGCGATATAGGGAACGAGCGACACGTGGATGTAGCAGACGTTCTCGGGGCCGGCCTCCTTGCGGTACTGACGGATGGCCTCGACAAACGGCTGGGACTCGATGTCGCCAATCGTGCCGCCCAGCTCGGTGATGACTACATCGGAGCCGGTCTGCTCCTCGATGCGGCGGAACTTGTCCTTAATGGCATTGGTGACGTGGGGAATCACCTGCACGGTACCGCCCAAAAAGTCGCCGCGACGCTCGCGGGCGATTAGGCTTTTGTAGATGGCACCGGTCGTAAAGTTGGAATCGCGGGTCAGGTTCTCATCAATAAAGCGCTCGTAATGACCCAGGTCCAGGTCGGACTCGTAACCATCCTCGGTAACGAAGACCTCACCATGCTGGAACGGGCTCATGGTACCGGGGTCGACGTTCAGATACGGGTCGGCCTTCTGCATCGTTACTTTGTAGCCACGCGACTTGAGCAGACGGCCCAGCGAGGCCGCGGTGATACCCTTGCCCAGGGACGAAACCACGCCACCGGTTACGAACACATGCTTGGTCATATTGAGTTACCTGCGCTTCCCGTAGAAGTTGTTTATCCACATCTTACGGGTCTTCATTGTAATACTCGCGCCGCGGACCGTTCGCAATTTTTCTCGCGTGCGATTGCATTTCTCAATCTTGAAACAAAACGCCGCCCGGTTTCCCAGGCGGCGTCGCTATGGCAAGGGTTACATGCTGCCATCGATCAGCAACCTCGTCCTCAAGCATTTCTTGAACGAGCATGCCAGTACGGACGCCCTCAAGATACCACTCGCCACGTTCGGTGAGGCAAATGCCATTTGCAAGCTGACCGCCGTCGTCGCTATAACGCGAGACGACATCAATCATGCCTTCGGAATCCAAGCGATCGATTGCGGCGCGGGCACGATACGGCGAAACCCCCACGCGTTCGGCAAGCGTTTTGCGCGAGAAACCATACGGCCCGCCATTGTCTTCGGTTTGCTGGTCGATCTCCATCAACACCAGCACCTCGACACGCTTCATATCGTTGACACTCGCACGACCCTTGCCCGCCATAGCAGCCTCCTCAAACCAAGCACGAGCATCTAACGCGCCGTGCGCGACCGACACACCTCACGATGGCAGGTAATATCCATCATGCGGCATCCCGCCAAGGATGAAACAGTTACGGTTATTGTATACCGCTCTAATTGTTTCTAGGCAGGTAAACGGCTATTTTTCGCCGAAATAGGCGCTTTATTGATCAAAAAGCCGTACCGGGCGCTAACCCGATACGGCCAAAATGCAATGCAATTACCGCGATGCTTCAAACTTAGCGATGGAAGAAACCACGGCGCTCAAACTTGGGCTCGCAGCACACGTTGATACCCAGTTTGCGCAGTACCGTCTCGTCCGTCGGCGAGATGATAACGCTAAAGAAAGCATCGCAACCGCGCAACTGCTCCAGGCCCGAAAGGACGCGAGCGGCCGTCTCACTCGTGGCCGAGGTGATCGACAGCGCCATAAGCGTCTCGTCGGTGTGGAGGCGCGGGTTTTTGCTGCCCAGGAAATGCGTCTTGAGCTTGCTGATGGGCTCGATCGCTTCATCGCTAATGACCTCGAGCTCAAGGTCGACGCCCGAGACATGCTTGAGGGCGTTCATAATGAGCGAACTTGCGGCGCCCAGGCGCGTGGAGGTCTTACCGGTCACCACGGAGCCATCGGGCATGACCATGGCACCCACGGGACCGCCCGTCAGCTGCTCCCTGGTGAGGGCCGCCGAGCGCGCCGGTGAGTAGTTCTTATCGATGCCGGCTTTCTTCATAATAATCTTGAGACGGTCGACTTGCTCATCGCCCACGCCGGTACGGCGCACATTTTCGACCGCGGTAAAGTAGCGGCGGACGATCTCCATCTTGGAAGCGTCGCGGCAGGCATCGTCATCGGTGATGGCAAAGCCAACCATATTGACGCCCATGTCCGTAGGGCTCTGGTAGGGGCTCTTGCCCAGGATCTTTTCCATCAGGGCACGGACTACCGGGAAGGCCTCGACGTCGCGGTTGTAGTTGACCGTGGTCTTGTTGTAGGCCTCAAGGTGGAAGGAGTCGATGATGTTGGCGTCATCGAGGTCTGCCGTGGCGGCCTCGTAGGCAATGTTGACCGGATGCGTAAGGGGCAGATTCCAAACCGGGAAGGTCTCGAATTTGGCATAGCCGGCGGCCGTGCCATGCTTGTGCTCGTGATAGAGCTGAGACAGGCAGGTGGCAAGCTTGCCCGAGCCAGGACCGGGGGCAGTGACCACGACGAGCGGTCGGGTGGTCTCGACAAACTCGTTCTTGCCGTAGCCATCATCGGACACGATCAGATCGACATCGTGCGGGTAGCCCTCGATGGGATAGTGCAGCTTGGCAGGAATGCCGAGCGCGTTCAGGCGGTTGCGGAACACATCGGCAGCAGGCTGGCCGGCGTACTGGGTGATGACCACAGCCGCGACGGCAAAGCCGTTGCCGCGGAACAAGTCAACCAGGCGCAGCACATCCTCGTCATAGGTAATGCCAAGGTCACCGCGAGCCTTGTTTTTCTCGATATGGTTCGCGTTGATCGCGATGATAACCTCGACATCGTCGGCGATGCTCTTGAGCATGCGGAACTTGCTGTCCGGTTCAAAACCCGGCAGCACGCGGCTCGCATGATAGTCATCGAACAGCTTGCCGCCAAACTCCAAATAGAGCTTGCCACCAAACTGTGAGATGCGCTCCTTAATGTGAGCAGCCTGCAGCTCGATATACTTCGCATTGTCGAAACCCTGGCGCATGTATGGCTCCCGTCCCGTTTCCAATTAATGTTCTAGGCGATTATAACGGAGCAGACCCTCCCCAACGCCCAAGCAATCAACTGGCACCAACCAAACACGTCATCGATAAGTTGCGGTGGAATAGTTCCCGTTTAACCCCTCAAGACGGCCAAACAGGAACGATTCCACCGCAACTTCCCCTTTTTGGTTCAAACAAACCTGGCCTTTGTATCAATAATGGAAACGTCGCAGGTGGAGCATAAGTCAGCGAAAGCCCGCCAGAGTAGGCAAAGCGCCCTCTGCACCAACAATGGAAAGCGCCGCAGGCAGAGGACGGACAGCGAGCGCCGTCCAGAACGTACAAGTTGGCATGAAAAAGGCGAGGCATAGACCTTTTGGTCATGCCTTGCCTTTTGAATGACAAATTGTCGTTCTGGACGGCGCGTAGCGTCGACCGGTTCCGCGGTTTGGTAAAACCGCGGAACAAAAAGTCGCCCCCTCCCGCGCACGGAACGGGAGGGGGCTAAAGGTAGGAGTCTACCGGTGGGTTGACCCCACCGGACAGACGATGACCAGGTGATCCTCTACAGGATCGTCAAGGTTTCCGTGGGGTACCCGTTGGGTACTTAGAGCAGCACGCAGGCGACGGTCAGGATGACGGCGCAGACGACGGAGAGAGCGACGATGAGCTTAAGGGCAAACTTGAGCCAGGTCGTCCACTCGATCTTGGCCAGGGCGAGACCGCCCATGATGGCGCCGGAGGTCGGGGTGAACAGGTTCACGACACCGATGGCGGCGGAGAAGATCATGACCATGACCTCGGGCGAGAAGCCGAGCTTAACAGCCAGCGGTCCCATGATGGGCATGGAGACGGTGGCCATACCAGAGGTCGAAGGGATCAGGAAGGACAGGCCGAAGTAGACCAGGAAGCTCATGGGAGCGAAGATCACGCCGGACAGGCCAGCCAGGGCATTGGCGGCAGCGTCGAGGACGAAGACATCGAGGCCGGTGTTAGCCATGAGGACGGAGATACCACGGGCGAGGGCGATGACGAGAACAACGGACATCATGTCGGCAGCGCCGGTGATGAAGGTGTTGACGATCTGCTTCTCGGACAGGCCACCGATGATACCGATCAGGACGGCCATGAGGAAGAACCAGGTGGAAGCCTCGTCGAAGTACCACTGGCCAATGGGCAGGCCGGTGATCAGGGCAGACCAGCCCTGGACGACGGCGTTACCGTCGGCGTCGTAGACAGCGCCGGCGTCGAAGAAGTTGGCGACGCCCTCGTTGAGGTCGGCCAGCGGAATGAAGCCGACGATCATGACGACGAAGGTGAAGGCGAAGGCGATCAGAACACCCTTCTGACGACCGGTGAGCTTGACCTCCTTGTGGACCTCGGAAGCAGCCTTGCCGTGAGCCTCTTCGGCGTCCTTGAGCTCCTGCATCGACAGGATGGTGGAACCCTTGTCAGCCTTGACCTTCTTGGCGTAGCTCATCACGAAGAAGATGGACATAGCGGTAGTGACAATCCACAGGACGGCACCGAGGCCGATGATGATGGACTGGTTGACCTCAATGCCAACGCCGGTCAGAGCGTCGACGGCAGCGCCGACGGCGAACGGGTTAACCGTGGAGCCCAGGCAGCCGCAGCCAGCGCCGAGCAGGACGGTAGCGGCACCGACCATGGGGTCGAAGCCAGCGGCCATCATGGTAGCGGCGAGCAGGGCGTAGAAGGGAACGGTCTCCTCGCACATACCATAGGTGGTACCACCGAGGGAGAAGATGAGCATCAGCACGGGAATGAGCATAATCTCGTTGCCCTTAAGCTTCTGCACCAGGACGGCGATGCCGTTGTCCAGGGCGCCGGTCTCGGTCATCATGCCGAGGAAGCCGCCCAGGATCATAACGAAGAGGCAGACGGGCAGAGCGTCAGCGAAGCCCAGGATCGGGGCGGTGCAGAAATCGCTCAGACGGGCGGCAGTAACCGCGCCACCGGACGTGCCGGAGACGATAACGGTAATCACTGCGACAATTGCCAGCAGAGCAAGAAGAATGGTGAACGATGAAGGCATACCGCGCTTTTTCTTAGCGGTCTCAGTCATAGTTCTCATCCCCCCTTCATAAATCATTTACTGATCTCGCCAGAAGCGGCTCTTCCGTGCCGTGCCTGCCGCTTGATGCGAGATTATTACCAGATAAAACCGCTCGGGGTGCGCAGTAATACACCCCGAGCGAGATGCTAGATGCTCTTACTTGAGCGTGGCGTACATGACAGCCTTAATGGTGTGCATGCGGTTCTCGGCCTCGTCGAAGACCTTGGAAGCGGGGCTCTCGAAGACCTCGTCGGTGACCTCCTGCTCGGTGATGCCGAACTGCTCGCACTTCTCGGCGCCAATCGTGGTGTTGGTGTCGTGGAAGCTGGGCAGGCAGTGCAGGAAGATGGCACCCGGGTTGGCCATAGCCATGACCTCGGAGGTAACGCGATACGGGGTGAGCTGAGCGATGCGCTCGGCCCAGACCTCGTCGGGCTCGCCCATGGAGACCCACACATCGGTGTAGATAACGTCGGCACCGGTGACGCCGTCCTTGACGTCGGTGGTCAGCTTGATGGTGCAGCCGTTGGCCTCGGCGATGGGCTTGCAGGCCTCGATGACGTCGTCGGCGGGCATGCACTCCTCGGGGCCGCAGGCCACGAAGTTCATGCCGAGCTTGGAGCAGACAACCATGAGGGAGCGAGCGACATTGTTCTTGCAGTCGCCCATGAAGACGAGGGTCTTGCCCTTGATGTCGTAGTTGAAGTTCTCCTGGACGGTCAGGATGTCGGCGAGCATCTGGGTGGGGTGCCACTCGGTGGTCAGGCCGTTCCACACGGGCACGCCGGACTTGGCAGCGAGCTCCTCGACGTCGTCCTGGGCAAAGCCACGGAACTCGATGCCGTCATACATACGGCCGAGAACGCGGGCGGTGTCCTCGATGGACTCCTTCTTGCCCATCTGCGACGAACCGGGATCGAGGTAGGTGACGCCCATGCCCAGATCCATGCCGCCGACCTCGAAGGCGCAGCGGGTACGAGTGGAGGTCTTCTGGAAGAGCAGAACGATGTTCTTGCCCTCGAGATAGCGGTGCGGAACGCCAGCGCGCTTCATGTCCTTGAAGTTCTTGGAAAGCTTGAGCAAGTACTCGATCTCCTCGGTGGAGAGGTCGAGGAGCTTGAGGAAGCTACGGCCGGAGAGGTTAACACCCATGGTTCGTTTCCTTTCGAAAAAATGAATTACATAAGTAATAGTGTTGCCCGTTTGACGGGCGAAACCGGTGCGGTTGTAGGGGGACCGCACCGGAACGTTAAAGACTTAGAGGTCCTCGCGCCAGAAGGGCATGCTCATGCAGCGCGGGCCGCCGCGGCCGCGGGAGAGCTCGGCGGAGGGCACGACGAGAAGGTCCAGGCCCTCCTTGTACAGCACGTCGTTGGTGACGGTGTTGCGGGCGTAGACGCAGATCTTGCCGGGCTCGACGCACAGGGTGTTGGAGCCGTCGTTCCACTGCTCGCGGGAGGCCGCGATCGGGTCGCCGCCGCCGCAGGGGATCAGCTTGACCTGGTCGACGCCGGTGGCGTCCTCCAGGACGTGCTCGAGGGTGTCCTCGATCAGGCGGATGTTCACGTCGCCCGGGTTCTTGCCGGCGGTCAGCTCGTAGACGCGCAGGGTGCCCATGATGGCGGGGTGGATCGTGAACTTATCGACGTCGATCTGGGTGAAGACCGTGTCGAGGTGCATGAAGGCGCGCGAGACCGGGATGTCGAAGGCCAGGATGCGCTCGACCTTGGAGTCGGAGTTCCAGAAGATGTTCTGGGCCATGACGTCGATCGCGGCGGCCTGGGTGCGCTGGGAGATGCCGACGGCGAGGGTCTTCTCGTTGATGTTCAGCACGTCGCCGCCCTCGGTGTGGAACTGGCAGTCGCGGCGGAAGTACAGCGAGACGTCCTTGTAGTCGGGGTGGTACTTGAAGATGTACTTGCCGTACAGGGTCTCGCGGTTGCGGGTGACCGAGTACATGCGGTTGAGGTTGACGCCCTCGCCGACGACCGCGAACGGGTCGCGGGTGAAGTAGAGGTTGGGCATCGGGTCGATGATCAGGTCGGACTCGGACTCGGAGTTGACCAGGGAGTCGAGGGTCGTGGACGCCGTGAGGGGCATGTCTATCTCGGACTTGGTCATGCCGGCCATGGTCTTCTTGACGAACTCGAGGTTGTCCTCGATGGAGTCCAGCTTCTCGCGGACGATCTGCGGCATGTGCTGGCCGCGGATGCCGGCCTCGGCGATGTACTGGTCGGTGAACTCGGCGCGGGCGCCGGGGACCTGGTCGAACACCTCAGCGACGAGGTTCTCGAGATAGAGGACCTCCACGCCCTGGTCCCTCAGGATCTGGGCGAAGGTGTCGTGCTCCTGCTGCGCGACCTCCAGGAACGGGACGTCGTCGAACAGGAGTCGCTCGAGCTCGTCGGGCGGCAGGTTGAGGAGCTCGTCGCCGGGACGGTGCAGGCAGACCTTCCTGAGCTTGCCGATCTCGGAAGGCACGTGCAGACCTTTCGTCATGGCCTCCTACCTTTCTTTCGGGCCCTTGTCAGGGCCGATTCGTTAGCGCCCCTCCGTGTGAGGCGTTATTGCTGACGACATATTTATATCCAAAATCAGCTCATACTTCCACCTTGCCCCCGAACGGTTTTTTATAGGGAGTGAACGGCATACACATATACTTCACGCATGGCACACTTCATCTTAATAAAGCGTATTTACGTGCTTAAACGCGTTTTCAATCCAGAAATCAAATGGAACTAAACTTTGTTAAACCACCCTCAAATTGTATATTTCCAATAAAGCTATGAATAGAATTAGCGATTCGTACCACGTCTCAACCATTTTCATTTTTATTCAGAAAAAAGTTTGTCCTATTCATTTCTGGTAAACAAATTACCGTTTACCAGACGCTTGATACCGTTCACCGGAAGCTCAGTATAAGGCCCGGCGGATACCGACTCGCTTTACGGCCCCATTTGTAACAACTTGACTTCTCGGTATGGAAAAACGGATCCGCTTCCCCTAGGGAAACGGATCCGTATTCGATTATCTTCGACCAATTTGGATAAGGCCCTCGAAGATCATCGGAATCCTAGCGATCAAACTCCGCCAGTGCCTCGCCCAACAGCCTCAGGCCCTCGCGCAGAACGTCCTCGCTCGCGCAGTAGCCCAGGCGTGCGCCGCAGGGAAGCTCAAAACGGCTACCGGGTACCAGCAGCACTCCCCTCTCGGACAGCAGGCGCCTGCAGAACTCCTCGTCATCCTCGGGAATATCCAGCTGGATAAACGAGGTGGACACGCCCTGCGGGGCCGTCCAGGAAACGCGATGCTGCGTATCGATCCAAGCCTGCGCGATATCGCGGTTGCCAAACACGATCTTGCGATTGCGCTCGAGAATCTTATCCTTGTGCTCAAGCACATAGGTCGCCAGGTCATCGTTGAACACTCCGCCGCAGATCATGGTGTAATCGCGATAGGTACGGATGCGGTTGGACACCTCTTCGTCGGCCACGACCCAGCCCACGCGGGCCGCAGGCGTCGAATAGGTCTTCGACAACGAGTTGGTGACAATGGCCCTCTCGTACACGTCGACCATCGACATAAAGGACTCAGTATTTTCGAGAGGCAGATACACCTCGTCACTCAGCACGTAGGCGCCCACCGAACGGGCGATCTCGGCAATCTGGCCGAGCATATCGGCATCGAGCACCGTACCGATGGGGTTCGATGCGTTGTTGATGCAGATGAGCTTGGTGTCGGGGCGCACCAAGCGCTTGAGTTCCTCGATATCGGGCTTCCAGCCGAGCTCTTCGCGTAGCTCCCAATACTCGACCTCGGCGCCCAGCGTGCGCGGAATCTCGTAGAGCGGCGCATAGGTGGGCCACTCGGCGATAACGTGGTCGCCGGGTTCGACCACAGCCATGATGGCGTTGAGGTTAGCGCCCGTGCAGCCATTGGTCTGCAGAATGTGATCGGGATTGACCTCGCGACGATACAGCTTGGCAACCTCGGCCTTAAACTCCGGCGAGCCCTCGATCCAGCCGTAGTTCATCTTCTCGCGGTCCAGGCGCTCGTAGAACGTGGCGCCGCCCTGCTCATCGAGCGCGCGCAGCTCGCCCATAGTGAGCGACGAGATCGTCGACTGGGCGATGTCCCACGTGGCGCTCTTCTCCCAAACGTTGAGCCATTCCTCAACGCCAATCGTCTTGATGTCCATGGCCAAGCTCCTTACAAAAGCAGTCATCCAATCGTGTTGACGTTCCTCATACAAGATTGGGGCGGTGCGAAAACCCGCACCGCCCCAATGGGAGACATCTAATGGCAGCTAGATGTATATATTATGACCTGTACGGGTCCTTGAAGACCCTAGAGGTCCTCGCGCCAGAAGGGCATGCTCATGCAGCGCGGGCCGCCGCGGCCGCGGGAGAGCTCGGCGGAGGGCACGACGAGAAGGTCCAGGCCCTCCTTGTACAGCACGTCGTTGGTGACGGTGTTGCGGGCGTAGACGCAGATCTTGCCGGGCTCGACGCACAGGGTGTTGGAGCCGTCGTTCCACTGCTCGCGGGAGGCCGCGATCGGGTCGCCGCCGCCGCAGGGGATCAGCTTGACCTGGTCGACGCCGGTGGCGTCCTCCAGGACGTGCTCGAGGGTGTCCTCGATCAGGCGGATGTTCACGTCGCCCGGGTTCTTGCCGGCGGTCAGCTCGTAGACGCGCAGGGTGCCCATGATGGCGGGGTGGATCGTGAACTTATCGACGTCGATCTGGGTGAAGACCGTGTCGAGGTGCATGAAGGCGCGCGAGACCGGGATGTCGAAGGCCAGGATGCGCTCGACCTTGGAGTCGGAGTTCCAGAAGATGTTCTGGGCCATGACGTCGATCGCGGCGGCCTGGGTGCGCTGGGAGATGCCGACGGCGAGGGTCTTCTCGTTGATGTTCAGCACGTCGCCGCCCTCGGTGTGGAACTGGCAGTCGCGGCGGAAGTACAGCGAGACGTCCTTGTAGTCGGGGTGGTACTTGAAGATGTACTTGCCGTACAGGGTCTCGCGGTTGCGGGTGACCGAGTACATGCGGTTGAGGTTGACGCCCTCGCCGACGACCGCGAACGGGTCGCGGGTGAAGTAGAGGTTGGGCATCGGGTCGATGATCAGGTCGGACTCGGACTCGGAGTTGACCAGGGAGTCGAGGGTCGTGGACGCCGTGAGGGGCATGTCTATCTCGGACTTGGTCATGCCGGCCATGGTCTTCTTGACGAACTCGAGGTTGTCCTCGATGGAGTCCAGCTTCTCGCGGACGATCTGCGGCATGTGCTGGCCGCGGATGCCGGCCTCGGCGATGTACTGGTCGGTGAACTCGGCGCGGGCGCCGGGGACCTGGTCGAACACCTCAGCGACGAGGTTCTCGAGATAGAGGACCTCCACGCCCTGGTCCCTCAGGATCTGGGCGAAGGTGTCGTGCTCCTGCTGCGCGACCTCCAGGAACGGGACGTCGTCGAACAGGAGTCGCTCGAGCTCGTCGGGCGGCAGGTTGAGGAGCTCGTCGCCGGGACGGTGCAGGCAGACCTTCCTGAGCTTGCCGATCTCGGAAGGCACGTGCAGACCTTTCGTCATGGCCTCCTACCTTTCTTTCGGGCCTTACTGGCCGAATGTATCAGCGCCCCTCCATATGGGACGCTGCTTGCTGACAGCTCTAGTTATATCCAAATTCCACCCGCAATTCCACCTCGCCCCCGAACGGTCAACAAAGTGCGATGAACGGTATATCGCATGTGATTCCCCCATGATGTACTTCGGCGTTCTAAAGTAACTTTTCTAAGGTAAACGCTCTTTTTTCTTAAAAACCATTTGCGATTGCGTCTCTAAACTTTTGATTCAGAATTGCATAGCTAAATCGGTTTTATGTATATAAATGATGTTTGTTTACGTTTCCGCCTGCATTCAATGATATTCAGCTATCCATCATTCTTATTCACACTTACGTACCAGTTGAGTGAGGATATAGACCGCTTGCAGACGAGCAGGGCGTCAGTCCTATGACTCGTCAGCGTAAGAAGTAGGTAAAGATACCGTTCACGCGATACGTTCGTGCCAGCGGTCGACTAAATTGAGACAATAGTGAATAAGAGTTAGGCTACCGTCCCCTACGGGGACTGAACGGACAGATGCATATGCCGAGCAAAATCGAAAAGAAGCAAGCCGCTGCAAAGCTGCGCAAGCCGCCGCGCGACTTCTCGTACACGCAAAACCGAGAGCTTAGCTGGCTGCGCTTTAACAACCGCGTGCTCGACGAAGCCTTCGATGAGACCGTTCCGCTGTTCGAGCGTCTAAAGTTCGTGTCGATTTTCGAGTCTAACCTCGACGAGTTTCTCATGGTGCGCGTGGGCGGCCTGTCCGATCTGGCAGAGCTCAAAAAACAGCCTGTCGACAACAAGAGCAATATGACCGCCTCCGAACAGGTCGATGCTGTCATGGCCGAAATGCCCGGGCTCCTTACTCGTTGGGAATCCATCTTTAAGAGCATCGAAGGCAAGCTCGACACCTTGGGCGTTCACCGCGCCCGCATCGATTCGCTTACGCCCGAGGAGCGCACCTTCGTAACCCGCTACTTCCAGGCCTACGTGTCGCCGGTCATCTCGCCGCTGGTCATCGATCCGCGCCACCCCTTCCCCAACCTGCGCAACGGCGCGCTCTATCTGGCCTGTGGTCTGGACGGCGCCACCGACGAGGAGAGCCTGCTGGGCCTTATCGAGATTCCCGCCTCGATGAACCGCGTGGTCGAGATTCCCTCGCCCACCGGCACCTACTCCTACATCTTGCTCGAGGACGTCATTCTCGCCTGCCTGGACAGCTGCTTTGGCTCCTATAAGCCGCTGGATCGTGCGCTGATCCGCGTCACCCGCAACGCCGACATCGATCCGGACGGCGAGGGCGTCGAAGAGGAAGAGGACTACCGCCAGCACATGAAGCGCATCCTCAAGAAGCGCCTGCGCCTGCAGCCGGTAGTGCTCGCCGTCTCGGGGTCGCTCGAGAAGGCGACGCTCAAGACTATCCGCAAGGCGCTCGAGCTCTCGCGTCGCTCGGTCTTTACCTGCGATATCCCGCTCGACCTGGGCTACGTCTTTGGCATTGAGGGCAAGATTCCCGAGCACCTGCGCAACGAGCTGCTCTTTACGCCGTTTAAGCCGCAGCCCAACCCCAACATCGACATGACCCGCTCCATCCGCGAACAGGTGCTGCAGGGCGACAAGCTGCTCTTTTATCCCTACGAGGCCATGAACCCCTTCCTGGATCTGGTGCACGAGGCCGCCTACGACCCCGAGTGCATCTCGCTGCGCATCACGCTCTACCGCGTGGCCAAGCAGAGCCGCCTGTGCGAATCGCTGATCGATGCTGCCGAGAACGGCAAAGAGGTCACGGTGCTCATGGAACTTCGTGCCCGCTTTGACGAGCAGAACAACATCGAGTGGGCCGAGCGTCTGGAAGAGGCGGGCTGCACCGTCATCTATGGTTCCGAGGGCTTTAAATGCCACTCAAAGATCTGCCAGCTCACCTATCGCGAGGGCATGGCGCTCACCCGTCTCACGCTTTTGGGCACCGGCAACTTTAACGAGAAGACGGCCAAACTCTACAGCGACTTTATGCTCATGACCGCCCATCCCGGCATCGGTGAAGACGCCAACCTGTTCTTCCGCAATCTGTCGCTGGGCAACCTGCGCGGCGACTACCGCTTCCTGGGTGTGGCGCCCGTCGGACTGAAACCGCTCATCATGCGCGGCCTGGATCGCGAGATCCAGCGCGCCCTTGCCGGCGAGCCCGCCCGCGTGTTCTTTAAGCTCAACTCGCTGACCGACCGCGAGGTCATCGACAAAATCGCCGAGGCATCGTGCGCAGGAGTCCGCGTGGACATGATCATCCGCGGTATCTCGTGCCTCAAGCCCGGTGTTCCGGGCAAGACCGAGAACGTGCATGTCCGTTCTATCGTCGGACGCTTTTTGGAGCATGCGCGCGTTTACGCCTTTGGCGTGGACTCGGACATGATCTATCTGAGCTCGGCCGACATGATGACGCGCAACACCGAGCACCGCGTGGAGATCGCCTTCCCCGTGCTCGACCCCACCTGCCGCGCCCTAGTACACGAGTACATGGGCATGCAGCTGCGCGACAACGTGAAGGCCCGCAGCCTCACGAGCGACGGCACCTGGGTCCCCGTAGAGCGTGCAGAGGGTGAGAAACCCTTCAACTCGCAGGAAGCTCTACTGGAGCGTGCCTATCGCAACGCCGAGGCCGCGCCCGAGCCCGTCATTGAGGCGGAACCTGCCCCCGAGGCCGAGCCGCAGCCAGTAGCACCCAAGGTCCAAGAGGTCCAGGCGACCGTCATTGAGCCCGAGCCTGCACCTGCACCTCGGCCCGAGACGCAGGTCACCAAGCCCGCACCCGAGACGAGCGCCCGTCGCGATAAGCCCGCTGGCAAGACCAAGGCCATCGAGCGCCATCGCCCCGGTCGCGTGCGCATGGGCCTGGGCCTGATCGGCCTGGGTCTTAAGACGCTCATTACCGGCAAGACGAAATAGTCGTTTGTAGAAGCAGTTTGTAGATGCGCCCCGCATTTGAGGAAAGCCTCGGATGCGGGGCGCTTTTCCCTGCTACCATGGTGCGAACAACAACGCGAATGACAGGCAGGAATATGAAGCTCACTATAGAATCGATGACCTACGGCGCCGACGGGCTGGCGCACGCCGACAACGGCAAGGCCGTCTTTGTGCAGGGCGCCGTGGCAGGCGACACCGTCGAGGCCGAGGTCGTACAGGACGGCAAGTCGTTCATGCGTGCCCGCACCACCGAGATTCTGGAGCCAAGCCCCGATCGCATTCAGCCTCCCTGCCCCTTCGTGGGCATCTGCGGCGGCTGCTCGTGGGGCAATCTCTCACGCACGGCACAGCTCGCCGCCAAGGAGCAAAACCTGCGCTCCACGCTCGAGCGCATCGGCAAGTTCGCTCCTGAGCAGGTCGATGAGTTGGTACAGCCCATCTGCCACACCAAGGACGACTGGGGCTACCGCAATAAAATCGAGCTCGAACCGACCGTCGTCAACGGTCGCGTGCGCCTTGGCATGCACGGTGTCGACCCCAGCAAAATCGTGACCGTCGATACGTGCCCGCTGTTCGATAAGCGCTTCCCGAAGGCGCTCAAATCGGTCGTCGGCGCACTCAACTATCTAAGCGGCAGCCATGACTTGGGGCTCGAACGCGTGGGCATTCGCGCATCGCGCCGCACCAAGGCACTCGAGGTCGCACTCTGGACGCCCACAGGCTCTTTTCCGCGCTCGCAGGTCTCCCGCGTGCTGGCGGACGCCGCTCATCCCACGAGCATCGTGCGCGTGATGAGCAAGGGCGAAAAGAAGGCCCGTCGTGTCTCCAAGGTCGAAATGCTCGCCGGAGAGGGCTCATGGACCGAGAATATCGCCGAGGGTCAGATGCGCTTGTCTGCCCCGTCTTTTTTCCAGGTCAACACCAAGGGTGCCGAGATTTTGATCGATCTTGTCATGGAAGCGCTCGACCCGCAGGAAGACGAGCTTGCCGTGGACCTGTACTGCGGTGCCGGCACCTTTACCCTGCCGCTCGCCCGCCGCTGCGACTTTGTCGCCGCCGTCGAGGCCTACGGCCCCGCCGTGCGCGACCTGCGCCGTAACCTGGAGATCAACAAGCTCGATAACGTCGACGTCATTGGCGGAGACGCGGTGCGCGAGTTCCCCGACCAGGATGCCGACGTCTTGGTGGTCGACCCGCCGCGTGCAGGCCTCGCCCCCGAGGCGATCGACCTTATCGCCAGCACGAGTGCTCGCGATGTCGCCTACGTGAGCTGCGACCCGGCCACCCTGGCGCGCGATCTCAAACGCTTTGTCGAAGAAGGCACCTTCTCCCCCGTAAAGATCACGCCAGTCGACCTGTTCCC
>CATYJU010000043.1 GCA_958407995.1 uncultured Collinsella sp.
AGGACCGCGTGACCGATCACCGTATCGGCTTCAACTCCACCTACAACGGCGTCCTTCTGGGCGATCAGCTCGGCACCGTCATCGAGGCGCTTGCCGCCGCCGAGCGAGCCGAGAAGCTGGCACAAGCAGTTTAAGTTACGGCGTTTTACCAAACGCCGTAACGGCTCGACGCTGCAAACGCCCCTAAGCGGCAATCTGACGTTCAATCGTCGGTCGCGTACCGAAGTACGCTTCCCTCCTCTTTCACGTCACCTTGCTCGCTTAGGGGCGTTTTCGCTGATTTATGCTCAACCTGCGGGACCTTGATGCAGTCATTGGGGACGTTCTTAAATGACTAGGTTGGGCACATTGCTTTGAGATGTTGTTCGATCGGCTTTGATGGCCGTTAAACTGTCTACCTGCTTAAAGCAATTAACGGTGTGCATCTGCTATTGGAAATATTGCCCGAAAAATCGTCCAAGAAGTCGCGGGGCGATTTTTGACGCGTCGCGCGTCAAGTGATTTGGCAAGTTCTTGGTTAGATATTGGTCAGGTTAGGGGCAACCTTGCCAAAAGCTTGACGGATGCAGATTTAGACGTCGGCGAATGAACGCTTCGATTGCAATCCAAGCAAAATTCTGGGCTGATTCTCGATAATCGCTCTCAATCGTCCCTTGCCAAGCGGTGCTCTCGCGTACAATCTGCTCCGACATTCGCGCGCCGCCCGGCGCTTAAGAGGGGAGGACCCCATGGCAAACGAGATCTGGACCATCAAGCGTTGTCTCGAGTGGACCAAGGAGTACCTGGCCGAGCGCGGCGAGGAACACCCCCGTCTTTCTGCCGAGTGGCTGCTGTGCGCGGCAACGGGCCTGGCGCGTATCGACTTGTATATGCGCATGGACGAGACGCTCGACGCGGCGCAGCTCGAGACCATGCACGCGGCGGTCGTCCGTCGCGCGAAGGGCGAGCCGCTGCAGTACATCACCGGTAGCACGCAGTTTCGCATGATCGATGTTGCGTGTGCCCCCGGCGTGCTCATCCCGCGCCCCGAGACCGAGATGCTCGTCGAGGAAGTCCTGGACTATCTGGATGCCGAGGTACTGAGCCCCGAGGCCGCTGCCCGCCAGCGCGTGGAGCTGCCTTGGAACGATGAGGTCGAGCGGGCTCGCAAAGCCGAGGCGGCGCTGGCAGACGAACGCGCGACCGCCGAGCGCCGTGCCGCTAACCTGACGGCTGCCGATGAGGCGGCGCTAGGCGGCGACGTACTGGGCAGCCGTGCCTATGCCGAGGAACTGGCCGACCGCGAGGCCGAGGAAGCCGCCGCGCGGGCAGCAGAAGCCGAAGCCGCGGAAGCCGCCGAGCCCGAGCTCGACGAATACGGCATCGCCATTGAGGGCAACGACCAACAGACGACTCTCGTGCAAGATGCCGCCGAGGCCAACGTACCTGCTCCAGCCGGGCCCCGCACTGCCCGCGTTCTCGAGGTCGGCTGCGGCACGGGCTGCATCTCGCTCTCGCTTGCCTGGGAGCGTCGCGGCCACGTTACCTGCACTGCTACCGATATCGAGCCGCGCGCCATCGACCTTGCTACCAAAAACCGCGATGCGCTTGGCCTCACGTCCGACGAGGTCGCCTTCAGCCTCACGAACCTGGTGAGTTCCATTCCCCGCGAAGAGTGGGGCACCTTTGACGTACTCGTCTCCAACCCGCCCTACATCCCCACCGATGTCATGCGCTCACTGCCGCACGAGGTCAAGGACTTTGAGCCCGACCTGGCGCTCGAGGGCGGCGCCGACGGCCTCGATATCTTCCGCCGTCTGCTCAACGCGGCGCCCTACATGCTGCGCGCCGGCGGCCTGTTTGCCTGCGAGCTCTACGAGGGCGCGCTCGACGCTGCGGCCGAGCTCTGCCGCCAAGCGGGTCTGTCGGACGTGCGTATCGTCCACGACCTCACCGATCGCCCCCGCATCGTCCGAGCCATCGTCACCGAGCCCAAACAGCGCCAGTAATATTTATTAACTGGTTAGCAAAAATTATAAATTAGTTTATAATTAGGACGGCTGAAAGAGGTCGGCCCATGCAACCTCCTACCTTTCGGGAAATCATTGCCCTACTCAAGCACGATGGATTCGTGAAGGTCACGCAAGTCGGTAGTCATGCTAAGTATGTTTCTGGTGACCGTGTTGTCACCGTGAACGGCTCTGGTGGTGATCGACCAAAGAAGGGCACGTGGGCAAGTATTCGTCGCCAAGCTGGATGGTAGTTGGAGGCAAAATGAGGCAGCGATTTACCTATGACTGCGTTCTCATAAAAGAAGACGACGGTTACTGCGCCAGCTTCCCGCAGATTCCCGGCGCCTTTGCCGATGGCGATACGCGCGAAGAAGCGATTGCCCATGCCACCGAGGCACTGATGGCGTTTTTGGCCGACGACCTCAACAACGGTTTGACTCCGGCAGGGTACGAACGCTCGGCCGAGGTCGTGGCCCTTTCAGTCGAAATCGACCACGAGGACGCTCGGGAAGCGGCGTGCCGAACATTTAAAGACGCAACGCTGGACCTCAAAGTCTCCGCTCCGCGGATTACCGCGCTGGTCAAAGCCGGAAAGCTCGATGTTGAACTCGTCGACGGCCGTCGGATGATAACGATAGACAGCATCGAGCGCTACGCCGCCCAAGAACGCCACGCCGGCAGGCCAAAGAAGTTCGTCGCAGTCCAATAACCCCCTCACTTTCACCGACTACTAGAGCCGCTCACCAAACCAACATGCGCTCTGGGCAAATAGGTTGAACGTTTCGTGCGAGAATGCCCCACAGTAAACAAACTTGCACCAGAGCGTAAGGGGCTGGCATACACATGCAGACGGTCTATCGGGTATACGAGGGAACGCGCGAGCCGCATCGGCTTGCCGTCGAGCGCACGGCCGAGGTGCTCGGCCGCGGCGGCCTGGCTTTGATCCCGACCGAGACCGTCTACGGTGTCGCCGTGGCAGTCAACGCCTTCTCGGACGCCGTGCCCCAAGATACAAGCGAATTCCCATCGTGGCCGCGCGATCCGCAGGCTGCCGTCAATGGCGCCGCAGTTCCTGCGCTCGGCACCGGCTATCGCCGTATCTTCACTCTCAAGCAACGTGAACTCACGCAAACCGTCGCTTGGCTGGTCGATGGCGTCGAAGCACTCGACCGCTATGGCGTGGATATCCCGGAAGATGCCCGCATACTCGCGCGACGATGCTGGCCGGGAGCCCTGACTATCGTGGTCAAGGCAGCCCCCTGCGTGCCGACCTTTATGCGCGCTGCCGACGACACGGTGGCACTTCGCGCTTCGGCCTCGCCCGTGGTGCAGGCGCTCATTCGCGCCTGTGGCAGCCCCCTTGCCTGCACCAGCGCCAACACGCATGGCGCGCCCGCGCCGGCAAGTTTTATCACGGTGGAGGGTCGCATCCTGGAGGGGGTCGATGTTGCCGTCGACGCCGGTGAGACCCCGTGTCGCGACGCCTCGACCATCGTGTCGTTTCAGCACGGCGAGCTCCAGATCCTGCGCCAAGGCGCACTTCCCGCATCAGAGATCGAACGGGTCCTGTCCGACCCGATGCAATAGAAAGGTTTAAGCGATGTCGTTGAATCTGGGCAGCCTGGGCATGGAAGATGCCTCGTTTGACTTTGGCGGTTCCTACATCATGGCGCTCGACTGCGGCACCACCTCGGTACTTGCGACCATCGTCGACGAGTACGGCTGCATCGTCGCGCAGGCACGTCGCAGCGTCAAAACCAGCTTCCCGCGTCCCGGTTGGGTAGAGCAAGACCCCATGGCGGTCCTTGCCAGCCAGATCGCGGTCATGATGGAAGTCCAGTTTAAGAGCGGTATCCACTCCGACCGCATTGCCGCCATCGGCATCTCCAACCAGCGCGAGACCACGGTGGTCTGGGACCGTGTGAGCGGTCAGCCGATCTATAACGCCATCGTATGGCAGTGCCGCCGTACCGCACCTCTGATCGACGAGCTGGTCGAGCAGGGCGCAGAAGGGCTGGTGCGCTCCCGCACGGGACTCACGCTCGACCCGTATTTCTCGGCCTCCAAGGTGCAGTGGATTCTCGACAACGTCGACGGCGCACGCGAAAGCGCGGCGGCGGGCGACCTCATGTTTGGCACCATCGACACCTGGCTCATCTACAACCTCACCGGCGGCCAGGTCTTTGCCACCGACTACACCAATGCCAGCCGCACGGCACTCTTTAATATCCATACGCTCGATTGGGACGACGACCTGCTGGCACTCTTTGACGTTCCACGTTCCATGATGCCCGAGGTTCGCTGGAGCTCGGGCGACTACGGCCGCGTCGCGAGCGACATCATGACCAACATGCCGCCCATCATGGGCGTGGCGGGTGACCAACAGGCGTCGCTGTTCGGCCACTGCTGTTTCCGTTCCGGCCAGACCAAAAACACCTATGGCACGGGTTGCTTTATGCTCATGAACACCGGCGACGAGATCGTCGAATCCAAGAATGGCCTGGTCTCCACCATCGGTATCGCTGCGGACGGCAAAGTCAGCTATGCGCTCGAGGGCTCTATTTTTGCCGCCGGCTCAACGATGAACTGGCTTCGCAACAACATGGGCATCATCTCGAGCGTGAGCGAGTCGGCACAACTCGCCGCTTCGATTAGCGACAACGAGGGCTGCTACTTCGTTCCCGCCTTTGCGGGTTTGGGTGCTCCCTGGTGGGACCCGCATGCTCGCGGTATCGTGTGCGGTCTGACCGGCGCCTCGAGCCGTGCGACCATCGTACGTGCCGCCTGCGAATCCATGGCATATCAGAGCTACGACGTGCTGCGCGCCATGGAGCAGGACGTGGGACTTTCGATTGAGCGCCTGTCTGTCGACGGCGGCGCCTCGCGCAACGAGTTCATCATGCAATTCCAGGCCGATCTGCTGGATATCCCCGTGCTGCAGTGCGAGACGGTGGAGACCACGGCGATCGGCGCCGCGTACTTGGCGGGCCTTGCCGTCGGCTATTGGGAGGATTTGGAGGAGCTGGAGCAAAACGCTCAGATCGTCAAAGTCTTCCATCCTCACATGTCCGCCGAGCGCCGTGAGAGCAACCTCGCTGGTTGGCGTGATGCCGTCAAGCGTTCGCTCAACACCGCTCAGTAGGGTTGCGACGAGCTGCTCGATACAACAAACCGTTAAACTTATGCACGGCGCGAGGCAGCAACGTCGCCATGCGCCTTGTCAGCAAGGCCATCTTCCGGCCGCAACGAAAGGGGCATCAACCCATGACCGTCACCTACGATACGTCCCGTGTGACCCTTGTCGATCACCCACTCGTCCAGCACAAGCTGTCGATCCTGCGCGACAAAAACACCGGCACCAACCAGTTCCGCCAGCTCGTGCGCGAACTCGCGCTTTTTGACGGCTACGAGGCCATGCGCGACCTGCCTATGGAAGACGTCGAAGTCGAGACCCCCATCACTACCGCCACGTTCAAACAGCTCGCCGGCAAGAAACTCGCCATCGTGCCCATCCTGCGTGCGGGCCTTGGCATGGTCGACGGCATTCTCGACCTGGTGCCCTCCGCTCGCGTAGGCCACATCGGTATGGAACGCGACGAGGTTACCCATGAGCCGCATGAGTATTACTGCAAGATGCCCAAGGATATCGACCAGCGCATCTGCCTGGTCGTCGACCCCATGCTCGCCACGGGCGGTTCGGCCGAGATGGCCATCAGCTACCTGCGCGAGCGCGGTGTCAAGGACATCCGCATGCTGTGCATCGTCGCTGCCCCCGAGGGCCTCAAGTCGCTGACCGAGAAGGACCCAGATGTGCATATCTATACCTGCGCTATCGACGACCATCTCAACGAGGCTGCCTACATCGTTCCCGGCCTGGGCGACGCCGGCGACCGCATCTACGGCACGCTGTAATCTCTGGGCCATACCGGCTAACGTCGAAAATACGAAGAAATGGTGCGCGCGGGCGAGCAAAAGACGTCCACGCGCACTCCTGTTAACGGACGTTCTGCCCTGCAGGGTTCGAGAAAAACGTATTACCGTACCTGCGGCATAAAGAAGGTCTTAAGAAAACGAACAGGTGCGTATTAACCGATGCTTTTTCGGTTGTACTTTAGCGATTGGCTCGTACAATAGTCACCAATGTTTGGCGGGAACTGTTCTGTGAGGCGTTAAAAAAGGAAAGTGAGGACGCCAATGTTTCAGATAGCCGATCTGCTCGCTATCGTTGCAGGCGCCATCGCGGGCGCAATTGCCTTCCTTCCCTTTGTCTTTACGCTCAAGCCGGTTCTTGACGATAAACAGAATGCGGACATGCTCAAGGGTATGGTGAGTCTGGCGGTCTCGGCAATCGCCCTGCTCGTCTTTACCTTGGTTGTGTTTGTGTTGTTCGGAGAGGCATTTCGCATGTTCCTCCTGGGCGAGGCGATCGGCTTCGTGGCCTTTATGGCCGCCTGCACGGTTCGCGTCGCCAAGGCGCTGCGAGATCCTCATGAGGTCGAAAGGTAAGTCGTGGAAATTTTTGAAAAGCTGCCTGATGAGATTAATCATCTGGTCAGCGAGTTCAGCTCCACCCCTGTCGTGGGCGATCTGAGCTGCGGCATCACGCAGTACTCGTTTTGGCTGATCGTCTCCACGATCGTGCTCCTGATCGTCCTGGCCGTGTTCAAGAAGAAGCAGACCCTGGTTCCCAAGGGCTTCTTCGTCAACGGTTTCGAGTACATCATCGAGTACGTCGAGAACGATATCGGCAAGGGCGTCGTGGGTGAGAACTGGAAGAAGCACTTCCCGTTCCTGTGCTCGCTTTTCCTGTTCATCCTGATCAATAACATGATCGGCCTGATCCCGGGAATGAAGCCCGGCACCGGTGCAATCGGCTCCACCGCCGCGCTCGCCATCTTCGCCTTCGTGTACTTCATCTACTACGGATGCAAGGCTCACGGCGTGATCGGCTACATCAAGAGCCTCGCCCCGCAGGGCGTGAGCTTCCCGATGAACGTGCTCGTGTGGGTCGTCGAGCTTTTCTCGACCTTCCTGCGCCTCATCACGCTCGCCGTCCGTCTGTTCTGCAACATGTTCGCAGGACACGTGGTCATGGGCTCGTTCGCCATCATGGCGAGCATGTTCATGCAGCCGCTGCTTCAGCAGGTTTCCGCGGCCCACGCCGTCGGCGCCCTGCCTTCGCTGGCCTGGCTTGCCATCCTCATCCTGATCTATGCGATCGAGCTTGTGGTCGGCGCCATCCAGGCTTACGTCTTCACGGTCCTTACCGCCGTGTATGTCTCCGAGGCAGAGGAGGTCGCGGAGGAGGAGTAGTCTTCCGCTCGCGCCTTAATGGTAAGGCAATTCGTTAAACCGCCGGTGCCCGTACCCATGGAGCCCGGCAGTTATAAAAAGGTTATCCTGCGTGAAATAAGACACGCACGACAAAGGAGGAATCGTGGGAGTTATCGGTTACGGTCTCGGTGTTATCGGCGCTGGTCTTGCTATCGGCCTGTCTGCTCTGGGTGCTACGGGTGCTATGGCCCGTCAGCCTGAGGTCCAGGGCCGCGTGTTCACCGTCTTCATCATGGGCTCCGCCTTCGGCGAGGCTCTGGCTCTGATCGGCTTCGTTGTCGCGCTGATCGTTAAATAGCACGGAGCGTCAAGTATGAATCTTTCATCCCAGAAGAGCGCGATCGCACTCTCCGCGTCCGCGGCCGCGCTGCTCATGCCGGTTTCCGCGTTCGCTGAGGACGGCGCTGCCGGTGCGGACATCCTCATCCCTAAGATGGCGGAGTTCATCCCGGCGCTTATCGCCTTCCTGATTATCTGGATCGTGCTGGCCAAGGTCGCCCTGCCGGGCATCATGAAAACCATGGAGGAGCGCGGCAAGAAGATCGAGGAGAGCCTCGATGAGGCCGAGAAGACCAAGCAGGAGGCTATCGCCAAGCGCTCTGAGTCCGACTCGATCGTCACCGACGCCCGTCGTCAGGCTGCCGACATTGTTCTCGAGGCCCGTAAGGACGCCGAGTCCGAGCGCGCCCGTATCATCGAGGCTGCTCACAAGGAGGCCGAGGAGATCATCGCCAAGGCCCATACGACCGTCGAGGACGAGCGCAAGTCCATCTACGCTGGTGCCGCGAGCTCCATCGCCGACCTGTCCGTTGCCGTCGCCACCAAGATCGTGGGCGAGGCACTCGAGGACGATGCCGAGCAGAAGAAGCTCATCGAGCGCTACATCCAGGAAGCAGGTAGCCTGAATGCCGACTAGCCGCTATCAGGACAAGGTGCTCGAGACCTACGCGCGTTCCCTTTTGGAAGCCGCCAAGGCCGAGAACCATGTGTTCGAGGACCTCGAGATGATCGAGCGCTTGGCTTCTGCCAGCCCCGAGATCATCGCCGTGCTCGACACCATGTCCAAGCGCGACCAGCTCGACCTTCTTCCCAAGGTGGCAGCTGCCTTTAAGTATGTTGCCGAGGAAGACGAGGATGTAGTGGGCGTGACCGTCACCACGGCGATCCCGCTCGACGACGAGCTGCGTCAAACCATCACTAAGAAATGCGAGCAGGACTTCGGCCGCAAGGTATTCCTTATCGAGCAGGTCGACCCGTCTATCGTGGGCGGCCTGGTGCTCGAGGCCCGCGGCGAGCGTCGTGACATTTCCGTCAAGACGCAGCTGCGCATCGCGCAGGAGACCCTCGCAAACTCTGCTAATTCGTACGGAGGTGAAGCCTAATGTCCGAAACCCTCAATGCCCAGGATATCGCCAAGAAACTGCAGGAGCAGCTCACGAGCCTCTCCGCGACGGTCGATACGCATGAGGTTTCAACGGTCGACGAGGTAGGCGACGGCATCGCGCGCGTCTCCGGCCTCAAGAGCGCCATGGCAGGCGAGCTTCTGGAGTTCAAGAGCTCCGATACCGGTGAGACCGTCTTCGGCCTTGCCCAGAACCTTGACCGTGACGAGGTCGGCGCCGTTCTGTTTGGTGCCGTCGACTCCATCAAGGAAGGCGACGAGTGCCGCACCACTGGCCGCATTATGGATATCCCTGTGAGCCGCGCCATGCTCGGCCGCGTCGTCAATCCGCTCGGCCAGCCCATCGACGGCCTGGGCGACATCGTCGCCACGCACCGTCGTCCCATTGAGTTCAAGGCCCCCGGCGTCATCGACCGTACCCCGGTGTGCGAGCCGGTTCAGACCGGCCTGTTGGCCATCGACTCCATGGTGCCTATTGGTCGCGGTCAGCGAGAGCTCATCATCGGCGACCGTAAGACCGGTAAGACCGCCATTGCCATCGACGCTATCCTCAACCAGCGCGGCAAGGGCATGGTCTGCATCTATGTCGCCATCGGCCAGAAGGCCTCCACGGTTGCCAACATCCGCGAGACCCTCGCTCAGCACGGTGCGCTCGACTACACCATCATCGTTTCGGCCACCGCTGCCGATTCCGCCCCTATGCAGTACATCGCGCCTATGGCCGGTGCCGCTATCGGCGAGTTCTTCATGTACAACGGCGAGGACGGCAAGCCCGCCAGCGAGACCAACCCCGGCGGCCACGTGCTCGTCATCTACGATGACCTGTCCAAGCAGGCTGTGGCCTACCGTCAGATGTCGCTGACGCTGCATCGTCCGCCCGGACGCGAGGCCTATCCTGGTGACATCTTCTACCTGCACTCTCGTCTGCTCGAGCGTGCCGTCAAGATGTCCAAGAAGAACGGTTATGGCTCCATGACGGCTCTGCCGATCATCGAGACCCAGGACGGCGACGTCTCGGCCTACATTCCGACCAACGTCATTTCCATTACGGATGGTCAGATCTACCTGCAGTCCGAGCTCTTCTTCCAGGGCCAGCGCCCGGCAGTCGACGTGGGCATTTCCGTGTCCCGCGTCGGTGGCGACGCGCAGACCAAGGCTATGAAGCAGGTCGCCGGCAACCTCCGTCTGGACCTCGCTTCCTATCAGGAGCTCGCTGGCTTTACGCAGTTTGGCTCCGACCTTGACGAGGCTACTCAGAAGCAGCTGACCCATGGTGCCCGCATGACCGAGCTCCTTAAGCAGCCGCGCTACAAGCCGTTTGAGGTTGGCGAGCAGATCGTTACGCTGTTCGCTGGCAACGAGGGCTTCCTGGATGACCTGGAGATTGCCGACGTGCTGCCTTTCCGTGCCGAGCTCATCGAGTACATGGACAATGGCTTTGGCTCGCTGCTCGACAAGGTTCGCGCCAAGAAGATCGATGATGACACCAAGGCTGAGCTCTTGCGCGTCATCGGCGACTTCAAGCAGCAGTTCATGGCCAAGCACCATTCGGATGTTTCTGGATCAGAGGAGAACTAAGCCCCATGGCCAACCTTCGCGACATTAAGAAGCGAATCTCCTCGGTTACCACGACCAAGCAGATCACGCGCACGATGGAGATGGTCTCTACGGCCAAGATCCGTCGTGCTCTCGATCGCTCCAAGCAGGCCGAGCCCTATAAGGAGGCGCTGACCGACGTCATGTTGACGGTCGCCGGCGACGCCTCCTGTTCGGGCACCGATCCCATGCTGCAGAAGCATGAGAGCGTCAAGCATGGCCTGATTGTCGTTATTGCCTCGGACCGCGGCCTTGCCGGCGGTTTCAATACGACGGTGGAGCGCACGGCCGAAAAGCTCGCCGCTTCTTGGGCGAACGACGGCATCGAGTGCGAGATCATCGCGTGTGGGCGCAAACCGGCCACGTATTTCCGTGACCGCGAAAACGTCGTCATGCACTTTGAGGGCAACTCCTCTGAGCCCGATTTCAATCAGGCCCGCATGATCTCCTCTCATATCTGCGATGCGTATCGTGCCGGTGAGCTTGACCGTGTCGAGCTTGTCTACCACCACGCCAAGAACCGCGTGGATCAGGAGCTTCGCGTCGAGCATCTGTTGCCGCTCGACCCCGAGATGATCGCTATGGCCCACGGTCCGCGTAAGAACGAGACCGACGCCCCTAAGCGCATCTCGTCCACGTTCGAGTTCGTGCCCTCTCCCGAGCATGTTCTCGGCAAGCTTGTGCCGTCTTATATCCTGACGGTCATCTACCAGGCCCTGATTGATTCGGCGGCTGCCGAGCAGGGTGCACGCCGCAAGGCCATGCACTCCGCGACGGAAAACGCCACCGCGATCATCTCGACCCTTACCCGCACGTATAGTCGCGTGCGCCAGGCTTCGATCACGACCGAGATTAACGAGATCGTCGGCGGAGCCTCAGCATTGGAGGAACAGTAATGGCTAATAACACCGTAAAGCTTGCGGTCGAGGAAGCCACCAAGAAGACGACTGCCGGTGATGGTCGCATCGTGCGAATCATCGGCCCTGTCGTCGACGTCAAGTTTGACGGCGCGGTGCCCCCGATCTACAACGCGCTCACGGTCGAGGCCGAGACCCCGATCGGTCATCTGAGCACGATCCTCGAGGTCGAGAGCCAGCTTCCGGGCGGCGTCGTCCGCACGGTCGCCATGTCCTCGACCGACGGCCTGCAGCGCGGCCTCATCGCCACCGATACCGGTGAGCCCATGAAGATGCCCGTTGGTCCCAAGACGCTCGGCCGCATTTGGAACGTCATGGGCAAGCCCGTCGACGGCAAGCCCATGCCCGAGGTGGAGGAGTTCTACCCCATCCACCATGCAGCGCCCCGTTTCGACGAGCTCACCACCAAGGCCGAGATCTTCGAGACCGGCATCAAGGCTGTCGACCTGCTCGAGCCCTACATCCGTGGCGGCAAGACGGGCCTGTTCGGCGGCGCCGGCGTCGGCAAGACCGTTCTGATTCAGGAGCTCATCAACAACCTCGCCCAGGAGCACGGCGGCACCTCGGTGTTCACCGGCGTCGGCGAGCGTACCCGCGAGGGCACCGACCTGTTCCTCGAGATGAGCGAGTCTGGCGTTATCGACAAGACCTGCTTGGTCTATGGTCAGATGAACGAGCCGCCCGGAGCGCGTCTGCGCATCGGTCTGGCCGGCCTTACTACCGCTGAGTATTTCCGTGATCGTGGCCAGGACGTTCTGCTGTTCATCGACAACATCTTCCGCTTCTCCCAGGCAGGTTCCGAGGTTTCCGCACTGCTGGGCCGTATGCCGTCCGCCGTTGGTTACCAGCCCACGCTGGCAACCGAGATGGGCGACCTCCAGGAGCGCATTACCTCGACCAAGACGGGCTCCATTACCTCCGTCCAGGCTGTCTACGTCCCCGCAGACGACCTGACCGACCCGGCGCCTGCCACAACGTTTACGCACCTCGACGCCACCACGGTTCTTTCGCGTAGCATTTCGTCGCTCGGCCTGTTCCCGGCTATCGACCCGCTCGCATCTTCCTCCGACGCTCTCGATCCCTCGATCGTCGGCGAGGAGCACTACCGTGTCGCCGTCAAGGTCCAGGAGCTCCTGCAGGAGTACTCCGATCTTCAGGACATCATCGCCATTCTGGGTATGGACGAGCTGTCCGAGGAGCAGCGCCTTACGGTCAACCGTGCCCGTAAGATTCAGCAGTTCCTCTCGCAGTCCTTCCACGTCGCCGAGAAGTTCACCGGCAACCCCGGTGTCTACGTCCGCGTCGAGGATACCGTCCGCTCTTTCGCCGAGATTGTCGACGGCAAGGCCGATGACCTGCCCGAGCAGGCTTTCCGCTATGCTTCCACGATTGAGGACGTGCGCGAGCGCGCCCGCAAGATGGGGGAGAAGTAGGTTATGCGTATCCGCATCGTGTGCCCCGTGAGCTGCGCCTATGAGGGCGACGCTGCGTTTGTGTCGATTCCGTCCACGGATGGCGAGTTTGGCGTTCTGCCTGCTCACTCCAGCGAGATCTGCACGATCGACCGCGGTTACGTTCGCGTTTCCGATAAGGCCATGGGCACTGTCGACCACACGTTTGCCGTGGCCGGCGGCTATGCCCAGGTTGCGGACGATGTCGTGACCGTTCTCGCCGAGCGCGCTTGCGATTTGGCGACCGTCGATGCCGACAAGCTTAAAGCTGATATTCAAGGTTTTGAAGAGAAGCTGGGTAATTTGTCGGAGGATGATGCACGCCGCGCCTACCTCTATAATGAAATCGCATGGTGTAAGCTCAAGCTTGCCCAATAGTCAAACGATTTAGCGTTCGACCATTTGCGAACACATCATGCCCGGGATGGCTCAGCCACCCCGGGCATGCTTTTTGAAAGGGTAGACCTTGGATATTATCCGCGTTGAGGGTGGCCACGCCATCGGAGGCTCCGTGCCCGTCTCGGGTGCCAAGAACTCCGCGCTCAAACTCATGGCGGCAACGCTTCTGGCGCCGGGCAAGACGACGCTGCAGAACGTGCCCGATATTTCCGATGTCCACGTGATGGGCAAGGTGCTCAAGGGCATGGGCGCTACGATCGATGTTCTCGACGAGCACACGCTCGAGATCGATACCTCTCAGGTCGATTCTTGGGAGGCTCCCTACGAGCTCGTTGCCAAGATGCGCGCTTCCACGGCCGTGATGGGGCCCTTGCTGGGCCGTTTCCATCGTGCCAAGATAGCCATGCCCGGCGGCTGCAACCTGGGTGCTCGCAAGATCGATATGCACATTCTTGGTCTTGAGGCCCTGGGCGTAGAGTTCGATACCGCCCACGGCTACATCAACGCTAATGCGCCCCAAGGTCTGCGCGGTACCACCGTCACGCTCGAGTTCGCCAGTGTCGGTGCGACCGAGAACCTCATTATGGCATCCGTGCGCGCGCAGGGTACCACGGTTATCGACAATGCCGCCCGCGAGCCCGAGATCGTCGATCTCGCCAACATGCTCAACGAGATGGGCGCCAAGATTGTTGGCGCCGGTACGCCCGTCGTGACTATCGAAGGCGTGGAAGAGCTCCATCCCGTTACCCATCGCGTGGTGGGCGACCGCATCGAGGCCGGTACCTTTATCGTTGCCGGTGCGTTGATGGCCGACGATCGCGGTGTCGATGTCACGGGCTTTTGCCCCATTCACTTGGGCATGGTGCTCAAGAAGATGGAGCTCATGGGTATCGACTGCGAGCGCGTCGAGGATGGCGTCCATGTAAACCGTGCCGAGCGTATCAAGCCGGTCGACATCCAGACGCTTCCGTTCCCCGGTTTCCCGACGGACATGCAGGCGCAGATTATGGTGCTCTCCGCTCTCGCCGACGGCAGTTCCGTTATTACCGAGAACATCTTCGAGAATCGCTTTATGTTTGCCTCTGAGCTGGTGCGCATGGGTGCCGACATTCGTATCGAGAGCCATCATGCCATGATTCATGGCGTCAAGGGCTTCTCGGGTGCACAGGTTACCTCGCCCGATCTGCGTGGCGGAGCGGCCCTCGTCGTAGCGGGCTTGATCGCCGACGGGACGACCGAGGTTTCGGCCATCCATCACATCAAGCGCGGCTACGAGCAGTTTGTCGAAAAGCTGCAGGCGCTCGGCGCACATGTCGAGCATGCTACCGTCCCCGATCCCGTCATCTACTAATACAGGTTGCCTATGTTTAATAAAAAGCCCCTCGCGGATACCACCGCCCGAAGACCCTCAACTGGTGCGCAGGCCAAGATCTACAGTCGCGATAACGTGGCTCGCTATTCCGAGCGCGCTCGTCAACGTCGTCGTAGCCACACGATTCGTCACGTCGCGCTCATTGTCGTGCTTGGTGTGCTGCTGAGTGCCACTACCGCTGCCGGCCTGTGGTTTGCCACCATTATGGGCAAGCTCGGCGATTCTAATGTCATTACCGATAATCTGCGTCGGGTTCTGGTTGACACCGATGAGGCAAAGGATCCGTTCTACGTGCTGCTTCTTGGCACCGACGGCCGTCCGGGCGAGGATACGTATCGTGCCGACTCGATTATCCTGGCACGCATCGACCCCACGCAAAAGCAGGCGACGCTCATTTCCGTTCCGCGCGACACCAAGGTCGAGTACAAGGGCGAGACCATGAAGATCAACGCCTGCCATACCGTTGGCGGCGCCGAGGCCATGGTCGAGGCGGTCAACGAGCTGTGCGGTGTTCAGATTTCCCACTATGCCGAGGTCAGCTTCGACGGTATGCAGGCGCTGATTGATTCGGTTGGCGGTATCGACATTAACGCAACCGATGATGTTGACGACCCCGAGCACCTGGATATTAAGATTACCGCTGGCCAGCAGCATATGGACGGTGCCACCGCCCTTACCTATGCCCGCTGCCGCTACACCTATGCCGACGGCGATTACACGCGCATGCGCCACCAGCGTCAGGTGCTTGGCGCCCTTGCCAACCAGATTCTCAATAACTTCGATGCCACGAAGATTTTTGGCCTGGTTAATTCGCTGTCCGATATGCTCGTAACCGATATGAGCGTTCAGGATATCGTGGCTACGGTCAACGCCATGCGCGGTATGGATGTCGACGGTATCTACTCGGCCAACCTGCCCTCGTACGCCGACGACAGCACCATGATCGACGGTGTGAGCTACGTCTTTGTCTACGAGGACGAGCTCAAGGAAATGATGGAGCGCGTCGATGCCGGCAAGGATCCCAAGGGTCCCAACACCATGGGTCTTTCCGACGGTTCCAGTTCTACGATCGGCGACCTGAACAACAACACGTCTGACGACTACGCAAACGGTACCGCAACTTCATCGTTCAGCTCTGACGATTCCGATGACTCAGGCGATTCGAGCGATTCGGACTACTACGAAGAGCCCACCGGCGACGGTAACGGCTACGAGGCCAACTACTAAGTTACGGCGTTTTACCAAACGCCGTAACGGCTTGACGCTGCGCGCCGCCCAAGGCGACAATTTGTCATTCAAAAGGCAGGGCATGACCAGAAGGTCAATGCCCTGCCTTTTTCATGCCAACTTGTTCGCCTTGGACGTCGCTCGCTGACGTTGGCTCAACCTGCGGTGCTGACTACTCCCCTTGCACCAAAAACCGCCCCGTTCTCGGTTCTGAGGACGGGGCGGTTTTGCTTACCTAGATTGTTCGAGTTCCCTATGCAAAGCGGGCGACGAGCTCCTGCAGGACGTCGGTCATCTTGACGAGCGAACTGACCGGGACGAACTCGTTGACGTCGTGGTAGCAATAGCCGCCGGTGGAAAGGTTGGGGCAGGGCAGACCGCGGAACGA
>CATYJU010000044.1 GCA_958407995.1 uncultured Collinsella sp.
TGCTGGAGCTTGCAGCCGGACGCCGCCAGGACCAGATCGCCAGCAACCGCCTGCTTGCTAACCTGGCCGAGAAGCCGGCGATCCATCGAGACAACTTGATTGTATTTGCTTAGGCCTCGACGCCGGGCGCCTTCGATCTGCAAGGCACGTGGGGCGAAATTACCAGGGTAACTTTGCCCCGCCGCGCTTATGTCCGAGCTGGTCGCCACGATAATGGCCCCTCTACTACGTTTGATAGGCTATCGGTGACCATGCCAAGAATTGCAAAAATAAAACCGCAGGTAGAACGCCTGCGGTTTTCTTTATTTATGGCATCTGGTTGGGCCATGCGGGTGAAACGTAGTAGATGGGCCGCTTTCGTGGCGAAGGACATCATCCGACACTTGGGGACGTTCCTATTGTGCCGGCAGGTGGGGATACTCCTTTGCTAGAAGATTCGGCGCAGGTCTCCGCGGTTGAGGGCCTCGTCGAAGAGGTGCTTGAATACCACGCTGCCGTGCAGGCCGTCGTGCTCGAACTCGTTGGTCACCCAGGCGTGCGAGTTGCCCACGCGGTCGAGCGTGTCGAGCTGCATGCCCGAGTCCACGTACATGTCATCGAAGTACACCGCGGCCTGGAGCGGCACCTCGTTGCAAGCCAGGCGCTGCGGGTCGTAGATCTTGTCCCAGTTCGTGTCTTCCATCAGCAGATCCATCGCGGGCTTGAAGGGTTTGAGCTCGGGCATCTGCTCAAACATCCACGGGAACATGGCCTCGCCGGTAAACATAAGCGGGCGCGCGAGTGTGTCGAACTCGGCACGATGAGCCTTCTCTTCTGCCGCGGCCCAGCGAATGGGCATAGTGTCACCGTCGGCGTAGATGAACTCCTGAAGCGTCCAGTACAGCGGATTCGTGCGCGTGTTGGTGCGCTCGAAGGCGCGCATCAAAAAGCTGTCAGATACCGAGGCTCCGCAGGTCAGCGTGCCGTCGCCGTCAACAAAAGCGTGATCGATAATCCAATGCATGCGCTCAAAGCTCGGCTTCATGCCAAAGTCGCTGCCCATGAGCTGTAGGCGCTCGACCGTCATCGGCGAGCCGTCGGGCAGCACGGGCTTCTGAGCCTCGAGCGCATCGGCCAGGGCTGCCACGCGCTTGACGTCGGCGGGGTAGCGGTCGTAATACTGCTGCGTCTTGGCGGCCATGCGCGGGAAGGTGTGCGCGTAGACCTCGCTGGCGCTCGCCGGCACGTGGGGGATGCCGCCGCAGGTAAAGCTCGCCGCCACGCCCTCGGGGAAGAGCGACAGATAGCTCAGCGTCAAAAAGCCGCCGTAGCTTTGGCCGAGCGTGACCCACGGCTTGCCGCCAAAGCCCACTAGGCGCAGGTACTCAAAATCGCGCACGATGGAGCTGGCAAGATGGCGCTTGAGGAAATCCGCCTGCGAGCGTGCTGTATCGGCGCCGGCGGCCGTTGCACGATCATCCAGTGCCTTGATCGTGCGTCCGTCCACGCAGCTACTGCGTCCGGTGCCGCGCTGGTCGGGAAGGACCACACGGAAGTGCTTGACGGCCTCCTCGATCCAGCCGTCGCTTGTGGGCGACAGCGGACGCGGGCTCTCGCCGCCGGGGCCGCCCTGCAAAAACAGGAGCAGCGGCAGATCGTCGTTGATGCGGTCAGGCGCGCAAGCCACGCGGTAGAAGAGCTTGATGCTCTCGGGCGCGCCGGCGATTGGTGCCGGCATAGCGCCGCGGCGCATGGTGCTGCCGACGGCCAGGAGCATCGGCTCCAGGCCGCGCCAGTCAAGGGGGACGTCGATGCTGTGGTCCTCGACGTAAAGGCCGGGGACGTGGTACGAAGTGATGAGGGCCATGTGAGTCTTCCGTTCGTTGCGGTGTTTCGGGTTGACCAATTCTACCGCCGCGGGCGAGGCCATGTGCAAATCGGCTACCATGGTTGCAAACTTCTAGGAGAAAGGGCCGCCCATGTCGGTCGATATAGCCACGTATGTCCACGATCTTGCCGTTGCCGCCAAGGCAGCGTCGGCCTCGCTTGCCACGGCGAGCGATGAACAGCGCCAGGAGGCCGTGCGCGCCATGGCCGCAGCACTGCGCAACGGTGTCGACTCCATCGTCGCCGCCAACGAGCTCGATATGTCCGCCGCGCGCGATGCGGGTACCTCGGCCGGACTGCTCGATCGTCTGCTGCTGACGCCCGAGCGCGTCGAGGGCATGGCCGCCGGCCTGGAAAAGCTCGCCGAGCTGCCCGATCCCGTGGGCCGCGTGCTCGACCACCGCGTGCTTGCAAGCGGCGTGGACCTGACCCGTGTGAGTGTGCCGCTGGGCCTGGTCGCTATGGTCTACGAGGCGCGCCCCAACGTGACGGCCGACGCCGCGGGCATCTGCATCCGCACCGGCAACGCCTGCATTCTGCGCGGCGGCTCGCCGGCCTATCACTCGTGTGCCATGATCGCCGAGCTGCTGGCCGATGCGCTCGAGGCCAAGGGCTTCCCGCGCGAGGCCGTGTCGATGATCGAGTCCACCGACCGCGAGGCCACTGGCGAGCTCATGAAGCTCCGCGGTATTGTCGACGTGCTCATTCCGCGCGGCGGTGCAGGCCTGATCCAGCGCTGCGTGCGCGAGTCGCTTGTGCCGGTGATCGAGACGGGCACGGGCAACTGCCACATCTACGTGCATGAATCCGCCGACTTTGATAAGGCGCTCAACATTATCGTTAATGCCAAGACCCAGCGCGTAGGCGTGTGCAATGCCGCCGAGTCGCTGCTGGTCGACCGTGCTGTGGCCGATGCGTTTTTGCCCGCGGTCGTGGCCGTGCTGCATGACCACGGCGTGCTCATTCACGGCGACGAGGCAACCTGCGCCGCATGCGCCGATGCCGGGCTTGCCGAGGGCGACAACTACGTCGCCGCGACTGAGGAGGACTGGGGTCGCGAGTACCTGGCTCTCGAGATGAGCGTGAAGGTCGTGGCAAACGAGGACGAGGCCATCGCACACATCAATCGCTACGGCACGATGCACTCCGAGGCCATCGTTGCCGAGGACACGGATGCTTGCGAGTGCTTCCTCGATGCGGTCGATGCCTCGGCCGTGTACTCCAACGCCAGCACTCGCTTCACTGACGGCGGCGAGTTTGGCCTGGGCGCCGAGATCGGCATCTCGACCCAAAAACTCCACGCCCGTGGCCCCTTTGCCGCCGAGGCCCTCACCACCTACAAATACAAGCTCCGCGGCACCGGCCAGGTCCGCCCCTAAACCTACCAAAAAGGGACAGGTTTATTTTGGCAGGTTTTATCTGCGGTTTTGCCGGGCGACACGATCGCCCGGCTTTTTTCTCCGCATAACTTTTTTGCCTTTCGGCTTGAGCCGCGGCGATATACGATAGTGACACCGTGTCCTAACATCGACTCACCTGGAGGTATTGCCATGTCCCAGACGCTTTCCGCCGGAATCACCCGCGACCGCGCGTTTGAACTGCTTAACGAGCACAACAAAGACCCGTTCCACATCACCCATGGCGAGACGGTCGAGGGCACCATGCGCTACTTTGCGCGCGAGTTCGACCCCGAGAACGAGGAGTTTTGGGGCATCGTCGGCCTGCTGCACGACTTGGATTGGGAGGAGCATGAGGACGACCCCATGAACCACACCATCTATGCTGCCGAGATTCTTAAGGGCGAAGGTGCGTCTCCCGAGCTCATTCGCGCCATCCAGACGCACACGTCGGACTTCAACACCTCGCTGCCCAAACCCGAGCTGCAGATGGAAAAGATCCTGTTTGCCTGCGATGAGCTCACCGGCCTGATCGGCGCCGCCGTCATCATGCGCCCGAGCAAGAGCGTTATGGACTTTACGACCAAGTCGCTCAAGAAGAAGTTCAAGGACAAGCGCTTTGCCGCCGGCTGCTCGCGCGACGTGATTTCGCAGGGCGCCGAGATGCTCGGCTGGGAGCTTCCCGAGCTCTTTGACCGCACCATCGCGGCCATGCAGTCCTTCGCGCCCGACCGCGACACCTTCCAGGCCTAACCTGCCAAAAAAGGGACAGGTTTATTTTGGTATGTTTTATCTGGGAAAACGCTTCCGTTGGACGTTATTCAGCGGAAGCGTTTTCTGTTTGACATGGTGACGTTGGCGAATGGCGGCGCCTCGCGGCAGGCAGCTGTGCTTCGCCGTACCCGTAACTCGGCAAACGCGACGCTAGGACGCGTTCTTAATAATCCATGTCCCCAGTCCGGTCAGCAGCTGACCTGCTTAACCGTTAGCCCTTCTTTTCGAAGCGCGAGAATCGCCTCATTGCGAAGTGGCTTGGAGACGGATTTGAGTTCCGTCGGAGCGCATCCTGCGACACTCTGCACGATTGCCGTGCCAAATTCGCATAGATCTTCCTCGCGAACCTTGGCTGTTGCGCTGGGGCGATAGGGAAGCGACGGCGCACTTTCCATGAGCTGAAGGTATGAGCGAGGTGTTGGGAATAAAACACCGACAACGCTGCCGGTGACATGCGGCCGTGGCCTGGCACTCATTAGATACTCGCGATGGCTGCTCCAGGGATATTCGTCGTATGCCGCCAGTCCTGCTTTTTGTGGATTCAGATGAATGTATCGAATTGCCTCAAGTAAATATACTTCCGACTTAATGGGCGAATCCCAAAACCGCTCCTGAAACACGTGGCCGATATGCCCCGTCCGCGCATTGTACCTGCCCGCATACGATACGGCTACCGCGTGCATCGCGTCGCTCTTACGGTTGTCCGGATCGTCGATGAGTAGATGAATGTGGTTCCCCATAAGGCACCAAGCGATAAGCTCGATATTGTGTTTGGGGAGGATCGCATCGAGGATCTGAAGCATGGCGATTCGGTCCTCGGTATCGTCAAACAGCAATTGCCCTCCGTTTCCACGCAACGTAACGTGGAAATAACCGGTTGGTGACTTTGAACGAGGTTTTCTCGGCATGGCCCCTCCTTTAGCTTGGATGGGCTGAAGATACCTCATTCGGGGGCTTCGGTTGTCGAGATTCAGTTCACCGACTATAGCTGCTACCTGCCGAAATATAATTGCGTTTTCAAATTGATGCTTTTTAATGGTAATTGAGTAAGACGGGTGCGCTTGCTGTGGATGCGGGCGTTGGTTACGTCGATCTGGACGGCCCTCGCGTGATGTCATCGCAAATGGGCTTCACGCATTTTTACGGCGATAGAAAAATGGTCGGGCGCTCTTAAACAAAACGGAGCACCCGACCATTTACTGATTGTTTGTTGACGTTTGGCCAGATAAAACCTGCCAAAATAAACCTGTCCCTTTTTGGCAGGTTAGTTAAGGGCGGCTTGGGCTAGGCGGGCTTCGGCGGCCTCCTCGGTGACGCCCAAGGCCACGGCGAACTCCTCGATGGAGCGGCGCTTGGCCTCCTTGAGTACGCGCATGTAGTAGGAGCTGGGCTTTTTATCAGCTTCCTCGGCCTGGCGAATGCGGTGCATCATGGTCTTTGCCACGCGGACCGTCTCGGGCGCGCCCAGCTTGAGCTGCTGCTTAAAGTGCGTCTCCTCAAGTGAGCTGTTGCGCTCGGTAAAAGTGTCGCACTCCAGCTCGTCATAGTGGCTCAGCAGGTGCTCGGCATCTTGCTGCGAGATGGCGGCGTGCAAACGGTCGGCCTGCGCCACGGGGTACATGAGGATCGTCTGCGCATGTCCCTGCTTGGTCTCGAGCAGCAGCATGGGCTGCGGCGTGTCGTCCCTAAAACCGACGACGGTGCAGACTCCCTGGCCCGGATGAATGACGTGTTGACCGATTGAGAACATGCTACCTCCAACTTATACGAATTTACGTATGACTAGAATAACACGCTGACGTGCGCAAACCCTTACTTTATGCAGGAAAAGCACACAACTCCGATAGGTAAGAGTATTCGATAACAGACGCAGCTCATTCACACCTTTATGCATTTTCAACGCTTGCATAATCTGCAGGCAGACCGGCATCTTTGAGTGACTCCATACAAGCTGTAGTCAATTTTGTGCATATGCAATATCGATTGGCTTTACCCTGCGACAGTGCCCGTCGCTTGTGATAGAGTGCTACAAACTCTGGCTTTTGCCCTACGAGTGATCAAGAGCTCGGGGGCTTTAACACAAGGAGGATCTATGCCCGAGAAGATTGAAGAGCTGGTACGCGCTGCGCTTGCTGCGGCCCAGGAGGCCGGCGACCTTTCCGCATTTGAACTTGACGATTGCGCCATCGAGCGACCGGCTGACACTTCTCATGGCGAGTGGACCTCTACCATGGCCCTGAAGTCCGCCAAGCTGGCTCACTGTGCCCCGCGCAAGATCGCCGAGGCTGTCGTTGCCCATATGCCCGAGGACCCCGCGATCGAGAAGGTCGAGATCGCAGGCCCCGGCTTCATCAACTTCTACCTCTCCGTTGCCGTCAAGAACGCCATCTTTGGCGAGGCCCGCGAGAAGGGCATGGACTTCGCTAAGTCCAACGTCGGTGGCGGCTTGAAGACCCAGGTCGAGTTCGTCTCCGCCAACCCCGTCGGCCCCATGCACATCGGCCACGGCCGCTGGGCCGCTCTGGGCGACTCGCTCTGCCGCGTCATGGACCACGCCGGTTACGACATCCAGCGTGAGTTCTACATCAATGACCACGGCTCTCAGATGAACACCTTCGGCAACTCCATCAGCACGCGCTATATGCAGCTTGCCGACATCATCGCCAAGCAGGGCGTGGATATCGACGAGGCTCACAAGCTGCTGACCGCCGACCGCGACGCCTTCGTTGCCGATGAGAACGACGAGCATCCCGAGACCCATCCGTACCAGGACAACTTTGCCGAGACCCTGGGCAAGGACTCCTATGGCGGCGACTACATTATCGACGAGGCCGCCGAGTTCTGGCGCACCGACGGCGATAAGTGGGTCAACGCCGATCCTCAGGAGCGCATGGAGAGCTTCCGCGAGCGCGGCTATGTGAAGATGGTCGACAACATGCGCGACCTCTGCCACGCCGTCAATTGCGACTTCGATCGTTGGTACTCCGAGCGTTCGCTGTACGTGAAGGACACCGAGGGCGAGACCGCCGGCACCTCTGCCGTCGACCGCGCTTTTGAGAAGCTCGACAAGATGGGCTACCTCTACACCAAGGACGGCGCCCTGTGGTTCCGCTCCACCGACCTGGGCGATGACAAGGACCGTGTCCTGATCAAGTCCGACGGCGAGTACACCTACTTCGCCTCCGACGTTGCCTATCACTGGGATAAGTTCCAGCGCGTCGACCACGTCATCGACATCTGGGGCGCCGACCACCACGGCTACATCGAGCGCGTCCGCTGCGTCTGCGACGCTCTGGGTTACCCCGGCAAGTTTGAGGTTCTGCTGGGCCAGCTCGTCAACCTGCTGCGCAACGGCAAGCCCGTCCGTATGTCCAAGCGCAAGGGCACCATGGTGACCCTGCAGGAGCTCGTCGACGAGGTCGGCTCCGATGCCGCTCGCTACACGCTCATCTCCAAGAGCTCCAACCAGATGGTCGACTTCGATATTGAGGCCGTTAAGAAGCGCGACAACTCCAACCCGGTCTATTACGTGCAGTACGCTCACGCCCGCGTGTGCTCCATCCTGCGTCGTGCCGCTGACGTTACGCCCGAGCAGGCTGACGAGATGGGCATGAAGGCCGTCGCCGCCAAGGCCATCGGTGAGAACGTCGATTACTCGCTGCTGACCGACCCGACCGAGCTCGCCCTTTCGCGCAAGCTCAACGAGCTCACCGACCTCATCGCCAGCTGCGCTCGCAACCGCGCCCCGTTCCGTCTGACGCACTTTGCCGAGGAGCTCGCCGGCGACTTCCACAGCTTCTACGCTGCCTGCCAGGTGCTGCCGAGCGAGGGCCGTCCCGTCGACCCCGAGCTTTCGCGTGCCCGTCTGGCCGCTTGCGATGCCGTCCGCGTGACGCTCGCCCTGGTGCTCACCCTCGTTGGCGTTTCCGCGCCCGAGCAGATGTAATCTGCGAGTCATTTGACCGCGCAGGTTTGGTTTAACTGAGCCTTGAAAGCCCGATCTCCCACGGAGGTCGGGCTTTTTGCAAACGCCGACGTATTGACGAATTTGGAACTGCTGGAAATACGAAACTATGCCGGTTTACTACGATGAATATGAGAAATTCCAACCACGCCAGCTTTTCGCAAAAAAGTGCAGGGCATCTACCTGCGGTTTTAGTTCAACAAGTTTCGGAGTGGTCGCGGTTGAGCGATTCATCGTAGTAAACCGCCATAGTTTTGGCGGAGGCAGTCAGATTTGTGGGCGGTAAACCAAAGAGTGTCCCTTTTGAATAGTCGTTTAAGAACGTCCCCAATGGCTAAGTTGCAGGTGACGGCGGTTGTGTTACACTAACGCTGCGTATATGACGCAAATATCTCGATACAGATCAATGATGTCCGTCGGTATTTGACGGAGCTAGACTGTTTAGCCGCCCTGAAGGTTTATGCAGGGAGCATGTGATCACAGGGCTTGAAAAGAAAGTTGAGCAAACACTGTGTCTGATCAACAGCAAGAAAACGAAATAACGACGACGCAGGCCGCTCCCGCTGCACCGGTTGCGTCGGACCAGGTCACGGCGCCCGCGCAAGCCTCGGCTCCTGAGACGCCTAAGGCTGCTTCGACGCCTACGCCTGCAGCGGCTGAGAAGGCCGTGCCTGCAACTGGTGAGGAGGCTGCTCCGGCAAAGCCCAAGCGCACGCACCGCACGGCCAAGCCTGCCACTGACGGCGAGGAGGTCACCAAGCCCAAGCGCCGTACCACGCGCACGACGCGCGCCAAGCGCACCGTTGCAGCTGACTCCTCGGCGCCGATTTCCGATGAGGTCGCGCAGGCACGTGCGTTGGCGCAGATTAGCGAGGCTCAGGTGGTGCGCGCCCGCCGTCGTGCTGCCGAGCGCGAGGCCGCGGCTCTGACCGAGTTTTCAGCTCCGTCTGTGCCCGAGACGCCTGCCGCCACCGAGACCCCTGTCGCCGACCAGCCGACCGAGAAGCTGGTACCGCGCACACGCCGTCGCACGGCTGCTAAGGCCGAGCAGGTTGCCGATCAGGTAACTCCCGAGCTCACTGAGGCTTCGGTCCGCTCCGCGGCAGGGGAGGGCACATCGCCTGTTGAGACCGCTGCGCCTGTCGAAGCCAGCGAAGTTCCCGTTGTCGATCCGGCTTTGCGCCCGCACCCTCGCGGTCGCAAGCCCAAGGCCTTCGTCGAGGCCGAGAAGGCCGCAGCCGCAGCTGCAGCCGCTCGGGATGCTGCGGCGACCGCCGAGTCTGCAACCGCCGCCGACGCGCCCGTCCAGGATGCTACGACTTCCGAGGCCGCTCCCGCCGATGTCGAGCCCGCCGACGTCCGTCCTGGTCGCAGCCATCGTACTGCTGCTAAGCGCACGTCCAAGGCCAAGGCTGCCAAGAAGGGTGCGTCCGAGGATTCCGCCGAGACGACCGCCGATGCATCGATTGATGCCGCCGAGCCCAAGGACGTCGAACAGTCTGCGTCCGAGAAGCCCAAGCGCGGTCGTAAGAAGTCCGCTAAGGCCAAGGCGTCCGAGCAGCAGGCTGATGTCGAAGCACAGGTCGATTCCGGCGCCGAGGCCAATGGCGCCGCTTCGGCCAATGCCGACGCCGCCGCAACTGATGGTGCCGCGCCCGCCGAGGCCGAAGACGGCGCTCGCCCCAACCGTCGCCAGCACAAGCGTAACGACGAGCGCAACGACCGCAAGGACGAGCGCAACAACGACCGTCGCAACCGCCAGCGCGATCGCAAACAGCGCAACAAGGAGCGCAACGCCGCCCCCACCGAGCCCACGCTTTCGCGTGAGGAGCTCGCTGCCATGAAGGTCGCCGAACTGCGCGAGAAGGCCAAGGAGTTCGAGATCGAGACGACCGGCAAGAAGAAAGCCGAGCTCGTCGAGGAGATCTACGTCACCGCCGCGAAGGCCGAGGGCTTCCGCGACATCAAGGGCATCCTGCAGATTCGTCCGGACAGCTCCGGTATCATCCATGCCCACGGTTACATGAAGTCCAACGACGACGCCTTCGTCCCCGCCTACCTCATCCGCTCCGCGCGTCTGCGCACGGGCGACGTCATCGAGGGCTCGCTTCGTCCTTCGCGCGGCGGCGACAAGCGCGCCGGCCTCGCCAAAATCACGACCGTCAACGGTCTAGACCCCGAGCAGATTCGCAACCGCCCCAAGTTTGGTGACCTCACCCCGGTCTATCCCAACGAGCCGCTGCGCATGGAGCACGGCAAGGACTCCATTACCGGTCGCGCCATCGACATCGTGTCGCCGATCGGCAAGGGTCAGCGTGGCCTGATCGTGTCCCCGCCCAAGGCCGGCAAGACCACGATCCTCAAGAAGATCTGCCAGTCTATTTCGATTAACAACCCCGAGGTGCACCTCATCTGCCTGCTCGTCGACGAGCGCCCCGAAGAGGTCACCGATATGCAGCGTTCCATCAAGGGCGAGGTTGTGGCGTCGACCTTCGATATGCCCGCCGACAACCACACTCGCGTGGCAGAGCTCGTCATCGAGCGCGCCAAGCGCATCGTGGAGCTGGGTGGCGACGTCGTGGTGGTGCTCGACTCCATCACGCGTCTTGCCCGCGCCTACAACTTGGCGGCGCCCGCCTCGGGCCGCATCCTTTCGGGCGGCGTCGATTCGGCGGCCCTGTACCCGCCCAAGCGCTTCCTGGGCGCAGCCCGTAATATCGAGAACGGTGGCTCGCTCACCATCCTGGCCTCTGCCCTCATCGACACCGGTTCCAAGATGGACGAAGTCATCTTTGAGGAGTTCAAGGGCACCGGCAACATGGAGCTTAAGCTCGACCGCGACCTGGCCGATCGCCGCATCTTCCCGGCTATCGACCCCGTTGCCTCCGGTACGCGTAACGAGGACCTGTTGGTCGACGAGCAGATGCGTCCGTTTGTCTTTGGTCTACGTCGCATTCTTGCCGGCATGAACAACACCGAGCGCGCGGCCGCATCGTTTATCAAGGGTCTTAAGGGCACCAACACCAACCAGGAGTTCCTGGTGCGTTCGGCCAAAAAGCACAGCGACTACGAGCAGACGTTCTAGGTTGTCATCCACACGCAGCGTTAATCATCAATGCGATAAAGGGTCGGGGCTTTGAGCCTCGGCCCCTTTTCTATATCGCCGCTTCGCACTTATTTTTGACCATAAGACTGGCAAGCAGCAGGTTTCCCGTTTCAATCCGACATCGTCGCTTGCAATCGACAGGGCGGTTTCGCATAATAGCTTTTAAGCTTCGCGACGGAAAACGCAGATGAAACGAACCATATACCGTTGCTTTGGGGCATAGCCCCGCTTCATCTTCTCTCGCGCAGCCAACTGAATGATGCGATTTGGGTGCTTGAAGATGGGGAGAGCTCATGGCTTCTTCTGATGCAACACAACGAGCAGTCCTTGCCGGACTTTCGTGCGGGATCGGCCTTGCCGCTCCCGTGGTTATGTATGCCGCGACGCTGCCGTTTTCGTCGGTGAATGAGACGGTCGTGGCGGGTGCGGTTCCCTTCGCCGTGGGCGCGGTGGCGGGCGTGGGTATCTATGCCGCCTCGCTGGGTATCTCCGAGTACCGTGCGCAGCGTGAAGAGCGTCTGTTCCAGCCTGATGCCATGGGCGGTGCCGCCAATCCCAATCAGCATCAAAGCGAGTTCAAGACCGCCTCGATTCCAGCTCAGCAGCAGGATGCGACTCCTTACGCTGCGGCTTCTGCTTCTCAGGCTCAGGCTGAGCAGTCTACCTCGGCATTCCTTTCCGGCCTGACTGGTGCGTTCCAGCGCCGTCATGCCGATGATGGTGTCCCTACCATCGCTCGAGCCGCAGACGCCATGGACGAGGCCGAGGCTTGGTCCATGATCGACAGTATGCTCGACGACGATTCGCCGGTGAGCTGCGACCCTGCACACTCGCGCGACGTCTATCAAGTCGCCATCGACGAGCTCACCAACGGCGGGCAGACCGGCTCCTTCAATCGTGACGACATCGCCGCCGCGGCGCGTGCCGTGTCGGGCTCCCAGGCCGCCCCTGCGGGCAGCACGGCGGCTTTCGTGGCACTCGTTGCCAACGCGGCAGCCAATAACGCCTACAACGCTACCTCGGCGGACGCGAACGCTTCTGCCGACAATTCGTACGTTGATGAAGCCATGACTGCGGACGAGGAGGCCGTTGCCGCCCGCCGTGCCGCCGAAAGCTCGTTGTGGGGCGCTCCTGCCCAGCAGCAGGCGGCTGAGGCTGCGCCGTACAATGCAAACCTCGCCAGCATGCCTATCATCTCCGGTGCCGCGGACATCGATCTCGATGACCTCGATGAGCCTGCAGCCATCACCGCATCGATTGATGCCCAAGATCGCATCGACACCGGCGACCTTCCAGATGCCTCGCTCGAGGTTGATGTCCCCATGGCCGATTACTCGGGCCACGAGGGCATGTGGGCCGCCGCCACCGCGATTCTGGATGAGATTGACGAGCCTGCTCTTGTTGCAGCCCCCGCTCCCGTCGCTGCCCCTCAGCCTGCTGCTCCCGCCTATGTCGGCCGTCACAGTGCTGTGTTCCCCGAGGATACTGCCCGTATCTCGCGCGAGAGCATCGAGCGGGCCGAGGCTATTGCCGCCGGCATTATGGAAAATCGTCGTCACGAGCGCGTCAATCAGATCCTCGAGGAAGAGATCGAGCGCCTGCAGTCCTCTACCGCCAAGCGTACGGGCCGTGCCTATCTGAGCGTTATCGAGGGCGGTACCGCCAGCTTCGCGCCGCTCCGCGCGGAGGCATAACTTCTGCATGGTTAAGATCAATCGAAAATGGGCGGTCGTGACCTGCCTGATGGCGCTCTTGATCTGGGGCAATTCGCTGGTTCCCGGCTCGGGGTCGGGCTCGCTGAGCCTGACGGTCATGGAAGCTATCCGCGGTTTCCTGCACGGCGTGGGACTTCCATATGAATGGGTGACCAACTTTGTTGTTCGCAAGTGCGCGCATTTTACCGAGTATATGGTGCTCGGCATCCTGGCAACGCACGCCTTTGATCTTGAGGGCCGGCGCACCTTTGACGTGCTGCTGCCCACGGCGGTGTTCCTGCTGCTGATTCCCTCGATCGACGAGACGATTCAGCTCTTTGTGCCGGGACGCGCCGGCATGATCACCGATGTGATGATCGACTGCTGTGGAGCGGCAACGGGCGTTGTGCTCCGATATCTCTTACGGTCGCTGATGCACGCCAAAAAAGCCGCCTAGGACGTATTGTTTGGTCCTAGGCGGCCTTTTTTATTTGAGGGCTTATATGGGGCGTGGTGGCGTCGTTCCGTAGGTTGGATTTGCCGAGCGCGCCACGCCCCGTGGGTGCGTCTGCTACTGAAGCGCCTGTGCGCCCAGGGCCAGGCAGCCCATGATGCCTTGCTTGCCCTCGAGGCTGTTGTTGACAATGTAGGTATCGATGTCGTTGACCTCGGGCGTGACGATATAGCCGTTGAGCATCTCGGCGCACTTCTTGCGTGCGAGCGGCACGATGGGGGTGTGGTCGGCCACGCCGCCGCCGATGATGATCTTTTGCGGCGCGTAGCACAGCGTGTAGGTCATGAGTGCCTGTGCCAGATAGCCGGCGAGCAGGTCCATGGCCTCCGGGTCATCGGCCATGTCTCCGGCGCTCTTGCCATCCCAGCGCTTTTTAACGCCGGGGCCGGCGATGAGGCCCTCGAGGCAGTTGTCGTGGAAGGGACAGGCGCTATGCTCGCCGATGGTGTCGCGCGGGTCACGCGTGACCAGGATGTGGCCGGCCTCGGGATGCATCATGCCGTGCACGAGCTTACCGCCCGAGAGCACGCCGGCGCCCACGCCGGTACCGATGGTCAGGTAGACCACGTCGGTGAGGCCCTTGGCGCAACCAAACGTGACCTCGCCCAGGCAGGCGACGTTGACGTCGGTATCGTAGCCGCAGGGGATATTGAGCTCGTTTTGGATAGTGCCCAGCAGGTCAAAGTAGCGCCATGCCGTTTTGGGCGTCTCCAGGATCTTGCCGTATTGGGGTGAAGCGGGGTTGACTGCGGTGGGGCCAAATGCGCCGATGCCCAGCGCGGCGATGCCCTTGTCGGCAAACCATGCGTTGACGGTCTCAACGGTCTCCTGCGGGGTCGTGGTCGCGATCTGCTCGCGCTCCAGGACCGTACCGTCTGCATAGCCCGTGGCGCAGACCATCTTGGTGCCGCCGGCCTCGAGCGCTCCGATAAGCTGCTGTTCTGCCATAGTATTCCTCTCTCTGGGACGAGTTGCTCCGTGACTAAAGTATAGAGCTCTAAACCATTTAAGAAAGCGCTATAGAAAGAAGCCTCGCAACGCGGCGGGCGGTGCGAGGCTTCTTTGGTTGCTTTAGTTGCCGGGCCGTCCTTACCCGCGCGGCTTGATTTTATCACGTAGCGACTTGAGGTTCTCCAGTGCCGCGTTAAGCGTCTCGTCTCGCTTGGCAAAGTGGAAACGAATCAGATGGTTGACGGGCTCGCGGAAGAAGCTCGAGCCGGGCACTGCGCCCACGCCCACTTTAGACGCGAGGTCCTCACAGAATTCGAGGTCGCTGTCATAGCCAAACTCAGAGATGTCCATCATGACGTAGTAGGCGCCCTGCGGCACGTTATGCTCAAGACCGATGCTATCGAGCCCCTGGCAGAACAGGTCGCGTTTGGCGGTGTAGAGGTCGAGGACCTCATCGTAATAGCTGTCGTCGAAGTTGAGGGCGGTGACAACGGCTTCCTGCAGGGGAGCGGCGGCACCCACGGTGAGAAAGTCGTGGACCTTCTTGATACGCTCGGTGATCTGGGCCGGGGCGATGGTGTAGCCCAAGCGCCAACCGGTGATGGAGTACGTCTTAGACAGCGAGCTGCAGCTGATGGTTCGCTCGAACATGCCGGGCAGCGTGGCCATATAGACGTGCTCGTGGGGCGCGTAGACGATGTGCTCGTATACCTCGTCGGTAATGCAGTAGGCGTCGTACTTTTTGCAGAGGTCGGCGATGAAGGTGAGCTCCTCGCGCGTAAAGACCTTGCCGCAAGGGTTGGAAGGGTTGCACAGGACGATGGCCTTGGGGTCGTTGTCGCGGAAGGCTGCCTCGAGTGTCTCGCGGTCAAAGTCGAATGTGGGCGGGTTGAGCGGCACATAGATGGGCTCGGCACCTGAAAGGATTGTGTCGGCGCCGTAGTTCTCGTAGAACGGCGAGAAGATGACGACCTTGTCGCCGGGGTTGGTGACCGTCATCATGGCGGCCATCATGGCCTCGGTGGAGCCGCAGGTGACTACGATATTCTCGTTGGGGTTCACCGGCATGCCCATAAAGTGCTCTTGTTTGGCGGCGAGCGCCTCGCGCATGGCCTGGGAGCCCCAGGTAATGGAGTACTGGTGATAGAGCGGCTTGGGGTCGCTGGCGATGGCGCTGAGGCTATCGAGCAGCTGCGCCGGGGGATCGAAGTCGGGGAAGCCCTGCGAGAGATTGACAGCGCCGTACTTATTGGAGATGCGTGTCATGCGGCGGATGACCGAATCGGTAAATCTTGCCGTGCGGTTGGAGAGTTCTTTCATGACGGTCCTTTCGAGGATTTACAGTGGGGCAAGTTTACTCCTATGAAACCGGTGGGATTTGCTCGAAATGGTCTCGAAAAACTCTTTTCAAAATTCTTGAAAATTGGGGCTTGCATCGCGTGGCGTTCCTTGCAATAATAGTCGAGCGCGAAGCGCACAGGACACGGTGGGTGTAGCTCAGTTGGCTAGAGCGACGGGTTGTGGTCCCGTAGGTCGAGGGTTCGAGTCCCTTTACCCACCCCAGTTCTTGCTTCGTGTTGATATCGGGTCGTTAGCTCAGTTGGTAGAGCAGGGGACTCTTAATCCCAAGGTCCAGGGTTCGACCCCCTGACGGCCCACCACACGATATCTTCTCTAAAGTTCGCCATAACGGACTTTAGCTTTGGGTCGTTAGCTCAGTTGGTAGAGCAGGGGACTCTTAATCCCAAGGTCCAGGGTT
>CATYJU010000045.1 GCA_958407995.1 uncultured Collinsella sp.
TGAAACGAGGCGGCATTGACCTTCTGGTCATGCCGCCGAAGTTGAAAGGCAGATTGCCGCCCTGGCGGGCTTGCAGCGTCAAGTGGTTACGGCGTTTGGTAAAACGCCGTAACTAAAACCCGTGGCGCTCCAGGAAGCGGAAGGCTAGGCGGATCCAGGGACGGACCGCCACCTGCTTGTCCTCGTTGTCGACCGCGGTGTTGGCGTTGCCGAGCGAAAGGCCGTGACCACCCTGGTCGAAGACGTGCATCTCGCATGCAACGCCCTCCTCGGCCATGCGCTGCGCAAACGGGTAGACCTGCGCGATCGGCGCCGTCTTGTCGTCGGACACGCCCCACACAAAGGTCGGCGGCATCTGACGCGAAACATGCGTGGTGGGGCAGATATCGGCCAAATGCTCGTCAGTTGCCTCGCCACCCGTCACCATCGACAGGTAGTCGTTGAGCAAATCGCGCCCCGTCTTGCCGCCCGTCTTGGGCACGCGCAAGTCAATGCGCGGATCGCGCGTCTGCATGTCGCGCACATAGGCAAAGTCGAGCAGCGGATAGCCCAGCACCACGGCATCGGGACGAATGTCGTCCGGACGTGCCCCGGCAAGTGCCGCGAAGGGGCCGGTCTTCCACTGCGTTGCCAGCGAGGCACAGATCATGCCGCCCGCCGAGAATCCCACGACGCACACGCGCTTAGGATCGACATGCCACTCGTCGGCGTTGGCGCGCACCGTGGCGACCATCTTGGCAAGATCTGCCTGGGGGTGCGGAAAGCTCACGTCACCCGTAGAGCTCGTGACATAGTTGAGCACAAAGGCCTGGTAACCGTGATCCAAAAATGCAAACGCCACCGGGTCCTGCTCGTGCGGAGCGATATGTGTAAACCCGCCTCCGCCGCAGATGATCACCGCGGGGCGGCGGCCATTCGGTTTATCGGGCAGCGGCTCGGCACCCAAATACGTAAACGTCGCCGGATAATCCTCGGTCGGCTCCTCGCCCCACAGCGCATGGTTCTCGACAATCATATGTGCTCCCTTCGCGCAAATTATGCGCCCTTGTTTTTCGCCTTCAAGCGTACCCCACTTGAACCCGTGGCGCAGAAACACTCCGGCAATAAGTTTCCCTTCAACTGATATATCACATAATCCCAGTTCAGAGGTATCGTTGAGCAGCGTAGAATAGGGGCGTTGACCAAGCCGCGAAACACATGTGAAACGTTTCCGGCAAACCAAACGCGCGATATGCGCCTATTTAAGTTGGAGGCAACTATGGGTCTGCTCGATTCGCTTAAGTCCACCTTCACCTCGACCGGCGAGGCGTCCGTTCCGCCCGCAGCAAGCTTCGCCACCCGCGAAGGCGTCATCTATGCCCCCGTCAACGGCGTGCTCGTCAACCTGGACGAGGTTCCCGACGAGACGATCGCCTCGGGCATGCTTGGCCAGGGCTATGGCATCGAGCCCATTACCGGCACCATCTATGCGCCCGCCAACGGCCGCATCGGCGCCACCACTGTCACCAACCACTCCATTGGCATGATCACCGAGGACGGTCTTCGCGTGTTCATCCATGTTGGCCTGGGCACCGTGGAAATGAACGGCAAGGGTTTTGCCCGCTTTGTCGAGATGGGCGATGTGGTCAAGGCAGGCCAGCCGCTCATCAGCTTCGACCGCGAGGCCATTAAGGCCGCTGGTCACGAGGACATCGTGACCGTCATCGTCTCCGAGCTCGATCGTCTTAAGAGCATCGACCATGTCGGCGAATCTGGAACGCTTATCGGCGGCAACCCGCTCGTCAAGCTGGGCGACCCGCTGCTGGTAGCCAAGACCAAGTAGCCAGGCCCCGCGCCATACAGCCAAAAGGCACCTCGTCAAGCGCCCGCGACCATTTGGCCGCGGGCGCTTTTCGTTTGAAAAACCATCCCGCCAATGCCTTATCTGTATAGCCCAAATGAGCCGAGCTGCTAGAATATCGAACTGTATGGATAACTATCATTCAACCGTTATGGGAGGATACGTGAACCGCACCAAAATCGCGCAGCTCTATGCCGATGCCGAGTCGCTCGGCGGCCAGACCGTCACCGTCGCCGGCTGGGTCAAGTCCGTCCGCGACATGAAGAACTTTGGCTTTGTTACGCTCAACGACGGCAGCTGCTTCCGCGACCTGCAGGTCGTCATGAACCGCGAGGCACTCGACAACTACGACGAGATCGCACATCAAAACGTCTCGGCCGCACTCATTTGCACCGGCACCGTCAAACTGACCCCCGATGCACCCCAGCCTTTCGAGCTTTCTGCCACTTCCATCGAGGTCGAGGGCACGAGCGCCCCGGATTACCCGCTGCAGAAGAAGCGCGCAACCGTCGAGTTCCTGCGCACCCAGCAGCACCTGCGCCCGCGCACCAACCTGTTCCGCGCCGTGTTCCGCATCCGCTCTGTCGCGGCCGCCGCCATCCACCGCTTCTTCCAGGAGCAGGGTTTTGTCTACGTCAACACCCCCATCATCACCACGAGCGACTGCGAAGGCGCCGGCGAGATGTTCCGCGTGACCACGCTCGACCCCAAAAATCCGCCCCTCACCGAGTCCGGCGAGGTCGACTGGAGTCAGGACTTCTTTGGCAAGCATGCAAGCCTCACCGTGTCCGGCCAGCTCAATGCCGAGAACTTTGCCATGGCCTTTGGCGACGTGTACACCTTTGGCCCCACCTTCCGCGCCGAAAACTCCAACACCACGCGCCACGCCGCCGAGTTTTGGATGATCGAGCCCGAGATGGCCTTCGCCGACCTCAACGACTACATGGACAACGCCGAGGCCATGCTCAAGTACGTCCTTAAGGACGTTATGGCCACCTGCCCCGACGAGCTCAATATGCTCAACAAGTTTGTGGACAAGGGTCTGCTCGAGCGCCTGGACCATGTCGCCAACTCCGACTTTGCCCGCGTTACCTACACCGAGGCCGTCGAAATCCTGGAGCAGGCCGTCGCCGCTGGTCACAAGTTTGACTATCCCGTGAGCTGGGGCATCGACCTGCAAACCGAGCACGAGCGTTTCCTGACCGAGGAACACTTTAAGCGCCCGACCTTCGTGACCGACTACCCGGCCGAGATCAAGGCGTTCTACATGCGCATGAACGAGGACGGCAAGACCGTCGCCGCCGCCGACTGCCTGGTGCCGGGCATCGGCGAGATCATCGGTGGCTCCCAGCGCGAGGAGCGCCTGGATCTGCTCGAGGCCCGCATCAAGGACCTGGGTATGAATCCCGAGCAGTACAAGTACTACCTTGACCTGCGCCGCTACGGTTCCTGCAAGCACGCCGGCTATGGTCTGGGCTTCGAGCGCTTGGTCATGTATCTGACCGGCGTGGGCAACATCCGCGACGTCCTGCCGCACCCGCGCACCGTGGGCAACGCCGACTTCTAATCGTCGGACGCTAGCTCGCGTCGCCACACGCCAACGCTCATCGCACAAGCGCCTCTCGACATCGGTCGAGAGGCGCTTTTTTCAACAGCATCCGTCAAGCTTTTGGCAAGTTTTTGGTCAGTTGAGCAGGGCTGTTGAAAACTCGACCCGCCGTTTGCCGACGACTACCGACCGCCCAGAGCGCCCTGCGCCCCTGGGAAAGCCCCACGTCCTAGGCTCCATACCGTCGCCACCCAAAACGGAAAGGACGTGGGCACGATGACCGAAGCCGCTGTTGAAACCTACGACACCACGACTAGAGGCGCCGCCTCGATGGCGGCCTATCGCGCCGTTCGCATCCTGCAACTATTAAGCGAAAACACCGGCGAAGACAAGGCCATGCTTTCCGATGAGCTGATCCGGCGCCTCGCCCATCCCGACGACCCCGCCCGCATGCCCATCTCGGCGGCGCGGCGCAGCATCTACACCGCCATCTCCGCGCTTCGCCATGCCGGATACGAAATTGAGTACAAACGCGGCGTGGGCTACAAACTTCTTACCCGCCCGCTCACCGATGAAGAGATCATCCGGCTCCACGGTATGGTCATGCGCAACCGCTCCACGCCTATCGCTATCCGCAAGAGCATGGCGCAGCACTTAGTTGCCATGGCGAGTGCCGACGTTCGCGGCTACCTCGATACACCCGAACCCGTTCCGAGCGCAGGCAGCAAGGCTACCAAGGCAACACGCACGCCCATCAAGCGCATCGACACGTGCGAGCTCGTCGAGCAGGCCATCGACCACGGAACCACGGTGAGTTTTGATATTTCGAGCGTTACGACGCGTGGCGAAACCGAAGCAGCACGGATGACGCTGCGTCCCTTTGCCATCAGGCAGCGCGATGGCATCTCGTATCTGCTGGGAACGGTCTACGACGCCCGAGGCGCCGATGACACGTTGCGTACCGTAGAGATTGGCCGAATGAGAAACGTCACCACACGTCTCCTCGACGGCAAGAAGCTCTTCGCCGCCCTAGACGAGGACGACGCCTCCTCCGCCGCATAAGACCCTCCGCCGCCCATTCGACTACCCGCACCGCCCATCCGATTCTGTATTAAAAAACCCGCCAGGCTGTTGTAAAAATGGACATCAGCGCTACTATAGTTCCACTTGCACTTTGTCCCAGTGCAGTGTTTCCAGCCATTTTTATACTGGGGGTAATGATATGAAGGACATCACCATCAGCCGCAGGAGCCTTCTGGTCTCCGCCGGCCTGCTCGCGCTCGCCCCGCTCGCCGGGTGCGGCGGCAACTCTGGTTCCGGCTCTGCTGCCGCCGGTTCCGACTACACCATCGGCGTTCTGCAGCTCACCGAGCACTCCGCACTCGATGCCGCCAACGACGGCTTTGTCAAGGCCATCAAGGAGAGCGGCCTTAAGGTCAAAATCGACCAGAAGAACGCCCAGAACGACCAGTCCACGTGTAAGTCCATTGCCGACAAGTTTGTGGGCGACAACGTCAACCTGATTTATGCCATCGCCACGCCCGCCGCGCAGGCTGCCGCCGGCGCCACGGCCGATATCCCCATCGTGGGCTGCGCCATCACCGACTACGCCGCCTCCGGCCTGGTCCAGGACAACGACAAGCCCGGCACCAACGTCACGGGCGCTTCCGACCTCACCCCGGTCGCCGAGCAGCTCGAGATGATGCAGAAGGTCCTGCCCGACGTTAAAAAGGTCGGCCTGCTCTACTGCACCGCCGAGTCCAACTCCGACGTCCAGATCAAGGCCGCCAAGAAGGAGCTCGACAAGCTGGGCCTCGAGTACACCGATTTCACCGTCTCGAGCTCCAACGAGATTCAGTCCGTCGTCGAGTCTGCCGTGGGCAAGGTCGACGCGCTGTACTCCCCCACCGACAACACCATCGCCGCGGGCGCCTCGCAGGTGGGCCAGATCTGCAAGGAGAACAAGCTTCCCTTCGTGACTGGCGAGGAGGGCATGTGCATGGCCGGCGGCCTGTTCACCCTCTCCATCAATTACGAGGATCTGGGCTACGCCGCGGGCGAGATGGCCGTCAAGATTCTGAAGGGCGAGGCCAAGCCCGAGGATATGCCGATCAAGCACCTCTCGAGCAAGGACCTGGTCGTCGTCAAGAACGACGAAATGGCCGAGGCCCTGGGCATCGACCTTTCCGCTCTGGACGCGTAATGCTATACGCGGCATGCGTCTAGAGCCCGTGCTCGCGCTTTAGCCGCGTTATTCAATATCTGAGCCACAGGGGCGGGCGCTGTAGACCGGCGTCCGCCCTGCTTGTTTCAGGTAAAACAAAACGTCTGTCCGTAACTCTTCTATGCATTGTTACCGCTATTATGGTGAATCACGTGTCCACCCTATCCTAGGAGGTATGAAGCATGCTCATTGCATTGCAGGGCGCCGTTTCGCAGGGCGTCCTCTGGGGCATTATGGTGCTTGGCGTGTTTATCACGTTCCGCCTGCTCGACATTCCCGATATGACCTGCGACGGCAGCTTTGCCCTCGGCGGCTGCGTCTGCGCTGTGCTCATCGTCAATAACAACGTCGACCCGCTGTTCGCCGTGCTGGCCGGTATGTGCGCCGGCGCCATCGCGGGCGCCGTCACGGGCATTTTGACCACCGTCTTTGAGATTCCTGCGATCCTCGCCGGAATCCTCACCCAGATCAGCCTGTGGTCCATCAACCTGCGCATCATGGGCAAGTCCAATACGCCCATTCTTGCCAAAGGCACCGTGTTCTCGGCCGTCAGCAATATGACCGGTCTGCCGCAGTCCACCGTTGCCATCATCTTGGGCATCCTGCTCGCCGTGGCTATCGTTGCCATCCTGTATTGGTTCTTTGGCACCGAGATCGGCTCGGCGCTGCGAGCCACCGGCAACAACGAGTACATGATCCGCGCTCTGGGCGTCAACACCAACTCCACCAAGATGATCGCCCTCGTGCTCTCCAACGCCCTCATCGGCCTTTCGGGCGCGCTCATCTGCCAGAGCCAAAAGTATGCCGACATTGGTATGGGCACCGGTGCCATCGTTATCGGTCTTGCCGCCATTGTTATCGGCGAGGTGCTCGGCCGTCTGCTTCCCGGCGGCCTCACGCAGTTTAGCGTCCGTCTTGCCTCCGCCGTCTTTGGCTCCGTGGTGTACTTCCTTATCCGCGCCATCGTGCTGCAGTTGGGCATGGACGCCAACGACATGAAGCTGCTCTCCGCCGTGATTGTCGCTGTGGCCCTGTGCGTGCCCGTGGTTTGGGAGCGCTATAAGCTCCGCAGCTCCTACACGAAGGGGGATGAGGCAGATGCTTAAGCTCTCGCACGTCAAGAAGACCTTTAACAAGGGCACCGTCACCGAGAAGCGCGCGCTCACCGGCGTCGACCTCACCCTAAATGACGGCGACTTTGTAACCGTGATCGGCGGCAACGGCGCCGGCAAGTCCACGCTGCTCAACATGATCGCCGGCGTGTACCCGCTCGATTCGGGCGTTATTGAGCTCGACGGCACCGACATCTCGCGCCTGAGCGAGTCGCAGCGCGCCAAGTACCTAGGCCGCGTGTTTCAGGACCCCATGCGCGGTACCGCTGCCGACATGCAGATCGCCGAGAACCTGGCCCTCGCCAAGCGTCGCGGCCAGCGTCGCGGCCTTTCGTGGGGCGTCACCAAGGCCGAGAAAGATGAGTACGTCGAGCTGCTCAAGCGCCTGGACCTTGGTCTGGACACGCGTCTCAACGCCAAGGTCGGCCTGCTCTCGGGTGGCCAGCGCCAGGCACTCACCCTGCTGATGGCCACGCTCACCAGGCCGCGCCTGCTGCTGCTCGACGAGCACACCGCGGCCCTCGACCCCAAGACGGCCTCTAAGGTGCTCAACCTGACCGAGGAGATCGTCGACGAGAACCACCTGACCACGCTCATGGTCACGCACAACATGAACGACGCCATCCGTCTGGGCAACCGTCTGATCATGATGCACGAGGGCCATGTGATCTACGACGTGGCGGGCGATGAGAAGAAGTCGCTCACCGTGGCCGACCTGCTGCAGAAATTCGAGGAGGTCTCGGGCAGCGAGCTCGCCAACGACCGCATGCTGCTAAGCTAAACCTACCAAAAAGGGACAGGTTTATTTTGGCAGGTTTTATCTGCGCAAACGTCAAAACCGCCGCAAAGGGACAGACGCCCTTGCGGCGGTTTTCGCATATTATGTCGATAATCCAGCGTCAGCAGGAACTACTGGTTAAGGACTAAGGAAACTGCCACGAGAAGCTCTCTTCCCCGTCTCGCCTTGACCGCCGCACTCCTTGCCGGCGTGCTCGCCGGCGCCCCAGCTTACGCCACCGCGGCCACCCCATCTCAAGTTATCGGCCCGTCCGATGTGATCGGACGGGCTTCTTGGTGGGTATCATGGTTGGACGATCATTAGGAGGTTTTCCCTACATGGAATTGTTTGAGCCGATTCTTCATTTCTTTGAGCAACGGTGGGTCCACAACATCATCTGGGCCGTCATCTTGGCGATAGGCACCGCCGTCGCCGCCAAAGTCGTATCCAAGACCCTGAACCATCTGCTTAACCGAGACGATAACCCGCTTCCGGCATCGAGTATCTTCATCAACATCGCGCGCGCCGTCATCTGGATGATTGGCGGCAGCTTTATCCTCGACAACTGCTTTGGCATTAACGCAAACGCGCTCGTCGCCGCTCTTGGCGTCGGCGGCATCGCCATCTCGCTCGGCTTTCAGGACACGCTGTCAAACCTTATCGGCGGCATGCAGGTGACGTTTATGGGCATCATCAAACCCGGCGACAATATCGAGGTCGGCGGCGTATCCGGCGTGGTCCAAGACATCACTTGGCGCCATACAACGATTGAGGATGCCTGTGGACAGACCATCATCGTCCCCAACTCCAACATTTCCAAGAACACACTCGTGCATTTGATGCCCTTTGGGCGCGTGGCCGTGCCCGTTGCGGTCAAGGACACGTCCAAGTGGGCTTCACTGGACGCGCTGGCAGATGAGCTCACCGACGCCACCAAGGCCGCCGTGCTTCCCATCTCGGGCTTTGACAAGGAGCCCTACGTGCTCTTTAGCGAAATCGGCGACTTTGGCATCAAGGGAAAGATCATCTTTATCGTCAGCGACGACAGCACTACTTTCACGGCAGCCGACGCCTGCATCCGCGCCATCGCCCCTATCATCGCCTAAACCACCGCAAAGGGGACAGGCATCTTTGTAGTGGTTTTCATTCGTGGTACCATGGTTTATATCGTTGTTTAAACGACTAAGGGAGTAGACACCATGGAAGAGGCCTATCGTCAAGCACGCAAGCGCGGCGAGCAAGGACGTCGACGCGCCATTAGCCAAAGCGAGCATCCATACCTTACGGACCTCGATAGCTTGGTTGCTCAGCTCCCCTTAGGTCAGCGAGAGAATGTCGGCCTGCGGGATATTCCGCTCGAAATGGTCGTCGGCACGGTCACCAAGGGCCGTCAGTCCGCCTTTTCGTGTAACTTTATGCCCCTGCTTCCGTTTAGCACCGAGTTCGCCCGCAAGTGGTCCAACCTCTACGACATCCAGGTGACCGAGGGCTATCGCGACCCCGTCATCGTCACCGAGTTCATGCATCGGTTCTATGTCCAAGAAGGCAACAAACGCGTCAGTGTCCTCAAATTCCTAGACGCCCCGACGGTTTCGGCCAAGGTCACCCGTCTCTACCCCGGCACATGGGATTCCGTCGAAAGCCGCCTGTACGGCGAGTTCTGCGCGTTTTGGCGCGTCTGCCCCCTATACGAGATCGAGTTCTCGCGTGAGGGAAGCTACGAAACGCTCGCGAAGATGCTCGGTCAGAACCTTATCGAAAAATGGCCGCAGAAAAAGGTCGACTACCTGCGCCACACTTTCCTGCTCTTTAAGCGTGCCTACCTTCGCGCAGGCGGCGATCACCTGGACATTACGCCCGCCGACGCCATGCTCGTCTACCTCAATGTGTACAACCAGGACCGCCTGCTGGATACGCCAACGGATATCGTCGTAAACCGCCTGTGCAAGATCTGGCGCGAGCTGGTCATTGCCGGCAAAAATGACGAGGACAAGGTCGATCTTGTCGAAGCACCGAGCGTCGACGAGGAGGAGACGCCCGCCAAGTCCACCTCTGGCGTGCTCAACTTCTTTATGGGCAAGACCGTCTACTCGACGGCCAACCCCCTGCGCATCGCCTTTATCCATGAGTTCCCCTGTGCGACGTCGAGCTGGGACAGCCTGCACGACCAAGGGCGTCAGTATCTCGATGAGCACTTTGGCGGTATCGTGCGCACCGAGGCGTTCGAGGACTGTCACGATCCGGATGTGTTCTACGCCGCCGTGGAAACGGCTGTCAAACATGGAGCAAACGTCATCTTCTCGACCTCGCACCGCCTGATGGAATACACGCTCAGGGCTGCCGTTGAGTATCCCCGGGTTCGGTTCCTCAACTGCTCTATCGGCCTTCCCCATCAAAGCGTCCGTTCGTACTTTGGCAAGATGTACGAGGCCAAGTTTCTGCTGGGCGCCCTTGCGGCCAGCATGGCGGACAACCACCGCATCGGTTACCACGCGTCGGTCTTCGCCTCGGGCGCACTCAGCGAGATCAACGCCTTTGCGATTGGCGCCTCGCTGCTCGACCCGCGCGCGCAGGTCATCCTCACCTGGGGCGATGTTCCCGCCGGTGGTCTTGCCGAAGCCATGTGCCGCGAAGGCGTAAGCGTCATGACCGGCGCTGACATGTCAAAGTCGCTCGAAGACCCAACGGCCTACGGGCTTCACCGCTTGGTCGACGGCAAAGTCACCGGCATCGCCATGCCCGTATGGAACTGGGGCCGTTACTACGAGCTCATCGTTCGCAGCCTTCTTCACGGCACGTGGGACGAGACCAGCGACGACAACCAAGTGCGCGCTGTCAACTACTGGTATGGCATGAGCTCCGGCGTTATCGACATCCGTTACGCTCCGGGCCTACCCTACCAAACGCGCAAACTCGTGCAGTTGCTCCGCAACGGCATTGTTGTGGGATCCATCAACCCCTTTGGCGGCGAGCTCCACAGCCAGAACGGCGTGGTACAGATCGAAGGCTTCCCTCCGCTGCCGAGCACGCAGATTGTCGAGATGAATTGGCTGGCGGACAACGTGGTAGGCACCATTCCGCAGCTCGACGATGAGCCGAAAGTCCCTGCCCTATGAAAATCCTTGCCATAGCCGATACCGAAGAACGATGCCTTTGGGAGTGCTTTCGCAAGGAACGCTTTGAGGGAGTCGACCTGATTTTGTCCGCCGGCGATCTGGACCCGGACTATCTTGAGTTTTTGGTTACGGTCATCAACAAACCGCTCATCTACGTGCGCGGCAATCACGATGACCGCTACGCACGTCATGCACCGGGTGGATGTATCTGCGTAGAGGACAGCGTGTACACGTACCGAGGGATTCGCATTGCGGGCCTTGGCGGGTCCATGCGTTATCGCGACGGCGCCAACATGTACACCGAACGCGAGATGTCCAAGCGCATGCGTAAGCTGTCGCGTAAGGTTAGGATGGTCGGCGGGTGCGACATTCTGCTTACCCATGCACCCGCCGCCGGTATGGGTGATCTGGACGATCTGCCGCATCGAGGATTCGAGTGTTTTAACACAGCACTCGAATCCTGGAATCCCGACTACATGGTGCACGGGCATGTGCACCAAAGCTACGGTTGCGATTTTCAGCGCGAGCGTCAGCATGTGTGTGGAACGACGATCATCAACGCCTGCGGCTATACGCAGTTTGAGCTCGACCAGACGCACTACCCCATCCGCGGCTGGCAAGCAGCTTGGCTCAACTCACAAACCATGCGCCGCGAGCTCAAACGCCACGAAGCCATCGAGTCTTCAACAGCCAGAACACCCTGGTAACCACCATAAAGGGGACACTGTCCCCTTTATGGTGGTTTTGACGCGATAGCAAGAAACCCGGTCCTGCACAAGGCAGAACCGGGTTTCTTTAGCAATGCTTGCTGTACTCAGGCAGTAACTAGCAGTTACTCAGCCAGGAAGTCACGCTGGACAGCGGGATCGACCTTGACGCCAGGGCCCATGGTGGAAGACACGGAGATGGACTTGACGTACTTGCCCTTAGCAGAAGAGGGCTTGACGCGCAGAATCTCGGTGTACAGGGCAGCGTAGTTCTCGACGAGCTGCTGCTCAGAGAAGGACTTCTTGCCCAGGGGCACGTGGCAGATGCCGTAGCGGTCGGCGCGGTACTCAACGCGGCCAGCCTTGAGCTCGGAGACCATCTTGGCGACGTCCATGGTCACGGTGCCGAGCTTGGGGTTCGGCATGAGGCCACGGGGACCAAGGATCTTACCGATGCGGCCAACCTTGGCCATCATGTTCGGCGTAGCGATAGCGGCGTCGAAGTTGATCTCGCCCTTCTGAATCTGGGCGACGAGCTCGTCGGAACCGATGATGTCGGCGCCGGCAGCCTCAGCCTCACGGGCCTTCTCGCCCTCGGCGAAGACGGCAACACGAACGGTCTTGCCGGTGCCGTGGGGCAGGGAGATGGAACCACGGATGTTCTGGTCAGCCTTACGAGTATCGATGCCCAGACGGAAGTGAGCCTCGACGGTCTCGTCGAACTTTGCAGTGTCGAGCTCCTTGATGAGCTTGGCAGCCTGAAGGGGGGTGTAGAGCGTGGCGCGGTCGATCTTCTCGGCAGCGGCGTTATAGCTCTTACCATGCTTAGCCATGTGCATTACCTCCTGTGGTTAAACGGGCGTGAGCCCTCCCACATCGTATCGTGTGCCCTATTGCACACATTTAACGGGCGCCCCGGTCGGAGCACCCGCCGTTACCATAAGAAATCGCTACTCAGCGATGGTGACGCCCATGGAACGGGCGGTACCGGCGATGATCTTCTTGGCGGCGTCAATGTCGTTGGCATTGAGGTCCGGCATCTTGATCTCGGCGATCTTGGTGAGCTGCTCCTGGGAGAGCTGACCAACCTTGTCAGCCTGGGGCTTAGCGGAACCAGACTTGAGGTTCAGCTCCTTCTTGATAAGGTGAGCCGCCGGCGGGGTCTTGGTGATGAAGGAGAAGGACTTGTCCTCGTAGACAGAGATCTCAACGGGGATGATGTCACCCTTCTTGTCCTGCGTCTCGGCGTTAAAGGCCTGGCAGAACTGCATGATGTTCACGCCAGCAGCGCCCAGGGCGGGGCCGACGGGAGGAGCGGGGTTTGCTGCACCAGCAGGAATCTGGAGCTTAATGACGTTGGCAACCTTCTTCTCAGCCATGGTCATTCCTTTCGAATCACGAGTGTGAAGTACTTGCTATATCGTAAGCACGCACGTGTTAGAAGCACTCCTGAGATGAGCAGTCACAGAAGAAGCACGCTCGCGCGAACGGACGAAAACTTAAGCGATGACAGCGACCTGGTTAAAGTCGAGCTCGACCGGCGTCTCGCGGCCAAAGATCATCAGCGTGACCTTGAGCTTGCCAGCCTCGGTGTTAACCTCGGAGACCTTGCCATCAAAGTCGGTAAGCGGGCCATCGGTGACGCGGACGGACGTACCGACCTCAATATCAACCGAGGTGCGCTTGGGCGAATCGCCCTTACCGGGACGACGAGTCATCTTGTTGTACTCGTCGCGGGAAAGCGGAGCGGGCTTGCCGTTGCCGCCTAGGAAACCGGTGACGCCAGGCGTGTTACGAACACACGTCCAAGCATCGTCATCCATCTCCATGCGGACCAGGACATAACCCGGGAAGATCTTGGAATCCTTGGTCTCACGCTTGCCACCCTCTTTAATCTCGGTGACGCGCTCCATAGGAATCTCGATATCAAAGATACGGTCCTGCATGCCCATAGTCTCGATGCGATGCTCGAGATCGGACTTAACGCGGTTCTCGTATCCAGAGTAAGTGTGAACGACGTACCAACGCTTAGACATGGTTTAGCCCCTCAATCCAGAGAACAGAGCAAGAGCCTCGCCAAAGCCAGCATCGAGCAGAGCGATGACGACGCCGACGACGATCAGAGAAGCGCAAACAACAACCGAGTAGTTCACGAGCTCCTTCTTATCGGGCCACGTGACACGCTTCATCTCGGACTTGACCGAAGCGAAATACTTCTTGGTGCGGGCGAAGAAACCAGGCTTCTCGTTCTTCTTGGACTTCGCAGCCTTCTCGTTCTTCTTGGCAACGGCCTTCTTGGCCTCAACCTTGGAGTTGGCGGCAGCTTTGTTGGCAGGTGCCGGCTGCTGAGCCTTCTTCTTGTTCTTCTTGTTGGCCATTTGGGTTACCTCCGCGCAATGCGCTTATACATGAGTAAACCGTAAGCCCCCAAGTGGGAGCTTACGGAATAATGACTGGCACGCCAGGAAGGACTCGAACCCTCAACACTCGGTTTTGGAGACCGATGCTCTACCAATTGAACTACTGGCGTATGTGACTAGAGACTAGCGAGTCTCTTTGTGCAGCGTGTGGTGACGGCACCAGGGGCAATACTTCTTGATCTCCATACGATCAGGCATGGTCGACTTGTTCTTGGTGGTCGTATAGTTGCGGCGCTTGCACTCAGTGCACGCAAGAGTAACTAGAGTACGCATGTATCCTGAACCTTTCATTTCCGCCCCGTACGGGCACGAGTTGTTACTTTATCAGCTCCACGTAAGTGCTGTCAATGAAAACCTCGAGTCAATTGGTTCTCGGTGGATCCATTCATATTTGGAACACATCAATGAAGCCATCGAGAGCTAATCGACGGTGCATCCAGGACCATTATCGATCCTCTCGACACCAGCAACGGCTCAATATCCATTGCAGAAAAGAACCCGGCACCCATATAAGTGCCGGGTTCTCTAAGTCAGCTATATCAAAGAGCTAATTTACTCAATGATCGTGGAGACGATGCCCGAACCGACGGTGTGGCCACCCTCGCGGATAGCGAAGCGCAGGCCCTCCTCCATGGCGATCGGGTGGATGAGGTCGCCCTCGATGGTGATGTGGTCACCAGGCATAGCCATCTCGGTGCCCTCGGGGAGCTTGACCGTACCGGTAACGTCGGTGGTACGGAAGTAGAACTGAGGACGATAACCATCGAAGAACGGGGTGTGACGGCCGCCCTCCTCCTTGGTCAGAACGTAGATCTCGCCGGTGAACTTGGTGTGCGGGGTAACCGAACCGGGCTTGCAGAGAACCTGGCCGCGCTCGATGTCCTCACGCTTGATGCCGCGGAGCAGCAGACCGACGTTGTCGCCAGCCTCGCAGAAGTCCATGGACTTACGGAACATCTCGATACCGGTAACGACGGTGTTCTGGGTATCCTTGATGCCGACGATCTCGACGGGCTCGTTGAGCTTGAGCTCACCGCGCTCGACACGGCCAGTAGCAACGGTACCACGGCCGGAGATGGTCATAACGTCCTCAACGGCCATCAGGAACGGGAGGTCGTTGTTACGAGCAGGCGTCGGGATGTACTCGTCGACGGCCTTCATGAGCTCGCGAATGGCGTCCATCCACTTGGCGTCGCCCTCGAGAGCGCCCAGAGCGGAGCCACGGATGACGGGGATGTCGTCGCCGGGGAAATCGTACTCGGAGAGGAGCTCACGGGTCTCCATCTCGACGAGGTCGATGAGCTCGTCATCGTCGACCATGTCGCACTTGTTCAGGAAGACGACGATGTAGGGAACGCCGACCTGACGGGCGAGCAGGATGTGCTCGCGGGTCTGAGCCATGGGGCCGTCGGTAGCGGCGATGACCAAGATAGCGCCGTCCATCTGAGCAGCACCGGAGATCATGTTCTTGACGTAGTCAGCGTGGCCCGGGCAGTCAACGTGAGCGTAGTGACGGGCAGCGGTCTCGTACTCAACGTGGGAGACGGAGATCGTGATGCCGCGCTCGCGCTCCTCGGGAGCCTTGTCGATGTTCTCGAACGCAGTGAAGTCAGCCTTGCAGCCCTCGGTCTCGGAGAGAACCTTGGTGATGGCAGCGGTCAGCGTGGTCTTGCCGTGGTCGACGTGACCAATGGTGCCGATGTTAACATGCGGCTTAGTGCGCTCAAACTTCTCTTTGGCCATAAAGCCCTCCTCTAAACAGGTCGTCCCCGGACGGGACTTTGCCTTTATACCATAGTGGCCTCTCAACATACTATTGAGAAGCCACCGTGTTACCTATGGTAGCGGTGACTGGATTCGAACCAGTGACGCCACGGGTATGAACCGTGTGCTCTAACCAACTGAGCTACACCGCCGGATGGAGCCTGCAACCAGACTTGAACTGGTGACCTCTTCGTTACCAACGAAGTGCTCTACCGACTGAGCTATACAGGCACTTGACGGGTGGGAGCTATAGGATTCGAACCTATGTAGGCAGAGCCAACGGGTTTACAGCCCGTCCCCATTAACCACTCGGGCAAACTCCCAATCGTTCAAGTATCCGCAGGTCCTTTGGTCTTTTGGACCGCCGCCCCCGCGAACGAAAAAGATAATACGATGCAACCTTGGGGGCTGTCAACGAAAACCTCTAGATACACGGTGCCGGGCGTATCTATATA
>CATYJU010000046.1 GCA_958407995.1 uncultured Collinsella sp.
GGTAATCGATAGCCCTGTAGTCGTCCGGGCCCGCCATTAGTTTACTTTTAGGCACGTCCTCGGACATGCAAGAAGCCCTCGCTGCGCACTTCGTGCGGCGAGGGCTTCTTGCGTCCTGCGGAGTGTGCCTAAAAGTAAACTAATGGCGGGCCCTGCGATGTCCGGTCTTCAGTGGATTACTGCTGGGGGAATTAATGGCGCGCTTCGCGCGTTTGGAAAGGGCTTCGTGCTGCGGAATGCATTCAGAGGGAAACCCGTCGGGTCCCTTCGTCCTCGGTCTTCAGGGATTGGGGCTGAAGGGACTAAAGTACGCTTCGCGCCTAATGTGGGGTGCGGCGAGGGCTTCTTGCGTCCTGCGGAGTGTGCCTAAAAGTAAACTGATGACGGGCCCTGCGATGTCCGGTCTTCGGCGGATCAGCCGCTGGGTGAGGGTGGTGCTTGGGGCGACGTGCAAAAAACGGAGTTTTCAGCAGCCAAAGATTGATGCATAAGGCCATAGCCGGCTTTCGCTGCCTTTGTTGATGCTTTTGCACGACGATTGGGCTTTGGCGACGATCATATATGGCTGGTTTCTCGCCGCATGCTATCCAGATGGGTCGAGTCATGAGGACTATCTACCTTTTGAAAGATTTTTGGCACCAAAATCTTATCCCGCGATGCTGAATACTCGCAAAAATGCACGCTCCGGAGGGTACTACCCAGTTATGGCCAGAAATCCATGCGCCATCTTATGCAATTAATTAATGAATTTATGCAAAATGGCTTACGTGCGTACGTCTCGGACTAGATGTTTGCCTCGGCGCTGCGTAAATCATCCTGTCTATAGTGTCTTTGACAGGCGGCCGCGGTCCCGTTTGGGGTCGCGGCCGTTTTGTTGTGGGTCAAATATGAACGTTGTGTTAATGAGTCGGTGGACGGTGGTGTTTTTCGGTGAGCGGCGTATCCTTCCAACGGTTTATCTAGTGTGTCAGTTGAAAAGGAAGAGGGCGCTCGTCATTGTTTGAATGTGAACTGCCGTTTGACCACAAGACGTTGCATCTGGAGCTCGAGGATAAGAACTTCGCGGGTGTGATGGAAGGTCATCAAAACGAGTTTAAGACCACGAAATCGCAGGAAGAGCTGGTAGAGGAGTCGCTTGCCAACCCTTATGGCTCGCCGTCGCTCGAGGAGCTTTGTGCTGGCAAGAAGGATATCGTCATCATTAGCTCCGACCATACGCGTCCCGTTCCCTCGCGTGTGACGATGCCTATTCTGCTGCATCACATCCATTCCGCTGCGCCCGAGGCTCGCGTGCGCATTTTGGTTGCTACGGGTATGCATCGTCCGTCGACGCATGAGGAACTCGTCAACAAGTACGGCGAGGAGATCGTTGCCAACGAGGAAATCGTTATGCACGTCGCGACTGACGACAGCATGATGAAAAAGATCGGCACCCTGCCTTCTGGTGGCGAGTGCATCATCAACAAGATTGCCGCCGATTGCGATCTGCTGCTTGCCGAGGGCTTTATTGAGCCGCACTTCTTTGCCGGTTTCTCTGGTAGCCGCAAGTCCGTCCTGCCTGGCATCGCCAGCTACAAGACCATCATGTACAACCACAACGGTCAGTTTGTGAATGATTCCCACTCGCGTGCCGGCAACCTGTGCCACAACCACGTGAGCGAGGACATGTTTGCTGCCGCCGAGATGGCTCACCTTGCCTTTGTGCTTAACGTGGTGCTCAACGGCAAGCACGAGGTCATCGGCTCCTTTGCCGGCGATATCCACAAGGCGCACGAGGCTGGCTGCGAGTTCGTGAAGAGCCTTGCCGGCGTTGAGCCCGTCGAGTGCGAGATTGCCATCACCACCAACGGCGGCTACCCGCTCGACCAGAACATCTACCAGGCCGTGAAGGGCATGTGCTCTGCCGAGGCCACGCTTCCCGAGGGCGGTGTGATCATCGACGTCGCCGGTTGTGCCGACGGTCACGGCGGCGAGGGCTTCTATCACAACATCGCCGACAACGATCCGGCAGAGTTTGAGCGCGCCTGTATCGACCGTCCTAAGGACGAGACCCTGCCCGACCAGTGGACGAGCCAGATCTTTGCCCGCATCCTGGCGCATCACCCTGTGATCATGGTCACCGACCTGTGCGATCACCAGATGATCAAGGATATGCACATGACGCCGGTCAACACCCTCGAGGAGGCGCTCAAGCTCGCCTTTGAGATGAAGGGTGCCGATGCCAAGGTGGCCGTTATTCCCGATGGCCTGGGCGTTGTTGTCGCTCAGCACTAGCGCGCGGCCTAAACGAATCGTTTATAACCGACAAGAAAGATAAGGTTTTATGCTTACCAAACTCCTCTGCGAATTCGGCGCAACGGCCCTCATGATCATCTTTGGCGTGGGCGTGCACTGCGATACCGTGCTTAAGGGCACCAAGTATCAGGGCTCCGGCCACATGTTTGCCATCACCACTTGGTCTTTTGGCATCTCGGTCTGCCTGTTTGTCTTTGGCGGCGCCGTGTGCATGAACCCGGCTATGGTGCTTGCCCAGTGCATCGTAGGCCTGGTGCCGTGGAGCAGCTGCATCCCCTTCATGATTGCCGATATGCTCGGCGGCTTTGTGGGCGCCGTAATCGCTTGGCTTATGTATGCCGATGAGTTCAAGGCTTCCGATGGCGTCGTCGATCCCATTGCCCAGCGCAATATCTTCTCGACCAACCCCACCACCGAGGGTACGAACTATGCCCGTAATTTCTTCTGCGAGGCTATCTGCACCTTTGTGTTCATCAGCGCCATCCTTGCTGCCGCTAGCCGCGCCGGCGAGAACGTCCTGATGCTCGCTATCTGCGTCGGCCTGATCGTTTGGGCCGTTGGCATGGGCATGGGCGGCATCACCGGCTTCGCCATGAACCAAGCCCGTGACCTTGGTCCTCGCATGGCCTATCAGGTGCTGCCGATCAAGAACAAGGCTGACAACAACTGGAAGTACGGTCTGCTTGTTCCTGGCATCGCTCCGTTTGTCGGCGCCGCTCTGGCTGCACTGTTTGTGCACGGTTTCTTGGGCATGTTCTAGTCTGAGGCTACATAGTTGTCCGCCGTCCGCATGGGGTAACTTCCCAGCGCGTCCTCGGACATGCAAAAAGGCTCGCTGCGCACTTCGTGCGGCGAGCCTTTTTGCGTCCTGCGGAATGCGCTGGGAAGTTACCCCATGCGGCCAGCTGCGGGGTCTTTGTTGCGTTCGTATAAGCAACCTAACATATATATATCTGAATTTGGATGGGAGGGGCTTGTTACTGGTAGGGGCGTTGGGCTGTTGTCGATACTTTGGGATGGATTGTGCTTTGGGTTGGGGCGGGGCTTTGAGATGAGGGCGGAACTTTGGGATGAGGGGTTTACTTAGGTGAAGAGGGGCTTTATGGCTGAGAGGTAGTCTTTGGCTACGTCGGCTTTATCTGCTTGGAAATTGTGCCAGGCCCACCATTGGACCATTCCTACAAAGCTTGAGGCTATGTGGTGTAGTAGGAAGCTTCGGTCCATGGTGGCGGCGGGGCCGTTTGGGTCGGTAGGGACGGTTTCGGCTGCGCGCGACATGATGGTCTTGCGGAGGCTGTCGGCGAAGACGCGTGAGCCGGCGCCGGCTACGAGGGCTCGAACGCCCTGGCGGCGCTCCCAGAGGTTGTTGAGGATATGCTCGACCTGTACGAGTGGGTCGTCGAGGGGCGTACCGTCATCGTCGAGGGCATGGGTGCAGATATCGCGCACGAGCTCAGCGAGCAGGTCATCTTTGCTTTTGAAGAGGCCGTAGAACGTGGCCCGACCTACGTGGGCGCGAGCGATGATATCGCCGACGGTGATCTTGCCGTAGTCCTCTTCGCGCAGTAGCTCGGAGAACGCCGTAACGATGGCAGTGCGGCTTTTTGCCTTGCGGGCATCCATGGCTATGCGTCCGCGTGAACGAGCAGGCAGCGGAGCGTGCCGGAGCAACCCTCGTAGGGGCGCTTGCCGGCGCCGTAGCCGACGGCTTCGATGCAGTAGCGTGAGGGCAGTTGGTCGGACGTACGCAGCGCGGTGACGATGGCGGCGCCCGTGGGCGTCACGAGCTCGCCGGCGACCGGTGCAGGCGTGAGGGCGATATTGCCCGCCTGACACAGGTTGACGACAGCGGGGACGGGAATGGGCATGAGGCCGTGGGCGCAGCGAATGGTGCCGTGGCCCTCGGAAAGCGACTCGACCACGATGTCCTCAATACCTAGGTCGTCGAGGCAGATGGCGACAGAGCAGACGTCGACGATGGAGTCGACGGCGCCCACCTCGTGGAACATGACGGTCTCGGGCGTTTTGCCGTGGGCCTTGGCCTCGGCGGCGGCGAGCGCGGTAAAGATGGCGAGCGCACGACGCTTAGCGCCATCGCTTAGCTGCGAGCCGTCGATGATGGCGGTGACGTCCGCCAAAGAACGGTGGTGATGGTGGTGGGCGTGATGATGGCCCTCGTGGCCATGGCCGTGGGCCTCATGGTCATGTTCGTGCGTGTGCTCGTGTTCGTGCTCGTGATGGTCATGATGGTGGTGCTCGTGCGTGTGCTCTGCAGCCGTTTCGTTACCGTAGAGCCAGGCCATATCGTGATCATGGTTCTCGAGCTCCTCTGCAAGCTGGACGTCGAAATCGCAGGCGTCGATGCCATGCTTGTTTGCACGCGTGACGGCGATCGAAAAGCCGTCGACCGGCAGCGTGGCGAGCTGTTCGCGCAGGTGTTCCTCGCTGGCGCCCAGGTCGAGCAGGGCCGCGACGGTCATATCGCCGCTGATGCCCGAGGTGCCGTCGATGATAAGCGTATGCTGATGGTTGGACATGGAATGCTCCTTAACGGGCGCGGGGTGTGCCGGCGCTCAGATGGTTGATAAGACTTGCCTGGTAGGCGGCACCAAAGCCGTTGTCGATATTGACGACCGAAACGCCGCTGGCGCAGGAGTTGAGCATGGCGAGTAGCGCGGCCACGCCGCCAAAGCTCGCGCCGTAACCCACGCTGGTGGGAACGGCGATGACCGGACAGCTCACCAGGCCGCCGACAACGCTCGCCAGTGCGCCCTCCATGCCGGCAATGGCGATGACCGCCTGTGCCTGGGCAAGCTCCTCGGCATGCGCGAGCAGACGGTGCAGGCCGGCGACACCCACGTCGTAGAGGCGGTCGACCTCGTTGCCATAGAACTCGGCCGTCAATGCGGCTTCCTCGGCGACGGGCAGGTCGCTCGTGCCGGCGCAGGCGACGACGATGCGTCCGTTGCCGGTGGGGGAGGGCTTGCCTCCCACGAGGGCGAGCTGTGCGTCCGGGACATATCCCAGGTCGATGCCGTTGTCGAGGAGCTCCGAGGTGCGGTCTGCCTTTTCGGCGTCCAGGCGCGTGACCAGGATGCGCTCCTGGCCGGCATCGTGCAGCGCTTCGATAATGGCGGCAATCTGCTCGGCGGTTTTACCGGCGCCGTAGACAACCTCGCCGGCTCCCTGGCGCACCCCGCGCGAAAGATCGAGCTGCGCAAAACCCAGATCGGCGGTCGGAGCCGTCTGGATGCGCGTAAGGGCATCGGCAGGGGTGACTGATCCGCCGGCAATATCGCTCAGCAGCTGCTCAAGATCTCGCTTATCCATATATGTTCCCTTCGACGGCGCAAAGTCTAGCACTCAAAAGGTATTTTTCCGAACACTAGGACAAAATTGTTCGGAAACTATGGGACAGACTGATTTAATTGTTAGACGGATCGGCTAGTCACGCAGGATGATGTCCATGGCGAGCATCAGGTTGCGCTCGTCGATGGCAAACGGGGCGGCTTCGCGCGTCTTGGGCTTGGCGCAAAACGCGATGCCTGTACCCGCGGCCTGAATCATGGGGATGTCGTTGGCGCCGTCGCCGATCGCGACGGTGTGGGCCATATCGACACCGCACTCGACTGCCCAATCCAGCAGCCGGATGAGCTTGGATTCCTTGGTCACGATGTCTGCCGCCAGCTTACCGGTGAGCTTGCCGTCCACGACCTCCAGGCGGTTAGCCAGGCAAAAATCGATGCCCGCGGCGGCCACGATTTTGTCGGCCACCTCATGGAAGCCGCCGCTTACCACGCCGACCTTCCAGCCCTTGCTGTGCGCCGAGCGCACAAGCTCCAGCGCGCCGGGGGTAAACGTCACGCGCTCAAAGGTGCGCTCGAACACGCTCTCGTCCAAGCCGGCAAGCAGCCCCACGCGTTCCTCGAGCGCCTGCTTAAAGTCGAGCTCGCCGCGCATGGCGCGCTCGGTGATCTTCGCCACTTGCTCGCCTACGCCGGCCTCCTCGCCCAACAGGTCGATGACCTCCTGGTTGATGAGCGTGGAGTCGATATCCATAACGATGAGGCGTGCAGTCATGGTGGGCCTTTCCGAGTGCAGTTGTATTGGGGCACATTGTCGCACGCGGCGCGCCTGGGCGACGGCCGCGGTGCGTCAATTGTTTCGTCTCCGTCAAGTCTTTGGGCAAGAGTTACTTTTTCGCGGTACATCGACGTGGGTGCGATAAGATAGAACGCCATGTCCGGCTGCGCGGTTTACGCAGGCTGGGCAAATCTGTACGACGCCGCCCGGAACGACACGGGGCGGCACAGATCCATAAAGGAGGATCACTGGTATGAGCCAGACCCGTCCCATCGATGAGCATTCCATGCACACCCGTACCTGCGGCGAGCTTCGCTTCGAGAACGTGGGCGAAGAGGTCACCCTCACCGGTTGGGTGAGCCGTCGCCGCGACCACGGCGGCCTTATCTTCTGCGACCTTCGCGACCGCGAGGGCATCACGCAGCTCACCTTCGACCCCGAGCACTCCGATGGCGATGCCTTTAAGATCGCCGAGACCATGCGTCCCGAGTGGCCCATCAAGATCCACGGCGTCGTGCGCGCCCGTGGCGAGGAGACCACCAACACCAAGCTCGCGACCGGCGAGATCGAGGTCCTGACCGACCACGCCGAGGTGCTCAACACGTCCGTCACCCCGCCGTTCCAGATCGAGGACGGCATCGAGACCAGCGAGGACACCCGTCTGCGCTATCGCTATCTGGATCTCCGCCGTCCCGAGATGATGGCCAACCTCAAGCTGCGCTCCGACTTTACCTTTGCCATTCGCGAGGCACTGCACAACCGTGAGTTCATGGAGGTCGAGACGCCCTCCCTGTTTAAGTCTACGCCCGAGGGCGCCCGCGACTTCATCGTTCCCAGCCGCATCCAGCCGGGCAACTTCTACGCCCTGCCGCAGTCCCCGCAGCTTCTGAAGCAGCTGCTCATGGTTGGTGGCGTTGAGCGCTACTACCAGGTTGCCAAGTGCTTCCGCGACGAGGACCTGCGTGCCGACCGTCAGCCCGAGTTCACCCAGGTCGATATCGAGATGTCCTTCGTGGACCAGAACGATGTCATGAGCGCGCTCGAAGAGGTTCTTGCCGATGCCTTCGGCCGCATGGGTGTCGAGATGCCCACGCCGCTGCGTCGTATGAACTACTGGGATGCCATGGACACCTATGGCTCCGACAAGCCCGATACCCGCTATGGCATGCACCTGGTCGACCTGACCGACATCTTTGCCCACTCCAAGTTCAAGGTCTTTGCGACTGCCGCAAACGAGGAGGGCTCCGTCGTCAAGGCCATCAACGCCAAGGGCGCCGGTGCCTGGGCACGTGCCAAGATCGATAAGCTCGCCGGCGTGGCCTCCACGTTTGGCGCCAAGGGCCTGGCATGGATCGCCTTCCGCGAGGACGGCTCCATCAACAGCCCCATCGTCAAGTTCTTCTCGGACGAGGAGATGGCCGCTCTGCGCGAGCGCATGGACGTCGAGCCCGGCGACCTTGTGATGTTCGCCGCCGGCCCGCGCCTGCTCTCCGACGAGATCCTGGGCGGCATGCGTTCGCACATGGCCAACGCACTCGAGATCAAGCGCGAGGGCCACGACTTCCTGTGGGTCGTCAATTTCCCGCTGTTCCATTGGGACGAGGACCGCAAGGCCTATGCTGCCGAGCATCAGCCCTTTACCCTGCCGACCGAGACCGACATCGCCAAGATCGAGGCCGATCCGCTGGCGGCCGGTTCGTGCACCTACGACTTTGTCATGGACGGCTTTGAGGCCGGCGGTGGCGGTATGCGTATCCACAACGCCGAGATGCAGATGTCCATGCTCAAGCTCCTGGGCTTTACCGAGGAGCGCGCCGAGTCTCAGTTTGGCTTCCTCATGGAGGCCCTCAAGTTTGGTGCGCCCCCGATGGGCGGTTTCGCTCTGGGCCTGGACCGCGTGTGCATGCTGCTCACCGGTTCCGACTCCATCCGCGACGTCATGGCGTTCCCTAAGACGGCCAGCGGCTCCGACCTTATGTCGGGCGCTCCGAGTGCCGTTAGCGGCGCCCAGCTCAAGGACGTCAGTCTGCGCCTGATGTAGGGAAGCGGCTACATATTGCCTGTAACGAGGGAAGGACACGTGCCTTCCCTCGTTTTTTATGTCGTGACGTCATGGTTTGGAGGCTTGCCGTCGTGCGCCGGGAAACTACAACCCGGAATTTGCGTCCAGAACGGGTCGCGCTTTCCCAAGGGGGGTCCTCTGGGAAAGCGCGACCCAGAATTCGGCAAAATAATGGGGCACAGTTTCCGGTTGAGCTGTCTAACGGAAACTGTGCCCCAGAATGAGCGCTCAAAACGGGGCAGGCTTTCCGCAACAACTGTCTGGCAGAAAGCCTGCCCCAGTTTCTTATAGCGAGTCTCTCTGGATCAGCTGCATGTGCATCACGGAGGTGGTAGGCTCGGCACCCTTGATCATGTCGAGCGCAATGTTGGCGGCCATGTGGCCTTCTTCGCGCAGGGGCTGGCGGACGGTCGTGAGCGCGGGGACGCAGCGCGTCGCAATCTCGTGATCGTCGAAGCCGACGACAGAAACGTCCGCAGGAACGGATAGGCCTGCCTCGTTGAGTGCGGTGATGACGCCAGCCGCGATACGGTCCGATCCGCAGAGCACGCCATCGAAAGCAATCTTGCGCGCGAGAATCAGGTGCATGGCCTGATAGCCGTCTCCGCTGTTCCAGCCGGTATAGATAACGTTTGCGTCTGGGAGGTCTTCGCCCAAGACGGCGCGGTAGCCGCGCAGGCGGTCGACAACAGCGGGGTTGTCTTGCGGTCCCAACACGGCGACGATATCTTTGCGGCCGCGCCCCTTCATGGCGAGTGCCGCAAAGCGTCCGCCCTCTTCGTCGTCAGAGTAGACCGTCGAGAACACATCGCGATAGGGGTGGCCCTCGAGCTGGCCGCACAACACGGTGGGTACGCCCAGCTCGCGCAGCACCTCGAGCAGCTCGCTGCCTTTGTAGGGAGAGACGTCGATCACGGCGTCGAACGAGCGGCGCTCAAAGTGCTCGCGTGCGCGGTTGCGCTCATGCGTAGAAGACGCCTGCAAGATAACGGGCAGATAGGACGACTCCGACAGTTCCTCGGTAATGCCGCTCAAAAACTCGCTATAGGTGGGGTCGCTGAAGAGTTCACTCAGAGGCTCGGTCACGAGCACGGCGATGATTTCCGTGCGCCCGACAGCGAGCGCTCGGCCACGAGCGTTGGGGACAAAATTGACTTCCTTGGCCGCCGCGCGGACGCGCTTTTTGGTTTCCTCGCTAATGCGGGGCGAATCGTTGAGGGCGCGCGATGCCGTGGAGCGCGACACGCCGGCAGCTGCGGCAACCTCGGCAAGCGTAGGTGCGGTGCGAACTGGTTGTGTCATGGCGTCTCCTGGAAAATGCGGTCGATGTTGTCACTGATACGGGCTAGTGCGGATACAGCTTACTATAGTGCGCCTGAACAGCGTTCATGATATCCGGTGACCGGTGTCGTTTTGCAACCAAGCCGAAATCGAATACGTCTCGTGTGGGTGAGATATCAGCGGGCGTGGAGGTTGCCTACGAGCTTAAGAACGATGTCTTGTGCTGAGTTTCGATACTCAGGGTGACATAAGTGTTGCGATTGTACAACCGGTTGCACCGTTAACCCGGCCAAATCGACCGTTCAGCGGACAACCGGTTGCACAGTATTTTGCATCGCCCGTAAGATAAGGACAACCGGTTGCACAAGAATCACTACGATGATGAAGGAGCATCACCATGGACGCCATTAACGATTGGGAAAACCAAGCGCTCACCCACAGGAACCGCCTGGCACCCCATGCGTACTTTATGGGTTACGAGACCGCCGATCTCGCTGCAACGTACAGCCGCGAGCTGTCGCGCGGGTTTGTCCAGCTGTCCGGCTCGTGGCAGTTCCGCCTCTTTGAGGGCCCCGCTGCCGTCTCCAACGAGGAACTCTCCACGTACAAGCCCGAGTGGGATCACGTGGAGGTTCCGCACCTGTGGCAGGTGGACGGCTATGGCAACCTTGCCTACACCGACGAGGGTTTCCCGTTCCCGGTTGATCAGCCGTTCGTTCCCTCCGACGACCCCACGGGCGTCTACCAGCGCATCGTCAACCTTCCCGCCGTTCCTGCCGGCGCTCGCGAGATCATTCGCTTCGACGGCATCGAGAGCTATGGCGAGCTGTACGTCAACGGTCAGTATATCGGCATGACCAAGGGTTCGCGCCTGTCTGCCGAGTTCGACGTGACCGACGCGCTCGTCGAGGGCGACAACCTGTTTGCGGTCAAGGTCCTGCAGTACAGCGATGGCAGCTACATCGAGGATCAGGACATGTGGTGGGCCTCGGGCATCTTCCGCGATGTGTACCTTATGCAGCGTCCCGCCGCGCACCTGGTCGACTTTAGGTTCCGCACGCACCGCGAGGGCGATGCCGCTCTGATCACGCTCGATACGGTTGCCGAGGGCGCTTCCCGCGTTGTGTTTACGCTCAGCGATGGCGAGAACGTGGTGGCTACGGGTGAGTGCGTCGACAGCCATGCCGAGTGCAGCGTGACCGATGCCCACTTCTGGAATCCCGAGGACCCCTTCCTCTACGATCTTACGTTTGAGGTCTACGACGACGACAAGGTGAGCGAGTACGTCCCGCATCGCCAGGGTCTTGCCGAGGTGACGGTCGAGGGCAATCATATCTACCTCAACGGCACTTACTTTAAAATGCATGGCGTCAACCGCCACGATCACGACGATCACAAGGGCCGCGCCGTGGGCCTCGATCGCATACGCCGCGACCTGGAGCTCATGAAGCAGCACAACATCAACGCAGTGCGCACCTCTCACTATGCCAATGACCCGCGCTTCTACGAGCTGTGTGATGAGTATGGCATCATGCTGGTCGCCGAGACCGATATGGAGAGCCACGGCTTCGAGAATATCGGCAACATCGCCCTGGTTACCGACGACCCGGCATGGGAGCCGGCCTACGTCGACCGTATTGAGCGCCTGGTGATGCAGGAGCGCAACCACGCGTGCATCATCATGTGGTCGCTGGGCAACGAGAGCGGCTATGGCTGCAACATCCGCGCGATGTACGCCAAGGCTCACGAGCTCGATGGTCGTCCGGTCCACTACGAGGAGGACCGCAACGCCGATACCGTCGACGTCATTTCCACGATGTACTCCCGTGTGTCGCAGATGAACGACTTTGGTGAGCATCCGTTCCCCAAGCCGCGCATCAATTGCGAGTACGGTCACTCCATGGGCAACGGCCCCGGAGGCCTGTCCGAGTATCAGGAGGTCTTCGATCGCTGGGATTGCATCCAAGGCCAGTTTATCTGGGAATGGTGCGACCACGGTCTGGCTGCTGTGACCGAGGACGGCATTGCCTACGATATGTATGGCGGCGACAACGGCGATTACCCCAACAACAGCAACTTCTGCATCGATGGCATGGTGTTCCCCTGGCAGCAGCCGAGCCCGGGCCTTACCGAGTACGGCCAGGTCATCTGCCCGGTTCGCATGGCTTATGACGCCGAGGCGGGCGAGCTGACTGTCACCAACAAGCGCTGGTTTACCACCCTCGAGGATGTTTGCCTGTCGGCGGAGACCCTGGTGGACGGCGACGTGGTCTGCCGCAAGACGCTCATGCCCGGTGCGGTTGCCCCCGGTGAGTCCGTCCAGCTTCCGCTGGTGATTCACGAGGCCGCGGTAGGCGAGACCCTGCTGACTGTGCGCGCCTACACCATGGCCGCTCACGTCTGGTGCGAGCCGATGTTCCAACTGGGCGCAAACCAGTTTGCCATCGCAAACCATCCGGCGCCGGCCATCGCCGCCCCAGCTCGTCCTGAGCTTACGGTCGAGGAGACCGAGCAGGAGATTCGCATTCACTCCCTCAACGGCGAGCTGACCTTCAGCAAGGTAAACGGCACCGTGAGCAAGTGGAAGGCATCCGGCCGTGACGTCATGGCCTCTGGTCCCCAGGTTGGTTTTTGGCATCCGCTCGTCGATAACCACGCTCAGGAGTACGACTCCCTGTGGAAGGATAACTTCATCGATGTAATGCAGACGTCCACCCGCAAGGTTTCTTGGAAGCAGGACGGCAATGCGGTCGTCGTTACCGTGAGCCAGCGTATCGCTCCTCCCGTCCGCGCGTTCGGCATGCGCGTCGAGCTCGTCTATACCGTGCTTCCGAGTGGCCGCGTCGACCTCAAGGTTTCCGGCGAGCCCTACGGCGACTATTCGGATATTATCCCGCGCATCGGCATCTCCTTTGAGGTTCCCGGTTGCGATCGTGCCGTCGAGTGGTATGGCCACGGCCCGGGCGAGAACTATCCGGACTCGCTGCGTGCCAACCCGGTCGGTCATTACCGCACTACGGTCGACGACATGTTCACGCCCTACGTTATGCCTCAGGACTGTGCCAACCGCGAGGGTACCCGCTGGGTTGCCCTGCGCTCTAGCCACGGTGATGGCGTGCTGGTGACTCGTCCGGCCGACGCCGCTTCCAACCCGTTCTCGTTCTCGGCATGGCCCTATAGCTGCGAGGCTATTGATAATGCCAAGCACGTCTACGACCTTGTTCCGGGCGACACGGTCACGGTTAACATCAACGACCAGCTGCTCGGCCTTGGCTCGAACTCTTGGGGTTCCGAGGTGCTCGATTCCTATCGCACCCGTTTTGAGAGCTTCAGCTTTGAGGTGTCCCTGCGACCGCTGACGTCTGCCGATTTGGCTCAGGCGCTGGCACCCATTAAGGAGGCATAAGCCATGCATGTCTTTAACTCGCGCGCCGATTTCGACGCTCAGATGAAGTCCGTCAAGAAGTGGATGCGTACCGGCCAGGCGCTCGACGGCGTTTCTGAACTGCAGCACGATGTGGCGTACTCCATCGGCGACTCGCTGGTGTACTGGTGGGTCTATGCCCGCGAGGCCGCAACCGCCGACCTGGTCGGTCACCGTCGCTACCATGCCGTGCTCGCTCCGCTCGACGGCGACCTGACCGTCGAGGTTGCCCCCAAGGCAGGCCTCACCTGCACCCGCGCTTACAGCGATATCGATGATCGCGAGCGCTTTGAGGGGGCGGGGGAGACCGTGACGATTCCCGCCGGCGGCGTTGCCGTCGTCGAAATTGACGAGGCCTACCGTGTCGTGGCCGATGCCGCGGATCCCCGCGTCGTGGTACTGCACGTGACGGTCGAAGGTTATTCCTTCCCCAACAAGTAGTATTCGTCCGCCTGGACGTTTGCTTCGCGCCGTTAAGGGGGGATGGCTTTGTTGACTCCCTTTTCCCCATTCCCCTTAGCAGGTGCGCCGTCCGTGTTTGCACTTGCAGCTCGGACGGGTTTAGATGACATTTAATAGATGATTGGGAGGGCTTATGAGCTCTGAAAAACGAGGAACGATTGGTTCGTTCGCTCTGCTGGGCATGACGGTCGCCGCCGTGTTCGGTATCAAGAACATCATCAACAACAACGCGGCCATCGGCTTAGCAGCCGCGCCGTCGTTCTTCTTCGCCACGCTTTTGTACTTTGTCCCCTATACCCTGGTTACCGCCGAGTTCGTCGGCCTTAACAAGGACTCCGAGTCGGGCGTGTACGCATGGGTTAAGACCTCGATGGGTGGTCGCTGGGCGTTCCTGACGGCATTTAGCTACTGGTTCGTTAACCTGTTCTTCTTTGCGTCCGTCCTGCCCAACGTCATCATCTACGCGAGCTACGTGTTCTTTGGTGCCAACGCCGAGCTTTCGCAGCTGTGGATCACCATTATCGAGATCGTTGTCTTTGCTATCGCCACGTGGGTTTCGACCAAGGGCGCTAAGTGGATCGGCTCCATTTCCTCCTTCGGTTCGACCGCGGCTCTCGGCCTGACCGCCGTGTTCATCCTGCTGTCCCTGGCTGCTGCCTTTGGCGGCGTTGAGTTCGCTACGGCTCCTACTCCCGCTAACATGGCTCCCGACATGAGCAACTTCGCAACTGCGTGGGGCTTCTTCGGTACGCTTGCCTGGATCATCCAGGGCGTTGGCGGCGCTGAGTCTGTCGGCGTGTTCCTTAACGACCTTAAGGGTGGCGTCAAGGCCTTCGTGCGCACCGTCGTTATCGCCGGTCTGACCATCGGCCTTCTGTATGCAGGCGCTTCGCTGCTGGTTAACCTGTTCATCCCCGAGGGCGGCGTTGCCATCTCCACCGGTATCTTCGACGTATTCGGCGCTGTCTTTGCCCACTTTGGCATTCCCATGGAAGTGTCTACGCGCGCCATCGGCTTGATCCTTCTCGCCGCCACGCTGGGCTCCCTCATGATGTGGACCTCTGCTCCCATCAAGGTTTTCTTCACCGAGATCCCCAAGGGTGTCTTTGGTAGCAAGATCGTCGAGCTCAACGAGCACGGCATTCCCGCCCGCGCTGCCTGGCTGCAGTTCGCCATCGTCGTCCCCATCCTGATCATCCCGGCCCTGGGCTCCGGTAACCTCGACGACCTGCTCATGATCGTCACCAACATGACGGCTGCCACCGCTCTGCTCCCGCCGCTGCTGATCCTGCTTGCCTACTTTATGTTGCGCAAGAACTTCGACGCTGCTCCCCGTGGCTTCCGCATGGGTTCGCGCACCTTTGGCCTGGTCATTGCTGCATTCCTGCTTGTGGTCTTCTGCTTCGTGCTTATCTGCGGCACCATTCCGCTCGATCAGCCGCTGTGGCTGACGCTGGTCTACAACGTCGGCGGCGTGGTTGTCTTCCTGGGCCTTGCCGTGATGTGGTACAACCGCTACATCAACCGCCTGCGCGAAACCGATCCCGAGGCTGCTGAGAACGAGCTTCGCCCCTCCGTCCTCGACATGATGGAGTAGCGGCTAGGATTAATCTACGGCTGTGGAATAAATCGATTCCCTTTCCTAAGGAGGGGCCTTACGAGGCCCCTCCTTTTGTGTTTTGGAGCATGGTTTTGGACCCTGTGGGCAAAAAATGCCAAATATGAGTACTGTTGCAAAAGAGGTGTCATATTTTTCGGCCTGTTCTGAGCGAAAATGGGCTCAAAATCAATTTATCTAACCCCCTATAGACGCGATTCGATGGCTTCCAAAACATTAAAATGGTGGCGCGCGTAGACGTGGTGTAAGAGCGTCCTGAGGTCCGTCGCTGCAAGT
>CATYJU010000047.1 GCA_958407995.1 uncultured Collinsella sp.
GCCGCCATTCGCTGCCAGGGCCTTGCCGACATTGCCGCCATTAAGGGTCGCTGTGAGGTTCCCGTCATCGGCCTGTGGAAGGATGGGCACGAGGGCGTTTACATCACGCCGACGCTGCGTCACGCTCGCGCCTGCGTTGCTGCCGGTGCCGATATCGTGGCGATCGACGCCACCGATCGTCCGCGCCCCGATGGCAAGACGGTCGAGGATACCTTCCGCCCGCTGCACGAGGAGGGTGTGCTCCTGATGGCGGATTGCGCCACCATCGAGGACATTCGCCGTGCGGTTGATATGGGCTTCGACCTGGTATCCACCACGCTTTCTCACGGCGTCGCCGCCATCGACTGTACCATGGCCGATGGCCCCGATCTGCCGCTCCTGCGTCAGGCGACCGAGGAATTCCCCGGTCTTCCCATCATCTGCGAGGGCCGCGTGCACACGCCCGAGGAGGCTCGCGCCGCGATCGATGCTGGCGCCTGGGCCGTTGTCGTCGGCACCGCCATCACGCACCCCACGAGTATTACGAGTTGGTTCAAGGCTGCGCTTGAGGCGTAAGACAGGCCTCGTATCCGCTCGGGGCGGTATACTCAATATAGGCAATTGACCGCGCGGGATCCGGGTTGCTGGGTCCCGCGCTTGTTTTCGGGAGGCAGCACATGCAAAAGGGAGATGCCATGGATGCGGCGGAGCGCTCGGAGCGCATACCCGATATCGTCATCATCACCGGAATGTCCGGATCGGGCCGCACACAGGCCATGCACGTGTTCGAGGACATGGGCTATTTTTGCATCGATAACCTGCCTCCGCGTCTCATCGCCCAGCTTGCCGAGCTCGTCGGCATCAATACGGGCGTGGGCAGGCATCTTGCCGTCACCTGCGATTTGCGTAGCCAGGGACTGTTTGACGAGCTGCTCGATGCCGTTGCCGCACTCGAGGAGCGCGAGATGAGCTGCGACATTGTGTTCCTGGAGGCGTCTGACGAGGTGCTGATTCGTCGCTACAGCGAAAATCGCCGCCGTCATCCCATTGCCAAGCCGGGGGAGACTACGGCCGATGCCATTCAGCGCGAGCGCCTTCAGCTGCAGGGCGTGCGCGACCGAGCCGATATGATTATCGACACGAGCCGTCTGCGCACCTCTGCGCTGCGCAACAAGCTACGTATGGCATTTTCCGAGCTGTCCGACCAGCAGCTCATGGACGTCCACGTGTTCTCGTTTGGCTTTAAGCACGGCATGCCCGTCGAGGCGGACATTATGATCGACGTCCGCTTCCTGCCTAATCCGTTCTACGATCCCGAGATGCGCACGATGACCGGTCTCGATAAAAAGGTCTCCGATTTTGTTCTGGACCATCCCAAGACGCAGGAGTTTTGGAAGGCTTGGACACAGCTGCTCGATACGGTGATGCCGGGCTATATCGCGGAGGGTAAGCCGCAGCTTTCTATCGCCATCGGCTGCACGGGCGGCCAGCACCGCAGCGTTGCCATTGCCGAGGCCACGGCCCGTTACCTGGAAGGCGCTCAGTATCATGTGAGCATCTCCCACCGCGACCTGTCGCGCGCCAACACGAAGGCATAGGCCTGCATGTCGTTTACCGCTGAGGTGCGCGACGAGCTTGCGCGCTGCGAACCCGAATGTGAATACTGCGACTTGTCGACGCTTGCCGCCCTCACGCGTGTGAGTGGTACGCTCTCGCTTACCGGCTCTGGGCGGTATCGTTTGACGGTTGCGACTGAGACGGGAGCCGTCGCGCGCACGATGATCACGCTGACGCATCGTATCCTTAAGCTCAAAACGGAGTTCACCGTCCGCAAATCTGTCTTGCATAAGGTTCGAAACTACCTCATCACCTTGCCTGATCAGCCCGATTTGGATAAGGCTCTGGTGCTGCTGGGCATTCTCGACCGTAGGGGAGGGCTCGTCGCAGGTGTGCCGCGTCACATTGTCGCCCGTCCTTGCTGTAGACTTGCCTATATCCGCGGCGCGCTCATCGCGGGCGGCTTCGTGGCCGATCCACGCGGCGATTTTCATTTGGAGATTGCTGTGCAGGGCGAGCAATATGCCAAGGAACTTTGCGATCTGTTGGAGCAGATTGGGGTCCATGCTCGTGTTAATGCACGGCGGGGGTCATATGCCGTGTACATTAAGAGCGCCGAGGAAATCGAGCATCTATTAAAGCTGATTGGTGCCAAGCGCAGCGTTGCCGAGATTGAGGAGGCGCGCGCGGTCAAGTTGGTTAAGAACGATGTGAACCGTCGCGTGAATGCCGAGCTCGCCAACCAGACCAGAAGCGCCGGTGCTGCCCAACATCAGCTTGCGCTTATCGATGAGCTCGAGCAGCGTGGCCTTCGCGATGCGCTTCCGGATGCCTTGGCGGTCTTTTGCGACCTGCGCGAGCGCTATCCCGATCTGTCGCTGCGTGATTTGGGGGAGATGGCTGACCCTCCCTTGTCGAAGTCTGCCCTGTACCATCGCGTTTTGAGGCTTGAAAAGCTCATTGAAGCAAACAGGTAGTTTGAAGTATCGACTTATATACGGATTTAGCTGCTATTTTAGTCTTTAAAACGTTTTAACGTAAATTTGATTTTCAATTTCGAGCATTCTCGTGAAATTCAAGTCAAAAAAAAGGTATATTAGGCGAGTGGTTAGTTTGTGGGCCTCAACGGCGGGCGCTGTAGCTCGCGGGGGCCTTACGAAAGGAGACACAATGGCAGTAAAGGTTGCTATTAACGGCTTCGGTCGCATCGGTCGTCTGGCTTTCCGTCAGATGTTCGGTCATGAGGGCTCCGAGATCGTCGCTATCAACGACCTCACCTCTCCCGATATGCTCGCTTACCTGCTGAAGTACGACTCCACGCAGGGCAACTACGCTCGCGATCACGAGGTCGTTGCTGGCGAGGATTCCATCACCGTTGACGGCAAGGAGATCAAGATCTACAAGGAGGCCGACGCTAACAACCTGCCTTGGGGCGACCTTGACGTCGACGTCGTTCTCGAGTGCACCGGCTTCTACACCAGCAAGGCTAAGGCTCAGGCCCACATCAACGCTGGCGCCAAGAAGGTCGTCATCTCCGCTCCGGCCGGCAGCGATCTGCCCACCATCGTGTACAACGTCAACCATGAGACGCTGACCGCTGAGGACAACATCATCTCCGCTGCTTCCTGCACCACCAACTGCCTCGCCCCGATGGCCAAGGGTCTGAACGACTTCGCTCCCATCGTGTCCGGCATCATGACCACCATCCACGCCTTCACCGGCGACCAGATGCCGCTCGACGGCCCGCAGCGCAAGGGCAACTTCCGTCGCTCCCGCGCCTGCTCCGAGAACATCGTCCCGAACACCACGGGCGCTGCCAAGGCCATCGGCCTGGTTCTCCCCGAGCTCAACGGCAAGCTCATCGGTGCCGCCCAGCGCGTCCCGACGCCGACCGGCTCGCTGACCAACCTCTACGCCGTCGTTGACAAGAAGGTCACCGTCGACGAGGTCAACGCTGCCATGAAGGCCTACGCCGAGACCATCCCCGAGACCTTCGCCTACAACGAGGACCAGATCGTCTCCCGCGACATCGTCGGCGAGACCCACGGCTCCATCTTCGACGCCACTCAGACCATGTGCTCTGACCTCGGCAACGGCCAGACCCTCGTTCAGGTCACCTCTTGGTACGACAACGAGAACTCCTACACCTCTCAGATGGTCCGCACCATCAAGTACTTCGAGAAGTTCGTTGCTTAATTTAGCTTTTAGCGAATAGCTCGTTGAGCGTCTAAAGAAGGGCGCGGCCTCATAGGGCTTACACCCTAGGGTCGCGCCCTTTTTATAGGAAATCGTCTGCCGTAATGGGAGGCAGACACGTACGAAAGGTAGAAGCAAACATGGCCTTTACCAAGAAGACCGTCCGCGACATCGATGTCGACGGCAAGCGCGTTCTCGTCCGCGTTGACTTCAACGTGCCTATCAAGGATGGCGTCGTTGGCGACACCACCCGTATCAAGGCTGCCCTGCCCACCATCAACTATCTCGTTGAGCACAACGCTCGCGTCATCCTCATGAGCCACCTCGGCCGTCCCGATGGCACCGGCTTCCAGCCCGAGCTGTCCCTCGAGCCTGTCGCCAAGAAGCTCGCCGAGCTCTCTGGTCTCGACGTTGCCTTTGTCGCCGACACTTACGGCGAGAAGGCTGCCGAGGCTGTCGCCGCCGTCGAGCCGGGCAAGGTTCTCGTTCTCGAGAACGTCCGCTTCGATAAGCGTGAGAAGAAGAACGATCCCGAGATCGCCAAGAAGCTCGCTTCCTATGGTGACGTCTTTGTTCTCGATGCCTTCGGCACCGCCCACCGTGCCCAGGGTTCCGTCGTGGGCCCCGCCGCTTACCTGCCTGCCGTCGCTGGCTTCCTGCTTGAGAAGGAGGTCGACACGCTGACCGGCATCTTCGCCGAGCCCGAGCGCCCCTTCGTCGCTATCGTCGGCGGTTCCAAGGTTTCCTCCAAGATCGGCGTTCTCGATCACCTCATCGACTCCGCTGACACCCTGATCATCGGTGGCGGCATGGCCTACACCTTCTTCCTGGCTCAGGGCCTGACCGTCGGTCAGTCCCTCAAGGAAGAGGACTGGGTCGAGCGCGCTGGCGAGATGCTCAAGAAGGCCGAGGAGAAGGGCGTCAAGATCCTGCTCCCCATCGACAACCGCGTTGCCGATCACTTTGGCGAGGACGCTGTTCCCGAGGTTGTCGCTTCCGACGCTATTCCCGACGATCGTGAGGGCATGGACATCGGCCCCAAGACCGAGGAGCTTTACGCCGAGGCCGTCAAGGGCGCCAAGACCGTGTTCTGGAACGGCCCCATGGGCGTCTTCGAGTTCGACAACTTCGCTCACGGCACCCAGGCTATCGCCGAGGCTGTCGCCGAGGCCGACTGCACCTCGATCATCGGCGGTGGCGACTCTGTCGCAGCTGTCAACAAGTTCAACCTGGCCGACAAGATGAGCTGGATCTCCACCGGTGGTGGCGCTTCCATGGAGCTCGTCGAGGGTAAGGCCCTGCCCGGAGTGGAGGCGCTTCTCGATGCCTAATCGCACCCTTCTTATCGCTGGTAACTGGAAGATGAACAACGACGTCGCCGAGGCCGCCAAGCTCGCCGACGAGCTGGCTCAGGCTCTGCCCGAGGTTCCGGCTGGCGTCGAGGTGCTCGTCTGCCCTCCGACCATCGACATCACCACGGTTCATGACCGCATTCAGGCTGCCCCCATCGCCCTCGGTGCACAGAACGTGTACTGGGAGGCCAAGGGTGCCTTCACCGGTGAGTCCTCTTGCGACATGCTCAAGTCCGCTGGCTGCACCTACTGCATCATCGGTCACTCCGAGCGTCGTGATTACTTCCACGAGACCGATGAGGATCAGAACAAGAAGGCCAAGGCCCTCGTTGCCGCCGGTCTTGTTCCCGTCTTCTGCTGCGGCGAGTCCCTCGAGGTCCGCGAGGCTGGCACCTATGTCGAGCACGTCGTGAACCAGGTCAAGGCTGGCCTTGCTGGTCTTGAGATCACCTGCCCCAAGCAGGTCGTTGTCGCCTACGAGCCCATCTGGGCCATCGGCACCGGCAAGACCGCTACCGCCGAGGACGCTCAGGAGGTCTGCGGCGCTATCCGTGAGACCCTCAAGGAGATGTTCGGCGAGGAGCTCGCTAACGGCATCCGCGTTCTCTATGGTGGCTCTGCCAAGCCCGGCAACATTGCCGAGCTCGTCGCCAAGCCCGACGTTGACGGCGCCCTTGTGGGCGGCGCTTCGCTCAAGGCTGCCGACTTCGCTTCTATGGTCGTCAAGGCAGGCGAGTAGGACATATGGCACAGCGTCATCTTCCTGCACTCCTGATTATCATGGACGGCTGCGGCCTGGCTCCGGCCGATGGCGAGAACGCCGTCGCTGCCGCCAAGACGCCCTTCCTTGACAGCCTGTATGAGAAGTACCCCCACACCACGCTCGGCGCTTCGGGCGAGGACGTGGGTCTTCCCGATGGCCAGATGGGTAACTCCGAGGTGGGCCACCTCAACATCGGTGCCGGCCGCATCGTGTTCCAGGAGCTTTCGCGCATCAACAATGCCATCAAGGACGGCTCCATCGCCAAGAACGAGGTTTTCGTCAAGGCTATGGACGACGTCAAGGCTGACGGCAAGACTCTTCACCTCATGGGCCTTATGAGCCCTGGCGGCGTTCACTCCCACATGAACCACGTCGAGGCTCTGGTCAAGATGGCTGCCGAGCACGGTGTCAAGACCGTTCGCGTCCACGCCTTCATGGATGGCCGCGACGTCGACCCGCAGTCCGGCGCTGGCTACATGAGTGAGTTCTGCGCCTTCCTGGCTAAGATCTCCGAGGAGACCGGTTGCGACGCTCGCGTCGCCACTGTTTCTGGCCGCTATTGGGCTATGGACCGCGATAATCGTTGGGAGCGCATCCAGCGCGCCTACGACGTCATGGTCAACGCGTCCGATGCCGATGTCGACCCTGTTGCCGGTATCAAGGCCTACTACGAGAAGGATCCGCGCGGCGACGAGTTCGTCGAGCCCTTCGCTGCCCACAACGAGGGCATCCACGAGGGCGACGCGGCCATCTTCTTCAACTTCCGTCCCGACCGCGCTCGTCAGATGACCCGCGTGTTCACGGACAAGGAGTTCGACGGCTTTGAGCGCGAGCAGATCAAGCTTTCGCACTTTGTGACGATGACCGAGTACGATCCGACGTTTGACGTCGAGGTCGCCTTCCCCAAGACGTTCCCCGAGAACGTCCTGGCCGACGTTATCGCCGCCAACGGCCTGAAGCAGCTGCACACCGCCGAGACCGAGAAGTACGCCCACGTGACGTTCTTCCTCAACGGCGGCATCGAGGAGCCCAAGGAGGGCGAGGAGCGCGTGCTCGTCGCTTCCCCCAAGGTCGCTACCTACGATCTGCAGCCTGAGATGAGCGCTCCCGAGGTTACCGAGAAGCTCGTCGCCGCTATTAACGAGGATCGCGCTGATTTCTACATCGTGAACTTCGCGAACTGCGACATGGTTGGTCACACCGGTGTCTTCGATGCCGCCGTTAAGGCCGTCGAGGCTGTTGACGATGCCTTGTCCAAGGTTGTCCCGGCGATTCTCGCCAAGGGTGGCTTTGCGCTGATCACCGCCGACCACGGCAACGCCGACCACATGTTTGACGTTGCTTCCGACGGTTCCAAGCATCCGTTCACGGCTCACACCACCAACCGTGTGCCGTTCATCATCGTTGATGAGAAGGCCAAGCTCACCGGTATCGAGGACGGCCGTCTTTCCGATATCGCTCCGACTATGCTCACCATGGCTGGTATTGAGCCTTCCGCCGAGATGACGGGTCGCGTGCTCGCCACCGAGGCCTAAGAGAAAACAAATACCGTTTTCTAGTAAGGGGGTTGTCCACAACCGGACAACCCCCTTTTTGGTATTTCTGCCATTTCCACCCCGTCCTTGAGTGGCAGGTAGGGGAGAGCGGGGGATTGTGGTACAGTACTGGAGTTTAAACTGTTCTATTAAGGAGCTTATCTATGGGTCCGTTCCAGATTCTTCTGTTTGTCGTTTGGGCTGTCTCTGCCGTGGCGCTGACGATTCTCGTCCTGATGCATTCCGGTAAGGGCACCGGCGTTTCGGATATGATCGCTAGCTCGCTGTATAACTCCAGCTCTGCCACGGGCGTCATGGAGCAGAACCTCGATCGTCTGACCGTCATCATGGCTGTCGTGTTTGCTGCGTGCGTCGTGCTGTGCATGTTCTTCTTCCCGCAGGGCATCGTGGGCTACTAAGCTCGAGCCACATAAATACTTGAAAAGGGTTCCGCAAGTGCGGGACCCTTTTTGTTTACATATTTGTAACAGAGTCAAAATATCCCCACATACTTCGCCCAACTAAAGAAATTCTCGACCGTTAACCGGAATTAGCCCCAAATCGTGCATAAAATGCGCTACTGTATTGCAAAACGTTGGTCCGTTGTGCATAACCAGCCATAGCAGCGGGCGGCGTTTTGATGGTTCGGATCGGATTGTCTCGACATATATCCGACTGAACATTTCTTTGTCCTATCTCATAAGGAGGATGGCATGGCTGATTCTATGTTCCACCAGCCCGTTATGGGTCGTCGCGCCTTTGTTGGCGGCACCCTCGCTGCGAGCTCCATGGCTTTTCTTGCCGCATGCGGCAAGAAGGGCGGCGACGCTTCCGGTTCTGAGTCCGGTTCGACGCTGAACTTCTACATCAACAACCCGGTCTGCATCGACCCCTACAACGTCCAGGAGGACCAGGGCACTCAGGTCGAGTATCAGCTCTTTGACGCTCTGACCTCTTATGACGCCGAGAAGGGCGAGATCGTTCCGCTGGCTTGCGAGTCCTTTGAGGCCAACGACGACGCCACCGAGTTTACCTTCAAGATCAAGAAGGCCAAGTTCCACAACGGTGACGACGTTACCTCCAAGTCCTTCAAGCTCGGTTGGGAGCGTCTGGTCAACACCAAGTCGGCCATCGCTACCGAGTACGGCCCTTCCGAGGTCTCCTATCACCTTTCCATGGTCGAGGGCTATGACGATCTGCTTGCCGGTAACGCCACCGAGCTCAGCGGTGTTACCTGCCCCGACGATGAGACCCTCGTCGTCAAGCTGTCTTCCGCTTACGCTGACTTCCCCTTCGTTGCCTCTCATCCGGCTCTGGCCCCGGTTCCCGAGTGCGCCGAGTCCGATGTCAAGAGCTTCTATCTTGCCCCGGTCGGTAACGGCCCGTTCATGATGGACGGCAAGTGGGAGGATGGCCAGGAGATCAACGTCAAGAAGTTCGACGATTACTATGGCGACAAGGCCAAGATCGATGGCATCCACTTCCAGGTCATCAAGGACATGGAGACCGCTTACAAGGAGTTCCAGGCCGGTAACCTCGATGTCTGCGACGTTCCCGTCGCTCAGATCGATGCCGCCAAGAAGGATCGCGGCGTGTCCAAGGACGGCTACACCATGGGTGACGGCGAGCGCATGCTGCTCGGCGCCGAGCCTTCCACGTACTATCTGACCTGCAACACCACGGCCGAGCCGTTCAACAACGCCGACCTGCGCAGGGGCATCTCCCTGGCCATCAACCGTGAGGCCATCTGCAAGACCATCTATAAGGGTACCCGTACCCCTGCCGACGGCATTGTTCCTCCGGGCATCGATGGCTACAAGGAGGGCGCATGGGAGTTCTGCGCCTACGATGTCGACAAGGCTAACGAGTACCTCGACAAGGTTGCTCCCGCTGGCGCTAACGGGGATCGTGGCATTAGCGTGACCCTTTCCTACAACCAGGACGGCGGTCACAAGGAGATCATGGAGTCCATCATCGGCGACCTCGCCAAGGTTGGCGTTACCGCTGTCTCCGATACCCCTGAGTGGTCTGCCCTGCTCGAGCAGTATCAGAACTTTAACTATCAGTTCGGTCGTCTGGGTTGGATTGCCGACTACCCGATCATGGACAACTTCCTGTATCCGCTGTTCCACTCCGACTCCCTCGGTGGCGATAACCGCTCTGGTTACAACAACCCCGAGTTCGACGCCAAGGTCGACGAGGCTCGTACTATTGTTGACGACGAGGAGCGCGTCGCTAAGATGCAGGAGGCCGACGCAATGGTCGCTGCCGACTGCCCGGTCATCCCGATTATGTTCTACACGCACACCATCGTCGGCTCCGATCGCATCAAGCACCTCTATGTCGATCCGCAGAAGCATGCCGAGCTGGGTACCGCTGAGCTCGCCTAAGAGTTTGCAGCTTCCGTGAGGGTCAAGTATTTACGTAGACCTCATGGGAAACATACAGTTCTCCCTAACCTGGGGTAAACTGGCTGATGGTAATTTTGGGATGCCGGTCTGGCGATCGGCATCCCATTTAGGTTAATCCCTAGATAGGGGAGTGGTATGGGTAAGTACATCGTTAAACGTGTGCTTCAGTTCATCCCGGTGTTTTTGGGCGTTACGCTGATTCTGTTCGCCCTCCAGAATATCGTGCCGGGAGATCCGATCAAGCTGATCGGTGGAGACAAGGCTCTGTCCCCCGAGGTGGAGCTTCAGCTTCGCGTCCGCTATCACCTGGTCCAGTCGGACGAGGACGGCAACGCGATCCTTGACGAGAACGGCGACCCCGTTCAAACGTCGCTCGTGGACCGTTACTTGTATTACATGAACGGCCTGCTTCATGGTGATCTGGGCAATTCGTATCAGCGCAAGCTGCCGGTTACGGAAATCTTTGCCCAGAAGTATCCGTATACGGTCAAACTTGCCGCGTGCGCCATCGTGCTCGAGGCAATCATGGGTATTGGTGCGGGTATCATTTCGGCGGTTAAGCGTTATTCCTTCTGGGATATTTTGGTAACGCTCACCACGTCGATTCTCGTTGCCGTCCCAGCTTTCTGGCTCGGTATGTTGCTGCAGCTGTTCTTTGGCGTCATTCTCAAGGACGCCACGGGCGGTGCATTCTCCATGCCGATTTCGGGTGCCGGCGGTTCCAGCTCTCAGTATCAGGATTGGATGCACTATGTGCTTCCGACCATTACGCTGGCTTCGGTTTCGACCGCTTATGCCGCCCGCATTATGCGCTCGCAGCTGCTTGACGTCATGAACCAGGATTACATCCGTACGGCAAAGGCGAAGGGTCTCTCCAATCGCGCGATCATCGTTAAGCATGCGCTTAAGAATGCACTCATCCCCGTCGTTACCTATATTGGTGTCGACTTTGGTGGCATGCTTTCGGGCGCCATCCTGACCGAGACGGTCTTTAACTGGCCCGGTATCGGCTATGAGGTCTATCGCGCCATTAGCATGCGTGACTGGCCCATCGTTATGGGCGGCGTTACGCTCATCGTCGTCGTCGTTATGGTGATCAACCTGCTCGTCGACATTAGCTATGCATTCCTCGACCCGCGCATCCGCCTTGGCGGTCCGTCGGATAAGGCCTAAGGGAGGTACGTCTCATGCAGGAAACTGATTCTCAGTCTCAGGAGCAGGCTACCGCCACCAAGGCCGCATCTGCTCCCGCCAAGTCCCGCACGCTGTGGGGCGACGCTTTTAAGCGTCTTCGTAAGAACAAGCTCGCCGTTATCGGTGTCTGCTGGATCATCATCGTCGTTGTGGTTGCCTTGACCGCAGATCTGTGGGCTAAGCCCTGGCTCGGTTCGCCGACGGCTTCCGACTCGACCACCATGGCTCAGACGTCGCTGCTGGCTCCGTGTGCCGAGCACCCGTTTGGCACCGACGCCCTAGGTCGTGACATTCTCGTCCGCGTTATCTATGGTGCACGTGTTTCGCTGTCCGTCGGCATTATGGCCACCGCGATCTCCACGCTGATCGGTCTGGTCATGGGTGCTCTGGCGGGTTTCTACGGCGGCATCTGGGATACGATCATCATGCGCTGTGCGGACATCTTCCTGGCGTTCCCGTACGTGCTGTTCGTTGTCGCCATGATCGCCGTTATCGGCCGTGGTCTTCAGAACGTCTTTATCGCCATCGGTATTCTCGGCTGGCCTTCGATTGCGCGCGTCTTCCGCTCTGCAATCTTGACGGTCAAGGAAAACGACTATGTTGACGCTGCGCGCGCGATGGGTGCATCCGATGCTCGTATCGTCGTGCGTCACATCTTCCCGAACTCCGTCGCCTCTATCGTGGTCTACGCAACCATGAACATTGGTGGCGCCATTCTGACCGAGTCCGCTCTGTCCTTCCTCGGCATGGGCGTTATTCCGCCTACGCCTTCGTGGGGCTCCATGATTCAGGACGGTCAGCAGTATCTTCTGACCGCTCCCTGGATGATGATCATGCCCGGTCTGGCAATTCTCTCGACGGTGCTCGCCTTCACCCTGCTGGGTGACGGTCTGCGCGACGCCCTCGACGTCAAGATGAAGGACGCATAAGGATGAAGAAGAACAAGAACTATGTGGACCTGAAGGATCAGCCGGTTCCCGAGGGCCAGCATCTGCTCGAGGTCGATGACCTTAAGATGTATTTCCACACCGAGGATGGCGTCGTTCGCGCTGTCGACGGTGTCTCCTACACGCTCGATCGCGGCGAGACCCTGGGAGTCGTCGGTGAATCCGGCTCCGGTAAGTCCGTGACCGCCATGACCATCATGGGCCTTATCTCGATGCCTCCGGGAAAGATCGAGGGCGGTGACGTTCGCTATCGCGGCCGCTCCATCCTCGAGATGACCGAGGAAGAGATGCAGCACATTCGTGGCAACGATATCGCGATGATCTTCCAGGATCCTATGACCTCCTTGAACCCGGTTTATAAGATCGGCAAGCAGGTGGGCGAGGGCCTTCGTCTGCACCGTGGCTACTCCAAGCAGGAGGCGCTCAAGCGTGCCACCGAGCTTTTGGACCTCGTTGGTATTCCCGAGCCCGAGAAGCGCGTCAATGAGTATCCGCACCAGTTCTCTGGCGGTATGCGTCAGCGCGTCATGATTGCCATGGCTCTTGCCTGCGATCCCGATATTCTGATTGCCGACGAGCCCACGACGGCTCTGGACGTTACCATTCAGGCTCAGATTATCGAGCTCATGCAGGAAATGCAGGAGAAGAACGGCAATGCCATCATCATGATTACCCATGACCTGGGCGTCGTCGCCGACATGGCCGACAAGATCATGGTTATGTACGCCGGCCGTCCCGTCGAGTTCGGTACTGCTGAGGAAATCTTCTACGAGAGCCGCCACCCCTACACCTGGGGCCTTATCCGCTCCATCCCGGAGCAGGCCATCGAAGAGAAGAAGCCGCTTACGCCGATTCACGGCAACCCGCCTTCGCTCATGAACCTGCCCGAGGGCTGCGTGTTCTCGCCTCGTTGTCCCTATGCGACCGATAAGTGCCGCAAGCAGCGCCCCGAGCGCGTTGTCACCGAGTCTGGTCATTACTCTGCGTGCCACTACTCCGGTGACCCCGAGTTTCTCAAGAACGCTCCTGAGACGTCCCGTACGCGCAAGGATTCCAAGAAGGGAGGCGAGGCGTAATGGCAGATACCAACGAGCGTACTCCGTTGCTGAAGGTCGAACACCTCTCTAAGGAGTTCCCCGCTGAGTCCGGCATGTTCGCCAAGCGTTTTTCCAAGCGTGTCGTCTCTGCTGTAAATGACATCTCTTTTGAGATTTATCCTGGCGAGACCTTTGGTCTGGTTGGTGAGTCTGGTTGCGGTAAGTCCACGACGGGTCGCACCATCATGCGCTTGACCAAGCCGACCGCCGGTAAGGTGTTCTTCCAGGGCAAAGATGTTGCCGAGATGAGCAAACATGAGATCAAGGACATGCGTCGCGAGATGCAGTTTATCTTCCAGGATCCTTATGCGTCGCTGAACCCTCGTATGACCATTGGCGAGATCGTCTCCGAGCCCATGACCATTCACGGCGTGGGCACCAAGGAGGAGCGTATTGAGCGTGTCCGCGAGCTGCTGGACGTCGTCGGTCTGAACCCCGAGCACATCAACCGCTATCCGCACGAGTTCTCCGGCGGTCAGCGTCAGCGTGTCGGCATTGCCCGCGCGTTCGCTCTGAAGCCCAAGCTGATCATCTGCGACGAGCCTGTCTCTGCACTTGACGTTTCCATTCAGGCCCAGGTTTTGAACCTTCTTAAGGAGCTCCAGGACAAGTTCGGTACGGCTTATCTCTTCATTGCTCACGACCTCTCCGTCGTGCAGCACATTTCTGATCGCGTTGCCGTTATGTATCTGGGTAAGATGGTCGAGGTTTCGGACTGGAAGACGCTCTATAGTGAGCCGCACCATCCGTACACGCAGTCGCTGTTGTCTGCCGTGCCGGTGCCCGATCCTGATATCCAGAAGACCCGCAAGCGCATCATCCTCGCCGGCGATCCGCCGTCACCGCTGGATCCGCCGACCGGCTGCCGTTTCCACACGCGCTGCCCGATCGCGCAGGGCATCTGCTCTGAGAAGCTTCCCGAGTTTAAGGAAGTTGCACCGGGCCACTGCTGCGCGTGCCACTTCGCGGAGCCGTTCCCGATCAAGGAATCGCACATCGACCTGTAGTCGGTTGTT
>CATYJU010000048.1 GCA_958407995.1 uncultured Collinsella sp.
ACGCTCATCGCCTCGCTGTGCAACGGCATTACGAGCGAGCAAAAGATTGCCGAGCGCTTTGGCTGGGAGCACACCGTCCTGGGTATCTGCCAAGGCATGGACGCCGTGTTCCTCAGCGGAGAGCTCACCTTTACCAATGCGGGCGAGATTCGCTTTGGCGCGGCAGCGGGCACCAAGCCCGCAACCGTTACCGCCATCGACGAGCTCTATACGCGCTGCGGCATCGCCCATACCGTCGAGAGCGACATTGCGCACCGCATGTGGGCCAAACTCATGCTCAACGACGGCATCAACCAGACCTGCATGGCCTACGGCGGGACCTACGGAAGCGCCACGGAGCCGGGCTCCGAGCAGCGCCGCTGTTTTGTCTCCGCCATGCGCGAGACGCTTGCGGTTGCCAACGCCGGGGGCGTTGAGCTGACCGAGGCAGACCTGACGCAAATGGTGCACCTCATCGAGGGAATCGACCCCGCCGGTATGCCCTCGATGGCGCAGGACCGCATCGCACAACGAAAAACCGAAGTCGAGGAGTTCGCGGGCACCATTTGCCGCCTGGCCGCCAAACACGATATCCAAGTGCCGCAAAACGATTGGCTCTACCAGAGGATTCGCGAAATAGAAAGCAGCTGGTAGTGCTCGGCATACTGTAGCCAGCAGATCCAATGGCAAAGCCGCCGCAAGGGGCACTCCCCTCGCGGCGGCTTCCTTTTTCATCTTTGGTCAAAAATCAGCTTCACAACGGTTAGAGCTGCGACTCCGACGCCTGGTCCTCATCGTCGCGACAAAGGACTACACCTGCACTTCCCAGCAGCGCGGCCGCGATCAGCGCGCCGACCACGATAGGAGCAGCCCCGCATGTCCCCTGCATGCCCGCGACGAGCGCGGCCGTGGGACCAAGGCAGCCAAGCATCAACGCGACGGCGGCAACGGCGATATCTCGAGCATTCACAAGACCACTTCCTCCAAGAGAAAGACCTTATTTCTCATGAACTAGTGTGCCCCGCGCCCATATGCGCGACGTACCGTCACGGTAAGGGCTCTGTTAGCTCAGGCGCATACATAGAACGGACGTCTTTACGTTGCCCTAAAGCTCGGTAAAGACACCCGTCCGCCAAATATCCGTGATGCAGAAAAATTACCAACCGGTGTAGTAGTCGGTGGTTCCGGCAGCGCAGCCGGAGTCATAGACCTTGCAATCACCCTTGGAGCCCGTAAAGGTCGAGCCCTGGGCCATATCGCCCGCGGCAACAACGTAATAGCCGTCGGAATCGCGCCAGAAGCCCTCAGAATCCTGAGTCCATTCGCCCGTGCGATAGTGATAAAGCACATTGCTGCTGTAATAGGTCTCGCGGCGCCCGTTGTAGTTATTGACACCCGCAGAGCGCGTCAGGCCCGATCCGTTCGTGCAGGACGCGGCAGACGCGTAGGACGGAGTGTAACCGGCGTTGTAGTACGAAGCCTCGGCAGCCTCCGCCTCGGCGGCAGCCTCGAGCGCTTCGCGCTTGGCATCCTCAAGCGCAGTGCGCAGCTCATCGAGCTCGGTCGACTTGGCGTCGACCTCCCCCATCGTCAACAGGCTACCCGCGCCGTCGATACAGCCCTGCAGCACAGCGCGCTCGTCATCGGTGGCATAGTCGCCATACATATTCATGATGATCTGAGCGCGCATCTCCAGGGAATCGCGCTTGGCCTCCATCGAGGCGTTCCACTCCTGCATGGAACCATAACCATCGCCGCGATAGTCAACGGGCTGTACCAGCGTCGTCTCGGACGGCGTAGATCCAACCGTATCGGACAATGTTGCGGCATGGGCATCAGTTGCACCGGCGCCCGCCAAAAGTGCCACGGTCAGAGCGGCGGAAAGGGCGGCGGCTTTCGGTTTTCGTGAATCGATCCTCATGTAGCTGGAAACCTCCGTAGTGCGTTTTTGCTGCGTTTGAGCTGCGTGTGATTCGATCGCGCTGCATAGTACCCCGAGCAAATCGCGACCTGCGGTTTTACTCAAAAGGCGCACGTCAATTGCGTAAAACTCACATCCTCTCAACAGGAGTTTTCCACAACTCGAATGCATAAAGCGTGTCAAAAACCCTGTTTTTTGCGCCCTTTCTATGCAAAAAAGGCGCCTGTGCAACTATTGTTCGCACAGGCGCCTTGAGCAGGCATTTTATGCAGTTATACCTATCGAGTCGCAAGGGGTCCTTGCACAAGTCGCTTTACTCGTCCAGCGCGGCGAAGGCCTGCTTCAGGTCCCAAATGATATCCTCGGCGTTCTCGGTACCGATGGAAAGACGGATCGTTGAGGGCGTGATGTTCTGCTCGGCGAGCTCCTCGGCAGACAGCTGGGAGTGCGTGGTGGTAGCCGGGTGCACGACGAGCGACTTGACGTCGGCCACGTTGGCGAGCAGCGAGAACACCTGCAGATGATCAATGAACTTCCAAGCTGCCTCCTGGCCACCCTTAATCTCAAAGGTAAAGATCGAGGCACCGCCACGGGGGAAGTACTTCTGATAGAGCTCGTGATCGGGGTGCTCAGGCAGGCTCGGGTGATTCACCTTGGCAACATGGCTGTCACCAGCCAGGAACTCAACGACCTTCTTGGTGTTCTCGACATGACGGTCAACGCGCAGCGACAGAGTCTCGGTGCCCTGGAGCAGAACCCAGGCGTTGAACGGGCTGATGCAGGCGCCCTCGTCACGCAGCAGGATGGCGCGGACATAGGTTGCGAAGGCGGCGGGACCGGCAGCCTCGGCAAACGAGACGCCATGGTAGGAGGGGTTGGGCTCGGCGATCTGCGCATACTTGCCGCTCGCCTTCCAATCGAAGTTACCGCCGTCGACGATCACACCGCCCAGCGAGGTGCCGTGGCCGCCGATGAACTTGGTTGCGGAGTGGACGACGATGTTGGCACCATGCTCCAGCGGACGGAACAGATACGGGGTGCCGAAGGTGTTGTCGACGACAACCGGTAAACCGTGCTTCTTGGCGATCTCGGAGATGGCGTCGATATTGGGGATGTCGGAGTTGGGGTTGCCGAGCGTCTCGAGATAGATGACCGTGGTGTTGTCCTTGATGGCCCCCTCGACCTCTTCCAGGTTATGGGCATCGACGAAGGTGGTCTCGACGCCAAACTGGGAGAGCGTATGCTCCAGCAAGTTGTAGGAGCCACCGTAGATAGTCTTCTGGGCAACCACATGGTCACCGGCCTGGGCAAGGGCCTGCAGGGTATAGGTGATGGCAGCAGCACCGGAGGCGACGGCTAGACCTGCCACGCCACCCTCGAGCGCGGCGATACGATCCTCGAAGACGCCCTGGGTGGAGTTGGTCAGACGGCCGTAGATGTTTCCGGCGTCGGCAAGACCAAAGCGGTCGGCGGCGTGCTGGGAGTTGCGGAACACATAGCTCGTGGTCTGGTAGATAGGCACGGCACGGGAGTCGGATGCAGGATCGGCACTCTCCTGGCCAACGTGCAGCTGCAGGGTATCGAAACCAAAGGTGTGCTCGGGGTTGTTGATGAACTGGCTCATGATGATCTCCTTGATCGAACAAAAGTAAATAAAAAGAGAGAAGTAAGTCGCTGTCTCCTGATCACGCCGACGGGCGCAAACAGGAGCCCGGCATTCGTCTTGGTAAGCAATTCATATGCAGGCCTCCTTTCGCATCCCGGTTCCGTGGTTGGCTTAATTACCTACCGCCTTTGTGTGTTTTGAATAGTACGAGCATTGTTTCCGTCGGTCAATCACTTAAAAGCGCTAACTTGTTATCTGTTTTATAGATAACTATCGAAAGGACGGGCGCCGATGACCCTCCAGCAGCTTCGCTTTTTGATCGCCGTGGCAGAGTCCGGTTCGATCAACGCCGCAGCCCAGCGCCTCTATACCGCACAGTCCAATATCTCCAACGCCGTCAAAAGCCTGGAACAGGAACTTCATATCGAAATCTTTACGCGCTCTAGCCGCGGTGTTGCACTCACCAACGACGGCACCGAGCTTTTGGGTTATGCACGCCAGGTCGTAGAGCAGGCCGACATGCTTGAGGCCCGCTACGAGGACGGCGGTACCCCGCAAGCCCGCCTCGCCATTTCCGCCCAGCACTACGCCTTTTCGGTCGAGGCCTTTGTCAACGTAGTCGAGCGCTGCCGCGACAGCAAGTTCGAGTTCATCATGCGCGAGACCACCACATCGCAGATCATCGATGACGTCCGCGCGTTTCGCAGCGACATCGGCATCCTCTATCTGGACGACTTTAACGTCCGCGTTCTGCAGAAGGCTTTTGCCGATGCGCGCGCGAGCTTCCATCCCCTATTCGACGCGACGGTCCACGTCTTCGTTAGCGAGCGCCACCCGCTTGCCCGCCGCCCGCAGCTGTCCCTTGCCGACCTCACACCATATACGCGCTACAGCTTTGAGCAAGGTACCTCGAACTCCTTCTATTACGCCGAGGAACCTTTTAGCTATATCCCTTGCGACCGCAACATACGAATCTCGGACCGCGGAACACTTACCAACTTACTTATCACGTCGAACGGCTACACCCTGTCGACCGGTGCCCTCTCCAATGAAATGCAATGGGGTATGGCATCGATCCCGTTAGCAGACGCCCCAACGATGCACGTAGGCTATATCATGCACGACGAGCGCAAGCCCTCTCCCCTCTTGCAGCAATACCTAGACGAGCTCAACCGCATCATCCATGCCAACTAACTGTCGGAAGACGGGGTAGAAATCGTAGATTGCTAGCCCCCGGCGGGCATGGCGCTACAATGGTCACTCACACGAAACGTACCCAACGAAAGGAAGCCCGTGAAGGTCATCATCTATACCGACGGCTCGGCCCGATCAAATCCGGGACGCGGCGGCTACGGCGCCGTACTCAAATACACCAACCCCGCCGGCAAGACCTTCACCTCCGAGCTTTCACGCGGCTACGCCAAGACCACCAACAACCGCATGGAACTCATGGCGGTCATCGTGGCGCTCGAGGCGCTCAACCGCCCCTGCGAGGTCGAGGTCCATTCCGATTCGCAGTACGTCGTCAACGCTTTCAATAAACACTGGATCGACGGCTGGAAAAAGCGCGGGTGGAAAACTGCCAACAAGCAGCCCGTTAAGAACCGTGACCTGTGGGAGCGCCTGCTTGCCGCAAAGAGCAAGCATAAGGTGGAGTTCATCTGGGTTAAGGGCCACGCCGGCCACGAGCTCAACGAGCGCTGCGATGAGCTCGCCACCACGGCGGCCGACGGCAGCAACCTCGATATCGACACCGGCTTTAACGAGAGCGACCTGTAATAGCGTTTTCGCGCAGCTTTATATCCCCACGCGCTACACTCATCCTGTAGACCAAACAACGCAAGGGGGACGTATGCTGCGCATCGCGACCATCGGCACATCCATGATCACCGACGACTTTATCCAAGTCGTCAACGCCAACGACCAAGCCGCGTTTGTGGGCACGCTCTCGCGCGATGCCGAGCGCGGCGCCGCCTTTACCGCCGAACACGGCGGCGAGCGTAACTTCACCGCACTTGACGAGCTTGCGTCCGCCGTCGACGTCGACGCCGTCTATATCGGCAGCCCTAACGCACTTCACCACGAGCAGGCCCTTGCCTGCATCGCCGGTGGCAAGCATGTCATCGTCGAGAAACCCTTCTGCGCCACCGAAGCGCAGGCGCTGGAAGTCTTCCGCGCTGCCGAGGCAGCAGGTGTCGTGGCCCTCGAGGCCATGCGCCCGCTCCATGACCCCGCTTTCCACGCCGTCGAGGACGCCCTGGGCGAGATTGCGCCCATTCGTCGCGCCTCACTGCGCTTTGGCAAGTATTCTTCGCGCTACAACGAGGTTCTCGCGGGGCGCGCCACCAATATCTTCGACTGCCACATGGCCTCGGGCTCCCTCATGGACATTGGCGTCTACACCGTCGAGCCCATGGTCGAGATTTTCGGCATGCCCTCCGGCCTTACGAGCATGACTACTCTGCTCGACCCCACCACGCGACAGCTCACGCACGGCCCCATCGACGGCTGCGGTTCCATCCTCGCCAGCTACGGCGGTGGCCGCATCTCCGTCGAGCTCGCGCACTCCAAAATTACGAATGACCTGCTGCCCTCGCAGATCGAAGGCGAGCGTGGCACTATCCAGATCGACCATCTGTCCACGCCCCGCAACGTCCGCATCGACTATCGCGGCGATGTCGTACGCGGCTCAGCGACCGAGGCACCGCGCGAACAGGGCGACAACGGCCGCGTGCTCGACCTGCCCAAATCGAGCAACACTATGGAATACGAACTCACAGACTTTATCACCGCCATCGATGGCATCGATAACGTTAAGGAAGAGATTTGGGAGACCCCGGCGGGACGCCACGAGCTTGGCCACTACCGCGATGTCACGCTCGTCTCACTACGCATCATGGATGCCGTGCGTCAGCAGGCCGGCATAACCTTCCCGGCCGACGCAGGCAAGCAGGCATAGCGATGGGCCTCTTCGATACGTTCTTCTCCAGCGTCACCGGCGGCAGTCGAGAGCCTCAAAAACCGTCAAACGTCGAGCTCGAGCTGCGCCGCAGGCTTACCGTGCTTGCAAGCGACGAGGCCACTCAAGACACTCCCCTGCGTTATTTCCTGCGCTGGGCGGGGCAAGTCCAAGGCGTTGGTTTTCGCTTTACCAACACCAACCTCGCACAGGCACGCGCACTCACCGGCTGGGTGCGTAACATGGAAGACGGCTCAGTCGAGATGGAGATACAGGGAGCTCCGGCAGACATCCTATCTCATCTCGAGGCGCTTCATGCCTCCTACGAGCGCATGGGAACGCGTTTTCGCCTTGTAGATGCCCAGGTCCGAGCCCCACTTGCCAATGAAGACGGTTTCAGTCCTCATTATTAGTATTGTGTGCTAAATACGGTATCATTTACCTACGACCGTTGATAGAAAAGAGGCGAGGCGCATGGCGGTGCAAAGAAGGAATAACAAGCAGCGAAAGCTGGTTCTTGACGCCGTGCGCCAAAGCTATAACCATCCCACCGCCGACGAAATCTACAACGTCGTGCGCGCGCAGGATGACAAAATCAGCCGCGGTACGGTCTACCGCAACCTCAATCTCTTGGCTGACGCCGGCGAGATCCTCTCCATCAAGACGCCGGGCGGCAGCCGCTTCGATCGCACGACCGAGCCGCACGCACATATCATCTGCACCTCATGCAGCCGCGTCATCGACGTACCGCTCCCCTTCGATGCCCAGCTCGACGCCAAAGCGTCCGAGCAAATCGGCTGGCACGTCACGTCGCACTACACCATCTTCGAGGGTCTCTGCCCCGACTGCCGGTAGATGTTTGGAACATGCCTTAAAATCCACCTTTCCGCACTTTGCAGCAAAAAGTAGATTCCTAGACATGTCCCAAATGTCTACTCAGCAAGTAGACGACGCAGCTCTTCTTCGACCGTGCGCACGTAGCGGACGCGGTCGTTAATGCCACGCATAGAGGGATTGCAGCTCTCCATCAGATAGGGATGGCCCACGACGTTGAGCATGTCGCGATCGTTCTCATTGTCGCCAAACGCCATCATCTCATCGGGCGAAATACCCAGGGCACGACCGTAATCGGCAAGCGCGGAGCCCTTGCCCGAACCGAAACCGATAAAGTCCGTCCATTCGGTTCCCGACGTCATCACGTCAACACGGTCGCTAAAGAGGCGCTCGAAATACTCCAGGGCCGCCGGCTGATCCACCTCGGGCGTCTGGAAGGCAATCTTAATGACGTCCTCGTCGATGTCCTCGGGGCGGTCGACCACCGCCACATCGCAGTGGACCTCATAGCGCAAATGGTCGACGAACGCATCGTTGCCGCTCATGGTGTAGAGGTGTCCCTCACACGAAAGGGTCACGTCGGCATGGGGATACGCAACCACGGCATTCGCGATATCCATAGCAAGGCTACGCTCCATGGAGCGCTTGACAACGGCACGCCCCTCGCTCATCACCAGGGCTCCGTTCTCGCATACATAGGCGAGCTCATCGGCCACCGGGGTAAACAGATAGCGCAAGCTCGCATATTGACGACCGCTCGCCGGCATAAACACGATACCGCGACGATGCAGTTCATCGATGAGCTCAAAGGCCTCGGAACGCGGCTCGCGCTCCCCCGGATGCAGCAACGTGCCGTCCAAATCGCATGCAATCAGCTTGATTCCCTCAAGACCCATATGCTTTCCCCCCAAAGCACCTCATCAACAGTAAGACGGACTTTGAATAGCTGCCTCTCAAAGTCCGTCTTACTCATACGCACGTTAACCGCGCGCCTTTTTTACGATCGTAAAGTCGGGAGCCATACTCACAACGGCATCCGCCGCACTCGACGCAAAGCGCCGGTCCGCATCGAGTTCACGGGTAACCACCGAGAGCCAAACGCCCTCGACGCCCCGGAGCATGCGGCCCAAAACAGGCTGCACCGGCGTATACATGCGCACGGTATACTCGTCCGAATCGCCTCGGAAAAGCGGCGCGTGCATATTGCCGATCTCCCAGCACGCATGCGCGAGCGCAATCGGGTCCATGCGGTCGACTTCGACCAAATAAACCTCGGCACTGCGCAGGCGCACGACAACCGCCACGGGCACCATGCCCGAACGGTCGATGACAAGCACATCGCCGTCGACAAGACGACCGCCGTCGGCAGCATCCAGCCGAACATCGACCGTGCGCCCCAGCTCCGTCACACCCACAAACGCGCGCGTGTCAGCCTGGTCCCAATCGAGCAGTAGCTCGTCAACTTCAAAGACGCCGCCCAAATTCCGGCGGAGCAGGAGTTCATAGGACGGATCGTTGAGATTTCCCAAGCATGTCGTCGAAACCAAGCGCTCGGGCATACTCTAACCCTCGACCTCAACGAGCTCGATATCAAAGTTGAGGTCCTTGCCGGCCAGCTCGTGGTTGGCGTCGAGCGTCACGGCCTCGGGCGTAACGTCGATGACCACGGCGGGGGCGGGCATACCGCTCGGCGTGGACAGGAAAAGCTTCATGCCCTTCTCGATCTGCTCGATGTTGGGAACCTGTTCGGCCGGGAAGGTAATAACCATCTCGGGATTGTGCTCGCCGTAGGCATCGGCAGCCGGGATGTGCACGGTCTTCTTCTCGCCCACCTGCATGTCGACAACAGCGGCGTCGAAGCCCTTGATCATCTGACCGGCGCCGCAGGTGAACTCCAGCGGCTCGCCGCGATCGTAGGAGCTATCGAACTGCGTGCCGTCGTCGAGCGTGCCGCGATAATGAGTCTTGACCTTCTTGCCCTGGTTGGACATGGAAACCTCCGTGATAAGGGCGGCGCACAACGTGGGCCGCCATGAACATATGGCGCTAACTATACCCTAGTCATACAATTCAAAGACAGTTTGCAAAGAAACGCTGCAACCGGAGGAACCATGGCATATCCCGTATTTGACCTACACTGCGACACCGCCGACCGCATCGGCTGGGCCACGCTCGATCTCGACCTGCGCTTTACCGCCGGCACCGACGGCTATTTCCCCGGCGACGAGACGCATCCGCAAGATTTCGACCTCATCGAGGGTAACGCCTGCGCCATCTCGCTCGCAAAGATCGGCAACACGCCGTGGGCACAGTGCTTCGCCACGTTTGTCCCCGACGAGATTCCCACCGCCCACGCCGCGCGCTTCCAGGCGCAGATCATGGCGCATATGAGCGGCCAGGCAATGCTCAACCACGACCGTATGGTCAACGTGCGCAGCGCCGCAGACATTCGCCCCGCGCTCAAGGACGGCAAGGTCGCTTGCATCCACACCATCGAAAACGCCACGTTCTTTGCCGAGGACCCCGCGCTGATCGAAGTGCTCAAGAGCTTGGGCGTGCTCATGTCGTCACTCAGCTGGAACGCGCAGGGACCGCTCGCGAGCGGCCACGACACCCACGCCGGCCTCACCGCCGCCGGCATCGAAGCGCTTACGCAGATGGAGCACGCCGGCATGGTGCTCGACGTCTCCCACCTCAACGATGAGTGCTTTGACGAGGTTGTCGCCCACGCCACGCGCCCCTTCGTCGCCAGCCACTCCAACTCCCGCGCGGTTTGCGACGTCAAGCGCAACCTCACCGACGACCAGTTCCGCACCATTCGCGACATGGGCGGTATCGTCGGCCTCAACTACTGCAGCGAGTTCCTTTCCAACGACGCAACCGACAAGACCGCCGCAGACGTCACCTTCGACCAGCTGGCGGCACATATCGAGCACTGGCTCGACCTGGGCGGCGAGGACGTCATCGCGCTCGGCGGCGACTGGGACGGCGCCGCGGTGCCCGCTTTCCTCTCCGACGCCAGCAAGATGCCCGAGTTCCAGAACATGCTCTCCAAGCACTTTGGCAAGACCGTGATGCAAAAGCTCTGCAGCGACAACGCGCTTGCCTTCTTTGAGCGTTATTAATTTCACATCCCTTGAGCGGGCCGGCATGCCGAACGGTCGGCATGCCGGCCCGTCCCCAATCTGAAGGACCGCTTTTGACGCAGCAGTTTACGATTTCCGTATCCCGACCGGATGGGACGCCCATCCCCGTCGTCGTTACCAAAAAGCGCGTCAAGAACTTCAACCTACGCGTCTCATCGAGCGGTGAGGTCCACGCCAGCGCGCCGCTCGGCGCCAGCCGCGAGCGTATCGAAGCGTTTGTGAAGCGCAACAGCGCCTGGATTATCAGCCGACTTGCCCAGCGCGAGCAACGTCAGACGACGGCACAGGAGTCGCTCAGCCCCCACTCGATCATTGCACTTTGGGGCAAGCCCATCACGGTACAGGATGCACTCGACCACAACTTTGAGCCACCCGCACCGCGGCCCAAGCAGGCTACCTTCGCAAGTTTTATGGGTACCGACGAGCCAGACGAACGTCCGCAGGCCAAGTGGAACGCGACCCTCGACGGCTTAACGCCCAGTGAGATCCAAGCCCATATTGACCAGCTCTATACGTCCGAGGTCACATCGGCACTGCGCGATATTGTGCACGCATACGAAATCGCAATGGGTGTCGCCGTTTCCCGCGTTTCCGTACGCAGCATGAAAACGCGTTGGGGCTCCTGCACGCCCAAATCCGGCGCCGTTCGCATCGCACGAGAACTTGCCGCCTACCCCGTCGAATGCCTCGACATGGTTGTCGCCCACGAGCTCGTCCACTTGCTCGAGCCAAGCCACAATCAGCGGTTTCACGCGCTGCTCGACACGTACTGCCCCAACAACAGGGCTCTGTCGCAGCGGCTCAAAAAACCGCCCGCCAACGAGCTCTAGAGTCGGTTAGCGCACGCGCTCGATCTCGACACCGCAGCTTGCCAGGGGAAGACCGACGGGCGCCCAAGGCTTATCGAGCTTAACACGCACGCCAAGCAGCAGGGGGTAACGACGTAGCAGCATCGAGGCCACACCCTCGGCTGCAGCCTCGATGAGCTTAAACGTATGCTCGCGCAGATAGCCATCGACATCGTGGCACACCGAGCCATAGTCAATCGAGGCGTCCAGGTTATCGTGCTCCCCCGCTGCACGCAGGTCGGCATAGAGCACCAAGGACACGATGAACTTCTGGCCCAGCGCGTTCTCCTCGGGATACACGCCGTGGTTGGCAAAGACTTCGAGACCTTCAACGGTGATGCGGTCGGCATGGCGCAGATCGTCATAGCTCACGTGGGGTACCGCCGTTGCGGTGGATATTTCGCCCCTTCCACGGCGGGCGAGCTCGGCACCTTCAGTCTTGGTTGCATTCTCGGGCAGTTTCTTATTGCTCATCGCGATCGTCTCCTTCGTTTAGAACCCCGACCGCGCAAACTAACTACACGCGAATCGACAGGTTCTTTTTATCATCGCTCCAGTTGCAAGCATTGCGCGCGGGGCATGCAAAGCAGGCGCGCGACGCTTTATCGGCCGCATAGAGCAGACGCTCAAGCGGTTGGCTGTTCACGCGCAGCTTTCGATGGCCCAGAATGGCCGTCTTAATGGCTGCGGCATCGGCCGGCTCAAACGCCACATCATCGGGCATGCCGCCGAGAATCGCATCAGCGACGCGTTCGCTTGCAACATCATGGGATATACCCGATTCATACTGTTCATCTTTGCCGATATCGTGAAGAAGTGCCGTGGCGTAGATGACCTCGCGGTCAAATTCGAGCTGTTCCTCGAGATTCTTGATCCACATAATGCGAGCGACATCGAGCAGATGGTCAATACCGTGGCGGCAGAAGATGCGCCCCGATTCCAACTGCGCAATGTTGCCCAGGTGCCGCCGAAACAGCCCGTTGGCACAAATGTAATCAATGCGAGGCATGGCATCAAAGGGGGCCAGGCCCGAAGCCATGAAGCCGCGACGCGGCGTCCCCTCATCGGTCTTCGATGTAAAGTCGTTGACGACCCTCATGCTAACGGCCCAGCATCCTAAAGAACCGCTCCTCGAGCGCGGGATCGGTCTCAAAGACGCCGCGGCGAGCGAGCGTCACGGTCTTGGTGCCAGGCTTTTGCACGCCGCGCATGGTCATGCACATATGCTCAGCCTCCATGAGCACAATCGCTCCCTGGGGAGCGAGATACTCCATGAGGGCATCGGCAACCTGTGCGCACAGCTGCTCCTGCAGCTGCAGACGACGGGCGTAGACCTCAACCGTGCGGGCAAGCTTAGAGAGCCCTGCGACACGGCCGTTGGGGATATAACCAATGGCGGCCTTGCCATAAAACGGCAGCAGATGATGTTCGCACAGCGAGTAGAACGTGATGTCGCGCTCGATAACCAAGTCGTTCGAAGCGACGGCAAAAGTTTTGGACAGATGCTCCTCGGCACTCTGGTCCATACCGCCGGCAATCTCGCCATACATACGGGCGACGCGTGCCGGAGTCTCCAGCAGGCCCTCACGAGTTGGGTCCTCGCCTATACCTTCAAGCAGCAGCTTAATGGCAGTCTCGACTTTTTCCTGATCGACCATCTGGGCCTCACTTTTTTCGATTTCGCGTTCGCGCTATGGTACCACGCCCTCCGGCATCGGCCGCAAGCTACATAGTATGGGTCGAATAGACCGGATCGTCCCGCCAAAGCTCCACAGCATCGCAAAGCGAAACGCCCTCACGTGCAGCACGAGCGCGCGTGGCGTTCATGTCGATCACGCGCTGATTACTCGAGCCCCTAAAGCGCAACGAGATATCGTACAGGTCCTGAACAAACGGACCGTCCACCAGCATGTCGAGGCAGGCAAGGATACGGTCCGTCACCTCGGTATGGTGACGACCGCCCGGCATAAGCTCCTCGAGTACGTCGCCAGTAAAGCACCAAATGGTCTTTCCCGACCCCGCAGGATAGGCCGCACGCACGCGTTCAATAAAGTCAACAAGCCCCGCCTGATTCTCGGGCTCCATGGGCTCGCCGCCCAAAATCGTCAAGCCATCGATAAAGGGATGATCGAGACTCTCGATAATTTTGTCCTCGACGGCGCGATCGAACGGCTCGCCCGCAGCAAAGTCCCACGCGACAGAGTTAAAGCAGTTCTTGCACCCACGACGGCACCCACTCACAAACAGAGAAGTACGAACGCCTTCCCCATCAGCAATGTCGAAATACTTAATGTTCGCGTAGTTCATAGGTAACTCTCCCGGGAGGCCGGGACATATCATCCCGTCCTCAAACATTCTCGGCCTTCGGCCTGCGAAACTGTGGGCGGGACGATATGTCCCGGCCTCATGCAAAGGGTAACTCAATGAACGAAGCGAACATCGAGCATAGGGTTCGAGGTCCAATAAAAACTATGTTGCAGCTCAACCGTCATCACAAGCAAAGCGTTGTTGCAAGTCAACTCATTTCCGCTAAGAACTTCGAGGAGTGAGCAGACCGCATGCTGCATCTCAGCTACATCACCTTGGCTGCCCCGTAGCGGGGCCCCGGACCTTTACTCGATATGAGTTCCGCACGAACA
>CATYJU010000049.1 GCA_958407995.1 uncultured Collinsella sp.
GCTGGGCAGAAACGGGCAGCTGAGTATCCTCGCCCAGGCCCAGCGGCACCGAGATACCGCCGTTGCCGCAGATGTTGAGCGAGATGGTGTACAGGTCGGAGAGATACATCTGCGTGGGGTCGCTGATCTCGCCAAACTTAAAGGCCGTGCGCGGCGAAGCGGGCATGAGGATGGTGTCCACCTTGGCATACGCGGCGTCGTAGTCCTGCGTGATGAGCGTGCGGGCCTTTTGCGCAGCGTAGTAGTACTTGTCGTACACGCCCGAGCTCAGCAGGTAGGCGCCGAGCATCTGACGGCGCTTGGCCTCGGCGCCAAAGCCGTGGGCGCGCGAAAGCGAGCTCTGGTCGGACAGGTTGGCGCAGCCCTCCTCCTGATAGCCATAGCGAATGCCGTCGAAGCGGGCCAGGTTGGAAAATGCCTCGGCCGGTCCGATGACGTAGTAGGCGGCGATGGCGGCGTCCAGGTGCGGCAGGTCGACCTCGACCAGCTCGGCACCCTGGTTCTGCAGCTCCTGGGCGGCGCGCTGAACAGCGGCCTTGACCTCGGGCGTCAGGCCCTCGGCCTCCATAAACGCGGGGATGATGCCCACGCGCTTGCCCTCGATGCTGTCGTTGAGGTGCTCGGTAAAGTCGACGGCGCAATCCTGGCTGGTGCAGTCGTACGGATCGTGGCCCGCGCCGGTAAGCGCGTTCATGGCCAGCGCGACATCCTCGACCGTGCGGCCAAAGGGGCCCACCTGGTCGAGCGACGAGCCAAAGGCAACCACGCCGTAACGGCTCACGGCGCCATACGTGGGCTTAAAGCCCACCACGCCGCACAGCGACGCCGGCTGGCGAATAGAGCCGCCGGTGTCCGAGCCCAGCGAGAGCGCGACCTCGCCCGCGGCGACGGCGGCAGCGGAGCCGCCCGAGGAGCCGCCGGGCACGCGCTCGGTATCCCAGGGGTTGTTGGTGCGGTGGAACGCCGAGCTCTCGGTGGAGCTGCCAAAGGCAAACTCGTCCATGTTGGCCTTGCCCATGGGCAGGCAGCCGGCGTCGAGCATGCGCTGGACGCAAGTGGCGGTGTAGACGCTCTGGTAATCCCCGAGCATGTGGGAGGCGCAGGTGGTGCGCGTACCCACGAGGTTCATGTTGTCCTTGATGGCCAGCGGCACGCCCGCGAGCGGGGGCAGCGGCTTTCCGGCGGCACGATCGGCATCCACGCGCGCGGCGGCCTCGAGCGCGAGCTCGGGCGACACCTGCAGGAATGCCTGGACCCCGCCCTCGCGCGCCTCGATGGCGGCAAGGGAGGCCTGGGCCACCTCGGTAGCGGTAAAGTCGCCGGCGGCAACGCCCGCGGCGATCTGGGCGGCGGTAAGGGAATCGAAGCTCTGAGCCATTACTCGCTCTCCCCCTCTCCCAAAATGGACGGCACGCGGAAGTAACGATCGCGCGCGCTGCCGGCGTTTTCCAGCGCAACGTCGAGCGGCAGGTCGCGCTCGGGCTCGCGCAGGTCGTCGCCCATCACGTTGGACAGGCTTCCGATGGGATGGAACGTGGGCTCCACGTCGGGCAAGTCATATTGCAAGACGGGCTCGAGCATCTGGACGGCGTCGTTCATGTAGGACGTCATCTGGGTGAGCTCGTCATCGGTCAGTGCGATCTTTGCGTACTCGGCGATGCCGCGCACGTCTTTCTCGCTGAGTGCCATAGGCGCTCCCTTCCGCATAACAGTTAAACCGCTCTAGTATACAGGGCAACGCCGGCTTGGAGCAGGCGCTTTACCCAAATGCAGCGAAAACGTAACGAGAGCGGCGGGATAGCAGGGCGCGGTTCGGCGGACCTGCGGCGAAAACCGTCCCGCCCACGACGAAAACCGTCCCGCCCACAACAAAAACCGTCCCAACATTCGACGTTTTTCGCCAAAATCGCGATTTTCGTCGAATGTTGGGACGGTTTGGAAGCCCGACCACCACAAAGGTGCCTGTCCCCCTTGTGGTGGTTCTGGGTGACGTCTTATGCCGAGGTCTTGGCCTTGCGACGTTTGCGGATCGCGTGGATGACGATGTCCAGCAGCAACAGCACAATGGCAATAACCACGATGAGCACGGCGAACTCGCGCTTGCCCCAGTGGCGTCCGGCGAGCGACTTTTGCTTGTCAACGTCCTTCTTGCTGTACTTGGTGCGCACGCAATGCACCAGCAGGCGATGGTCGTTCACGCCATAAGGCGTGCAGGTGACGAGCGTCACCTTATCGGCGCCGGGTTCGATGGTCAGCGACTCCATCTCCTCGGGCAGCACGACCTCGGAGTCGACCATCTTGTAGGCGAGCGTCTTGTTCATGGTGTGCAGCAGCACAAGGTCGCCGGGCTCCAGCGAATGGATGTCGTCGAACATGCTCAGGTTGCGCATGCCCGAGTGCGCGGTGAGCACGCAATGCGTCGGGGTGCCGCCCACCGGCAGGCTCGTGCCCTCCAGGTGGCCGACGCCCGCCATAAGGACTTCCTCGCTCGTGCCATGGTAGATGGGCATGCTCACGTCAATGGAGGGGATTTCGACCCAGCTCATCATGGGGTCGCGGTCAAAGATGAGCTGCTGATCGTAGGGCTCGATCTGGTCGGCGGGAAGCTCGGTGGCCTCGCCGGCAAGTTGCTCGTTAAAGGAGCGAGCCTGCAGCAGAATGCGCTCGCGCTCCTCTTCCGATAGCGCGTCCACGGTGCTGGACACCGTGCTGATCTGGTTGAACACACCCGAGGCCTCGAGCCGGTCCAAGATCCACGGCCAAGTCATAAGGCCCACGCCAATAAGGATGATGACGATAGTGATGAGCCGGTCAGCCCAGCGCGGCAGCCGCTTGCGACGACGCTTACCACCCTTGGGCTTGGGTTGTGGGCTTGAGCCGCCGCTGGCCGCGGCGTTATTGCTCTTCATATGTTTGGCGCCCTGCACCATCGCCGGTCACTCCTCTAAAGCTCAGGTTGTCTAAACAAATAATAGCCGATTAGCGAGTCCCGAGTGCCACCACTCGGACAATGGAGTCAGAACCGAAACACCGCCTACGGTTCAAATCCCTGAAGACCTTCTACAGCGCTTCCTGCCATGGATATTCCTTTCCAAACATGCGATCGAGTTCAAGCTGAATACGTTCATCGTCGATTGCCGCCAAAGATAGCGCAAGTGAAATGTCGTCGATACGGGAGGAGTCGGCAAACACGGGCGCATAGCGCCACACTTGGATCATCGCCGTTTCGTTGTCTGGCAGTTCCCCTTCTGCGACTTCAAGGTCACGCAGGTCACGCCATGCACTTCTTAAGACGGCCTTTTGCTCCATGCCCGGCGCAGCGAGCATCGAACGCACAGCGAGCGCCGTCTCCCCAGCGTCAGCGAGACAGTCGATCTGCGGCGCTTTCCTTGCAAAAATAACCTTCGAGACAGGCGAGGAAAGCTCTGCCATGTGCTCATTGAGCAGAAAATCCACGGCCACGGGAAACACAATGACACGCCGTTCGCGCCGTTCGCGCCTTGCGAGCCCCCTGTCTACAAGCTCGGTTATGGCCTCACTCGCACGGCTTGCCGAAATCCCAAGCGCACGACAAAGGTCATCGGAATGATATGAATCCTGCCCTGCTCCCCAGATTGCGGCAGCCTGCGCGTTGGATGACATCTTGGTCGCGCGATTATGAAATCTAGCGCCGCCCCTCTCCGTGCAGGCCGCGCCCATAAATGGAAGAAAGGCCTGTCTACCAGGGCAAACAAAGGGAATCCCTTGCGCGACCAATGCCTTGCGCTGGCGCGCATCGGCATCAGGAAACGAAACGACGACAGGAGCCTCCGCACGCAAGGCTAGCTGGCTATAGACTCTCTTAGCCTCGGGAAGTCCAACGCCAGTAGGCAAACTTGCAAGCAAAAAAGAAAAACCATTTGCGTCAACGGCGCGGACCTCAATCGACCGCAGATGCAGCGGCAAGCGTGCGGATCCAGGCCAAGTTTTAGCCTTGGCGGAGAGGCCCAGTGCTTCTTGTAAGTAGGCAAGCGCTTCGTTCATTTCCATCTTTTTCGCTTGATTCCAGTATTTATTGGAATTATACATAATTTTTGGAAATGACAAGATTTCTTTCGGGCATAGGCCCGGGTTAGCCCGTATTTGAGTTTTCAAAATATCCCGAATCAACTGAGCGATTCGGGATACAATGTTTATAGAAAACGACGCATCCCGCGTAAGTGTTAAGGAGCGCGGGCAGCCTAGTTTTCTAACGTGTTAAACGGCCGGGCTGCAACCCCGGCCGTTTTTATTTGCGCTTGCGGCGCAAACGCCGAGAACTGTCCGCACCGCGCGAGCGCCTACGGACCTTAAACCGAACCTCATACGAGTCTAGAAACGCGATGACGAACGTGCCCACCGCCGCGAGGGCGGCAAGCGCGTTAAGGAATTTCAGCATTTGGGGACCTCCGATCGAGTCGTCGGCCGCCCGCGCACGGGATGCGTCGCAAGGGTATTTTACTGCGAGCGCACGCGTTTGCGCCTGGTGAACGCGATTTTGACAAACATTTGTTCGATAGTTACACACACGATCCCTCGAACGGCGGAGCCTGGCCGCGTCGTCCGGGTTTGCCCGACGTATTTGAGTTTTCAAAATGTCCCGAATCGGCGGGGCGATTCAGGATACAATGCCTATAGAAAACGACGCATCTCGCGTAAGTGATCGAAAGCGCGGGCGGCCTAGTTTTCAGCTTTTGTTAAATGCCCGGGCTCCGAACCCCGGGCATTCTCATTTGCGCTTGTTGCGGCGCAAATGCCTTCCACCGTCCGCACCGCGCGTGCGCCTACGGACCTTAAACCGAACTTCATATGAGTCAAGAAACGCGATGACGGATGAGTCCGCATCGGACGGTGGAGGCTGCCTGTGTTGTCCAAAAAGAACGGGGCAAACTCCAGCGCGGAGTCTGCCCCGAAAAGAGAGTGGCAAAGCAAGAACGTCGATGGACGAGAAAAGTGTCCGCAAGTCTCATGGCCATCACATCCCACCTGCCAAAGAGATGGGTGAGCGAGCGTTACTCCTACTCGGACTCCTCAGCCTGCTTACGGCTGCGGATGAGGTGCGCCACGCCGATGCACAGCACCGCGCCACCAGCGATCCAAGTGAAGGTCACGCCGTTAAGACCGGTGAGCGGGAGGCCAACGGACTTGGTGTTGCCGACGGTGATGGTTACCGAGCCTGCGCTGGCGTTGGCCGTGGGATAATCCGTTGCATTGAGATTGTTGTCACCGGTGACATTATCCAGATTGCCGATAGCAATATCCTTACGGCTTGCACCAGTGAGGACAGCCTGAAGCTGAGCAACTTTCGTACCTTCACTGTTATACGTCGGTTTAATGGTGAAGGTGAAATCGTCAGCAGGGGTGTAGTTGCCATTCGAGCCACTCGGTGCACTGACCTCATGCACCTTATAAGAGCCAGCATCAAGACCGGAAGCAGCAATCTCGCCCTTATCGTTAGACGTAAACTTTACGTACGAGGGAAGATCATTGGCGCTGTCCACGGATACGAGCTGGCCTGCGATGACACCTTCTCCAGCATCATCCGTCGAAGCGACGTATTTGCCTGCCGTATTCGAATCATTGGACTGGATGGTAAAGACGGCACCCTTAAGACCTTTCTCGGTACCCTGATCAACCTTGTTAAGGTTGAGCTTGAAGGTGAAATCGGCAACCGCGTCCTCAACCGAAGTACCAGTTCCCGTGGCAAACGGGTTATTGGAGTACTCAAGCTTGACAGTATTGGGGTTACCGCCAACGCTGCCGTCATTGTTTCCGACAACAGCAGCACTGTTGAGCTTCGCCTTGTAGAAGACAACAATCGCGGTGTTGGCGTCTATGCTTGAAATCTCCTTGAGGTACTTGCCATTCGACCCTGCATTCACTTCAATAGTCAAGGCAGTAGTTCCGTCAGCACTGATGGTCGAAGTTACAGTAAAGTTGTCAGTAATATCGATATATTGATCTTTGTTGTTTGAATCTTTCTTCACGGCATAAACTTTAGTATGACCATCAACATAGCTGAGACCCTTGGAAAGGGTGTCGGTGAACTTGTAGGAATAAGAGTCATAGCTGTCGTAGTTGTCTGCAATCGTGCCGGTAAGCTTATAGTCCACATCCTGATTGATCTGAGAGTCAGCGTGATCTTCCCAGCCAGTCTGATTAGTAATGTCGCCGTCCTTCACCTTGGAGTCATCAAGGACCTTTTTCTCGACCTTGGGGATGTTGGTCTTCTCAGTTACAGTCACGGCTTCTCCGCCAACGACTGCGAAAATAGGAGACGTACCAGTGTTAGGCTTACTCGAGTCGAGATTATCGGTCACAAACAGGTAGTAGCCATTGCCATTCGCCGCATTAGGAATCCAAGTATCGCCAGCGGCGATATTTGTCGTGGCAGGGCTCTCGCTCTTAACGGCATTCGCAACTGCGTAGAGAACATTGTCGGTAGTGATTCGCGTTCCATCAGTCGATGTTGATCCTGCAGTAGTGCGACCCGCATGTGCCATGAGGAAGTCGGCGACTTCCTGGGCCGTAGGTTTGCTAGGCAGCTTATCCTTATCCTCCAAGCTGTTGTAACCCTTCCAGTTATTCTCAATGGCATAAATCACCTTCGTGCCAACCGTATCGCTCGCCCACGTAATGTCCTGCGCAGTCTTGCCGTTATTCGTGTCAGTAACCGTGGCCTTAAAGATCTGATAGGCCTTAAACTTTGTGCTCTGATTGCCCTCGACCTGGCTGATCGTGATGCTACCCTGAGTGCCCTCAGCTGCAAACGCCATGGTCACCGGGGCCATCACACCACCGAAGCTCAGCGCTGCGGTGAGGCCGGCGGTTACTGCCAGGCGTGCGATGTTCTTGTTCATGCTCATCTTCTTTTCCTCCATTTTCCGGTTGATTCCCATTCGATCGGTCATCATCTGTCTGTGTCTTAGCATCTACTTCGTTACGTCTCGCCCCGCTCTCTGTGGGGCTGCCAGCTACTCTTTATGGCTGCCACCTCCCCGCTTGATCAGGAGCGCGACCACGAGGAGTGCGGCTCCGGCGACCGCTGCGGCGGCCGCGGCGTACATTGCCATATCGCCTGTCGAGGGCATAAAGCCTCCGGTGATAGTGCTAGGGGGCGTGCCTGTGGGCGTGTTGATGAGCGACGCCTCCAGGCTGCCCGTCGACCCGTCCGCGCTATCGGCGCGCAGGGGCGACTCGGCGGTGATGGTGAGCTTGGGCTTGGCGGCGGCCACCTGGTCGACGTCCAGGCCCTCGGCCTTGACCGTCACGGAGCGCGTGCCCTCAAAGGCGGTGTAGCCCTTGGGTGCCTTGAGCTCGCGGACCTCCAGCTTGCCCGAGTCCACGCCCGAGACGGTCACGCGGCCGTCCTCGCCCGTGGTGACGGTGGCCTTGCCCTCCGCGTCCCACGTGCCATCGGCCGCGAGCGTGCGACCGCGGTCGTCGGTGATGCTCAGGACCGCCCCGGGCAGCGGCTTGTCGCCGTCGCTGCCGCGCTTGGTGAGCGCGAGATCCCAGGTGTAGGCCGTCGCGTCATCGCTCGGCGTGCGGGTAAAGCCGGCGTCGCCGGACTGGTCGGCAAAGGGAGAGCGCGGGTAGCGCAGGTAGACCTCGTTGGGGTTGCCCTTCGCGATGCCGTGGTTGCACGCGCTGTTGAGCGGTGCGTTGTACACGGCGACCACGCGGGCGCCCGCGGTGAAGGCATCGGCCCCGCCGAGCGCGGCGATGAGGTCGCCGGTGCGCACGGTAAAGGTTCCGTCGGCCGCTACCTTGGTGGCGCACTGGGCCGTGATGTCGGTCCAGCCCTTCGCGGGCTCGGTGCCGGCGCGGCCGTCCTTGTCGGCCGGGACGGCGTCGAAGCCGCCGTCCGCGCCCGCTGCCACGTACACGCGCATGCTCGCGGCCACCTTGGAGGAGTCGAGCCCCGCGCCCATGGTGTCGACGAACCGCACCGTATAGGTGTCGTAGGCGGTGAGTCCCGCCGGGACCGTGGCCGAGAGGCGCCAGTACAGGTCGTCGGCGACCGTGGCGTCGGCGGCCTTCTGCCAGGCGGAGGTGCTGTCCTCCAGCACGTGCTTGGCCACCTTGGGCGTCGCGGCCTTGGGCTTGACGGTGACGGCGCTGCCGCCGACCAGGGCCATGATCGGCGCGGTGCCGGCCTCGTTCTGGGCGATGGCGTCGTCGGCGACGATGAGCCAGTATCCGCTGGTCAGCTCGGCCGCCGTGCCCGCGTTAAGGGCTTTGGACACGGCGCCAGAGCTCTGAAGGGAACGAGCGAGCTGTGCGCTCAGCGCGCTCGTAAGGTGGGAATCGGCGTTGAGCCACTCGGCAGCTTCCTGCGCGGTGGTCTGAGAATTGGGCATGCCCGCGCTGTGCAGCACAGGCAGGACGGCGTCGCGCGCGACGTCGTTTACCCAAGCGAGGTCGGTGGCGATCTTAGCGTCGTTGTCGCCGTCGACGACGTTGGCGCTAAAGATCTGGTAGGCGTCGTAGCTGCTCGCCACGGTGCCGCTCACCGTGATGGAACCGGTCGAGGTCGGCGCGGCCTGCGCGGAAGCGGGGAACACAACCGCGCAGGTGCTGACCAAGAGGGCGAGCAGCGCAAACAAGATCGGGAAGGAGCTAACTTTCTTATTCACGACGCTCACCTCCCTTCGCATTCGCCTTGCGACGAATGTGCATCCAGGCCGCAGCAGCGCAAAGCACCGCCGCGCCGGCAAGGTACGTCAGAGTGACGCCCGACATACCAGAAAGGGGCAATGTAGTGGAGTAGGTGTTGGTGAAGGTGGAGGTGGGGATGGCGTCGGGCGCGGCGGTGGAGGGTTGAACCACGACGCCCTGCCCGTTCTCTCCCAGGGTGTTGCCCATGTCGTCCTTCACCTGCGTGACCGTGGTGGAGGTGGTGAGGCCGGAGTACTTGCCATTGGTCATAGCGGCCCTCACTGTAACGGCAACCTGGTACTCAGCCTTGGAATAGCGCAGCTTCTCGACAGCGCCCGTGGCGGGCTCGACTTCCTTCACCGTGTAGGTATAGGTCTTCTCCCCCGTCGGGTTCGAAACGTCGATGGTGGCAAGATGGTCCTTGCAGAATGTGATCTCCCCAAAGTTTGCAACGATGTCGTTGACCTTGGACTCGCCCGCAGGCGCAACGTGAATGGTCGTTTCGCCAGGCATCGGAGCCGCGGGGTCGGACGTCGCCGCCGTAATCTCGAAGTCGAACGAAACATAGTTGCCGTTGTCATCCTTCGGCCAATCCGTATTGCGAACGGACTTGGTCACCGGAATCTGCACGGACGTAGTGGTGAGAGTGTCGGAGATGTAGGCGCCGTTCGCGTCAATCGTCGGGCTCTTTCCCTCGGTCCACGTAATGGAACCGTCCGTATTGGACACCGTGAACTCGAAGACCGTCGTATTCAGCTCGTAACCAAGCGGAGCTTGGGTCTCTGTGAGCGTGTACGTGCCCGGCAGCAAACCGGCCAATGTGAACTTGCCATCCTTGGCGTCGGTATCGGCCCAAGTGGTTTCGCTCGGAGTCGATTGGTCGCTCACGGTCCAGGACTTCTCCTCGGTCGAGCCATTGGCACCCAGTTTCGCAAGCTTCCACTCGGAACCAGCCAAAGGAGCGTGTTTTGCGTCGCCATCCGCCACCTTGGTCCAAGACACCGTACCGGTGATCTTTTTGTTGGTGATGGCGCCCGTGTTGTTAGGACGATCGAACGGAACCAGCAAGTTGTTTTTTGCCGTATCCACATAGCCATGGACATAATTCACCGACTCACCGGTATTGTTCATGGTTGCATAGTAGATCTTGTCGGACTTCTGGTAACCAGCCGGAGCAGTCACCTCTTTGATGTAATAGATGAATGCCGGATTAGAATCCGAGATCTCCTTACTCGGATCGGCCTTCTGGTTCAAATAGTTGAACTGAAGCTCACCAGCATCAGAAGCGTAATCGTTGGCACCGCCATCGGTCACCGTCACGATTGCATTCGTACCCTTAACGGCATTTTCTACGGAGCCGTACACCGCCCATGCCGAGCCGGCAAGCAGTGTAGAATCGCCAGCGTCGACCTTGCTCCATGCAATGGCGGAGCCGCCGGGCGTATACGAGCCGGACCACGGGAAGTTGTGACGCTCCTGATCCATATCGATGACGGAAGCCGAGTTACCCTCGAGATTTGTGAAGTTGTACGCGATCTTAGGGTTGTTCATCATGAAATCTTCGCCCACGTACACACGACCGTTGGTGGTCACATGGTCATCGAAGCTTCCGTTGGGAACGAGAATCGATCCGAGCATAGCAGCGGCGGGGTCATCGTCGGTCCACTTGTTGTCCCCGCCGCCATAGCCCCAGTCGCTTCTACCCTCGCCCGCAATGCCACCACGGATGGTGAGGCTCGTGGTATCGACAAAGTTCCACATGATGGACTGGGAAGCCGTCGCGTATGCTTCACCCAGTTCTCTGCCGGAATATTGAGTTTCGTAACCACGCGAAATCTCGGTGCCGTTCCACCAAAAGCGCCAGCCATTGTGGAACTCAATATTCGAAGATCCGGTAACGTTCACAACAACCGAGGCGCCCTTGGGAATACCCTCGAATGCGAAATCAACGCCACGATAATACTCGTTGTTGTATGTATTGCTCAGCTGAGAAGCATCGATGGTGAACACCTGCTGCATAGAGGTGTCGTCGCCCTTAAACGTGATAAGACGCTCGCTATTCTTGAATCGCTTACCATTGAGCGACGTATCGGCGCAGTCCTCATTGATAGTCTTATCCGACCCATCAAACACCAGGCCATAGTTACAATCCGTCTTGTTGTACTTGTTGATGATGTAGCGGTTGTCCTTATCGCACGCCGGAGCAACACTGTAGCTCACTTCGCCCGTCCTCGCGAACGAATTCAGCTGCTTAGAGAGCGTGGTGAGATAGCCTGTCTCTCCGCTGTAATTCGAATAATCCTTGCCATTAATGTCGTTGAGGAAGTTGACTTGGTTGAACAGGGGGCTATCCTGAGCGTTCTCGCCCGCGTACCAATAACCCTGGGTTTTCACCACAGACTGGCGCCCGTTGTTAGCATTCCAATAGGAATAGGTAATGGGACCGGCGATCTTTGCGGTGTAGTCAAAGCCGCGGGGATCCGTTTTCGCCTGGCCGACCCAGGCACCCTTGTTCCAAGCACCAACCGTCGCAGTTTTTGAGGTCGATCCCTGACCGGTGTTCATGTTCTCAATCAAGCTGGTTATACCGGCGACCGCAAGCACCGTGCTTCCCTCACGGGGACGAAACTGCGAGCCAAAGCCGACGGTGCCGAAACGGAAGCCCTCGCCGCCCCAACTATTCTTGATAGGATTCATGGCAAGCTTGCCACGTACCACGGTAAGGCCCTCCGCCTCAGCGGCATATGAGCCGGTGGGGGCGTTATTCGCATCAAGAGTTCCAGGGTCGTTCGGCTTACCACCAATGTACATGTCGCGGCCGACGTAGGTGGCCACGCCGGGATCGGGGGTGGAGACATCGACATTCGTACCGATACCGATAGACGTGGGAACATAAATTCCCTTCTCCACGGTGGCCGTCGCTCTCGCTGAAGCCGCATTCGCACTCTGAGCCTGCTCAGCACTATTTGAAGAGCCAGCCTCGCCGCCATTGGTCTCGTCGCTATTCTGGTTTTCGGCATCCTCGCTGGTGTTATCTACAGCAGCGGACTCACTTGAGGAACCCCCCCCCATTACAGTTTCCTCGGTAGAAACTGTCTGGACGTCGTTGGCGATGGCCTGCGAGATCGGGGGCATAACGAGCGACAGTACCAGGCTCAGTACGGATGCTCCGCACAAAACGCCTGCCAGTACACGGCGCGTCGCTTTATTACTCTGCTTAGATTTGTCCGAATTCGCTTTCATCGATGTCTCCTCCCCAAGAGACCGCGATCTTGCTCTTTCACGATTAGCCTTGAGCGCGCAACCTATAATTGCCGCGCACGGTATGCATATTATTACTCTTTGTTTAAACAACGAAAAGCCAGATTTTTATATTTTTCATTCTCGACTGGCTTTATTCTTGACATTTTTCCAAACTATGCAGTGCTTTATTCGCGTTTTCTTTTGGAAAAATGCAGGTAGATTTGTTAGCTATTTTAAACAGCTGACACTTTGTTGTTATTTGTACAACATTTTGTTTTAACCCACTCAATCTATGAACGGTCATTTTTCACCAGCAAACGATATGGCTTTTTATCTGACATAACAACCTACAGGCTAGATAGTCTATTTCTGGTGATGTGCGATGTTCACTCATCATCATTTAAGTTCGCAAGCAACTCCTCGGCACAAAAAGCGTCCCAACAATCGGTGGAATCGCTCTTTTGCGGAAAACCATCGATTGTTGGGACGCTTATGATGTCCAGCCTGTCAGCCTTAGAGCAAACCGCCACAAAGGCGCACTGTCCCCTTCGTGGCGGTTGCACCCGGCGCTACAGCAAATGCTCCTGAATAAAGATCGCGATGCCGTCTTCGTCGTTGCTGGCGGTCACAAAGTCGGCGGCGGCACGGGTGGCGTCGCTGCCATTTGCCATGGCCACCCCCACACCAGCGTCGGCCACCATGCAGGTGTCGTTATCGGCATCGCCAAACACGCAGATGTTCTGGAGCTCCATGTCATTGAGCTCCGCCACGCGCACAAGGCCGCGCGTCTTGGACACGCGTGGATCCATGAACTCGTAGAGCCGCTGCGTGGTTTGCAGGGCAGCAGCCTTAACGGTGTCGTCAGCGAGCGTCGACGCCCGCTCAATCGCCCGCGGCATTACCTCGGGCGCCATGGTAAACATCACCTTGGGCTGCGGCTCGCGCAAAAACTCGGCAAAATCGACCACCTGGTAGGGCACACCGTCGACGCGCGACAGGTGCTCGACGCACGCATTGCTCTCGGGCACGTAGAACACGCCGTCTCGGGGGCAGACGGGCGTTGCCGGAAGGTCCGCCATGTGCTTGCAGATGCGCGCGATGGTCTCGCCCGGCAGCGGGTAGCTCAGCTCGTTAATGTCGTGCGCGCGGTCGATGACCTCGGCACCACCGCAGCCCACGAGCACGTCCACCAGGCCTTCGATGCCCCAGAGCTCGTACATGGCCTCGGTCGCGTGGGCGTCGCGCCCGGTGCACAGGCCAAAGAGCACGCCGCGCTCGCGCAGGGCGCGAATCGCCGCCACGGTGCGCGGGGACACCGTGTGCCGGCTCGTGAGCAGCGTGCCATCGATATCGCAGAACACGGCTTTGATATGGCTGAAGGTGGTGTCCATGGGGACCTTTCTGGGTTGTGCGGCGGTGTGGGGTGTATTCGTGAACGGCGTACATGGTATACCAAGGCGCGCACGGGGCGCTTTGGTGCAAAACCACCACAAAGGTGCCTGGCCCCTTTGTGGTGGTTGCGGCGTTTGCGGGCCAAACCATCACAACATTCGATGTTTTTTGGCAAAATCGCGATTTTTACCGAATGTTGTGGTGGCGCGCGTAGACGTGGTGTAAGAGCGTCCTGAGGTCCGTCGCTGCAAGT
>CATYJU010000050.1 GCA_958407995.1 uncultured Collinsella sp.
CTTGGGGGCTGTCAACGAAAACCTCTAGATACACGGTGCCGGGCGTATCTATATAGCTGTGACCTGCGGTTTTGTTGAGTTTGGATATGAAGGACGGTGGATTTGGTCGTTGTGGCGACGTTTCCCAAGGTAATACTTTGGTGTGGTGGAGTATTCTTATTGACTACGTCTCCGTGACGGACCCATTCGCACCTATATATGTTGCAGACGATGGTTTTCGGCGGCTTCCTGATTTATCTCAATCTGTAACAGTAAGAACGGTTTTCCTCCCCTACCTGTTATAGATCGAGACATTTCAAAGTGGTCCCGGTCATTGTCTCAATCTGTAACATCTAGACCGATATTTCCCTTCTAACTGTTACAGATTGAGATAAATGGACGGACCCTCAACCTTCCGTCTTGATCTGTAACAGTAAGAGGTCTTTTCCGCCTTTATCTGTTACAGATCAAGACAATTCTCGGCGGCTTCCTGATTCATCTCAATCTGTAACAGTAAGAACGGTTTTCCTCCCCTACGTGTTACAGATCGAGACATTTCATAGTTGTCCCGATCAGGAGCTCACGGCGTCTCGTCCATCTCCTACGCCGACTACGTCATCGCCATGGTCGACGAGGCCGAGCGCACGGGCTCCGATGCCCACGTGGGCGAGGGTCTCTATCGGCTCTATCGCTCGCTCGTGAACGTGCGCCCGCCTACGGAAATCTCCGATGAGTACCTGCGCATCGAGGACGCTTACTTGCAGGGACGCCTGCAGGAGCGCGGAATCGCCGAGGCACGTAAAGCGGAATCCGTAGGCGGACTCTTGCTGTGGCGCGGGGATATCACGCGGCTTCGCACGGACGCCATCGTGAACGTTGCCAACTCTCAGAGGCTAGGATGTGATCCTGCCGATTTTTGGGTAACCACCCACTCGGCGTAGTCGTTATAAATGTACTTGTGCTCCCAGATGCCATCAGCTGAGCCTGTGCACTCGTCAATCTGGCAGTCGTGGTAGAGGTCGTCCGCGAAGCCCTCATTACGTCCAACAACTCGAGGCGCTCGGTGTACTTCGCAGGGATTCCGCTAAAGCCCAGTCTCGCCCCGAGAATGTTGCCGCACACCGCGCCGGTGGAGTCCGAGTCACCGTTGTGGTTCACGGCAGCAACGATCCCCGCCTCGAAGTCGTGCTCGTGTCGCAGTGCACAGAATACGGCTATGACCAGCGTCTCCTCGGCCACCCATCCCTCGCCGAGCTCGTGGATGCAGTCAAGGTCGACCTTGGAGGAGTTGGCGAGACGCAGCGCGTGCATAAGAAGGCCTTGCAGTTCCTTCACATGTTTAGCATTCGGATAGGCTTCGGGAAGCGCGCCCAACGCACCCATGACAGCTTCGCGCACGCTGCAACCTGGCTTGTGCGTCAGCATGCTCACAATCACCGCGAGCGCTCCGGCGGGCAGCCAGCCCAACGCGTGGCCGTGCGTGAGGGCAGCACACTCCGCGCCAAGCCGGAGGGCGTCGGCATAGCCGCTGCAGTGGGTGCCATCTTCAGGGTCAAGGTAGAGCCCTGCCGGAGCCACGCGCATCACGCCGCCACAGCCCTTGCTGCTGTTGACGGGGCGCTCGGTCGTCCCCTCGCACCCCTCCGCGCAGGCGGAGAGGCACGTGTTCCCCGGCGCGCGCTGCTCGAAGAACTCGGGCACGCCGACGAGCCACGAGTAGTGGTAGACGCTACTCCGCCCTTCGTCGAGCGGATACCTCTCGGTCTGCGTGCGGTACCAGTCTCCGTAGCAGTAGCCGACATAACTTTCATACGGCCCCATAATGCCGCTCGTCATCCCACGCGTGGTACCTAAGAGCAGGCCGTTTGCTGTGAAGAGAGTCATCTGCGTATCGTCGGAGAAGTGCGCCACGCCTTTGGCATCGAGTTCGTACTCGGTTATGCCACGCTCACCATAGCGGGAGAAGATGTGCTCCTCGCCCCAGAATTCCACGGCGTATCCAAGCGCGTCGCCTGCGGCCCCGCCCACGAGGCAGCCCCGGTATTTGTCGAGATCTTTCATGAAGCTCCCTTATGCCTAATCGTTTACAACAAAGGCCATCAAATCCTCGGGTGTCTCGAACACATGGTATCCGAGCTTGGTCACGAAAGAGTGCTCCTCGGGCTCGCTATCGACCATGAGGGCGACCGGTTCGCCGAGGCCGGTCTGCAAGCCGTCCGGCCATGCAAGGTCAACGATCACGGTCTTAGACGTGCCGCTCACTCCGAAGTTCGCCGCCCCGTGCCCGTAACCCCTCTCCGTCAACCAGTCCGAGAGCCCGGAGAGGGCCTCGTCATCGTGGTCGAGGACGCTCGCGGCCCCCGGCTGTTTGAAGGCGGTGGGCAGCTCACCCAGGTCTTTTCCTCTGTAGAGGGCAGATAGGATCGCGTTGGCCTTCTCGGAGAGAAGCTCGCGCCTCCGGGCGAGGAAGGCCTCGTAGTTCTCGATTTCCCAGAGGGAAGGGTCGTCGGTCGGCACGGCGTGAGATTCGACCGCTCCGGGGTTTGCGGCGACGTAACCCGGCAGGTAGTCTGAGGGGAGCTTGTCCGAGATCTCCAGGTTTGTCTCCTTGGTTAAGAAGGCGTAGTTGGCGAGCTGGTTCACCATCGACTTGTTGCGGTCGGCGGCGTAGAGCACCTTCTTGGGGAAGATGTGGTGCACGTCGAGCGACGAGTTCTTGCCGAGAAGGTGAGAGTTGAGCTCGATTCCGTTGCCCCAGTCGCGAGCATGCCCCATGCGGGCGAGAAGGTACATGAGCGGGTAGAGGCGCGCTCCCGTGCTCCATCCCCAGAAGTCATCGGGGTGAAGGCTTAGGTCGGGCCTGTTGGTCTTTATGAGCCTGAGCAGTCCGTCGATCCCCTCGCCACCCTTGACAGCGTTTATATCCTGGGCAAGCACACTCTCGGTGGAGCCTGCGTAGCGCCCCCAGAGGAAGACGTGGACATGCCAGTAGAGTAGGCGGTCCCACTCGGCCGAGGTAAGCTTGCCTCCCTTCTGGTCTATGACCGCAATCATCGTGGCGATGGAAAAGGGGCTGCCGAGGACGCGGGTATGGTCGAGTCCAAGTCTGCCCGCGATATGGTCGAGGCAGGTGCCCACGAGTTGGACGGTCTCCTTGAGTCCCTTTTGAATCTCCGACACGGAGAAGCCATCGAGAGCGGAGAAGTACGCCGACTTCGCGAGGTGAACAGTCAGGCAGCGCAGCAGCCAGTCGCGTGTGAAGTCGTATCCCTTGGCCGAGAAGCCATCGAGAGCCTTTTGCATCTCATCGCGCATGGCGGGCCATTCCGCGCAAATCTTGGCGAGCGTGAGGTCGCCCTTGCTAAGCTTCGTGCCGCCCGAGTTCACGCTGTTGAAGATATCCACGACTACGTCGATGGTTTTGTCAGGGCCGGTCACGGTCTGGGAGAGCATCTCAGTCTGCTTGATCTGCTCTATGCGGTTGAGTCGCGTGAGGGACAACGTGAAGGTCGGGTCGTCAAGGCCGGCGGCCTGTTTGATGTTGACGGCTTCCGTTACGGCTCCGGATTGGTAGACCTCGGTTACCGAGACCCACATGGGGTCGCCCTTCATCTTGGGGGCACGGAACTCGAATACCTCATCCTTGATGTTGAACATGAGATCGGCGAATGCGCGCTTGTCGCCCTCAAAGAAGGGTGGTTCCTTGCCACGCATGATGCCGTAGAGCGACGTCATGCGCTGCTGGCCGTCGAGAATGAGGTTGACGACACCTTGCCCGATGACCTTCTCGCCTTTGATGTCCGCGTCTTCCACGGGAGTTTGCCACAAGAGCATCGTGCCTACCGGATAGCCCTTGTACAGTGACGTCATGAGTTTGCGCACCTGCGCGCGGTTCCATACGTAGCCGCGCTGGAACTGCGGCATCGCGTAGTCACCCGAGTCGATGCGGTTGAGGATGTCGGCTATGGTGCTCATTGTCGATGCCTTTCAGGTTCGATCGCCTCGAGGTCTCAACAAACATGACAGAGGCGAATTGCGCAACAATAGCTCTATTTTACTCTTCACTGCCAAGCTCCATTGGAGCGCTGGATGCGGATTCGGGAGGGTTCTTCGGCACCCGCGTATGATTAGATGACGGTGAGAATTGTGTCGTTCCAACTGTGGATGCAAGGCGTGCACCTGTGTCCCGATCATCATTGTCTCAATCTGTAACATCTAGACCGACATTTCCCTTCTAACTGTTACAGATTGAGATAAATGGACGGACCCTCAACCTTCCGTCTTGATCTGTAACAGTAAGAGGTCTTTCCCGCCCCTATCTGTTACAGATCAAGACAATTCGCGGCGGCCTCCTGATTCATCTCAATCTGTAACAGTAAGAACGGTTTTCCTCCCCTACGTGTGCATCCCAACGCCCCAATCGAAAATTAACGCGAGCCAGAACCTAATCTGTTCCCTGGATCACCGTCAGCAAATCCTCGTAGCTGTGCACCACGTCACAGCGCTCGCCCTCGGAATCCCAGAACACGTAGTCCTGGATGCAGCGGCTCGTCTCCAGCGCGCGGCCGACGTTGCCGGGTATGCGCTCGGCGAAGATGGTGGAGTCGTACCGCTCATCGAGCTTGTGGTACGCGATGTGGTCGACCACCATTGTCGCCTTCTCGGCCAGGATGCAACGGGAGACCTTGGTCACAGTATGTTCCAACCTCCGGACGAGAGCAGTGGGATGAGATATACAGAGGCTTCTTTTCGGCCTGAATTGCTTCAAATATCTCTGGTTGAATCGTTCTGATACCAAATCGATACTGCATTAGATGCTACGCCTGAACGGCCTTCGTGGTCGAGGACTTAATTTGCTTGAGACCGACGAGCGCGATGCCGAGCGTCACGACGGCGAGGACGGCGACGGTCGCGAACCCACCGGTGTGCCCGTACGCGTCGATGAACGGCCCGGCGATGGCAGAGCCGCACGACGAGCCGATGGCGCAGAGGGTCCCCGTCCACGCGACAGCCTCGGTAAAGCGCATGGGCGACACCAGGTGCATCACGATCTCGTTGCCGTTGACGAAAGTCGGCGCCTGGCACAGGCCAGCCGCCAGGTAGATTGCGCCAATCACCCACAGGCTCGGTGCGAGGACGAACAGGCTCAGGCCGCAGCACAGCACCACGAGGCAGGTGTAGAACCTCCGCCACAGCGGGGTCTTCCAGCGGATGGCGCCGGAGAAGAGCGCGCCGACGAGCGAGCTAAACGAGAAACAGGAAATCACGAGGCCCGAGACCTGCGGCATGCCCACCTCACGCGCGAACGCCACAATGGAGACACTCGTTGCGTTCTGGAACGCGCCGAGCCCGAAGTACACGGCGCACAGCGCGACCATACCCGGTCCCCAGATCGACTGCGGGCGCGTGACGGGATTCGCGCGGCCGGCGCGCCTGGAGCCGTCTGCGCCCGTGGCAGCGTCCGCGCCCGCGTCGAGCACGCCGCCGACGGGTGCCACCTCGCGGCGCTCGGCACAGCTGTGGCGGGTGAGCTGCGACTGCGACGGTGGGAGCGTCGTGACCTCGGTGAGCACCATGATGGCGCCGATGACCGCGCAGACCGCCCCGAAGCGGATGGCGAGCGCGGCGGAGATGACGGCGAGCGTCGACGACAGCGGGTTTCCGATGACCCACATGCACTCGTCGAACGCAGAGCACAGCGACAGCGACGTGGAGATCTTCTTCTCGTCGCCGCGCAGCAGGTAGCGCCAGCGCGTGCGGCTCATGGCGCCCCAGGGCGGCGTAAACGCGAGGAACGGCACGATGCAGAAGAGGATCCACTCGTCTACGTGCGCGGTCGCCGCTGCGATGAAGACCTGCGAGGCGATAACCCAGATGATGATGGCCGGGATCGACGCCGCTCGCTGGCCGAACCGGTCGGCGAGTTTGCCGAGCTGCGGCCCGAGCAGCGCGGACGAGACGGAGTAGACGGCCGAGAGCGCGCCGGCGATCGTGTAGTTGCCGTAGATCTGCTGCACGCCGATGGTAATGGACATGCTGATCATGGCGAGCGGCATGCACGCGACCACCGACCCAACGGTGAAGCGCGCCGCATGCGGGATGCGCAGCAGCTCGGCATACCCGCCGAACAGCCGGTGGATCAGGCCGGAGTTCCCCGCAGGGGCCGTGGGGGCCGTCGCGCCCCGCTCCTCGGCGTCCTCGATCTCGATGGCGTCTTCCGTGGATTCCATGATCCTTCCCCGCTCCCGACGTATGGACGGTGCCCCGATGCAATCCGGGCACCGACGCGCGATCTGCGCGCACATGGTATTAGGGTAGCGACATCCGCCGTGGAAGCAACCGGCGTTCGTTTACTTTTCCTGCCACTTTGACGCGGCACGAGGTAATCGAATATAGCCGCGCACATAAAGCGGGTCCTGTTTCATTTTGAACAGGACCCGCCTCTTTCCTTTACGGGCGTAGAGTGTCTCCTACATGTTGCAGATCGAGACATTCCTTCCGACGCTCCGCTTCTATCTCAATTTGTAACAGTAAGGGTGATTATGGGCTTCCACGTGTTACAAATCGAGACAACCGCTTCAGGAGGTGTCTTTAATCTCAATCTGTAACAGTAAGAACGGTATTTCTCCCCTACGTGTTATAGATCGAGACATTTCAAAGTGGTCCCGGTCATTGTCTCAATCTGTAACATCTAGACCGATATTTCCCTTCTAACTGTTACAGATTGAGATAAATGGACGGACCCTCAACCTTCCGTCTTGATCTGTAACAGTTAAAAGCGGAATAACCGTCTTGGTGTTACAGATCGAGACAAACTCGGGAATGAGACGAATACCGTGCCCGACAACCTATCAAAACAAGAAACGGGCTCTGTCCCATATAGAGACAGAGCCCGAAACTCTCATGGAGCCAGTGACAGGAATCGAACCCGCAACCCACTGATTACATCGGTATCCTTATCGTTTATTAACGTTCATCTGCGACTATGCCGACCGTGACCTCGAGTTTTTCTTTCATTTTCCGCCTATAGTCTCACTTGAGACGTCTCCGAAACAGTCAAATTGCACAGTCATTGCACACGTGATTGCACACGGAGGAACAATGGAAGAGAAATACGCTACTTCATCTATATATAAGTACATGGACGATCGCTGGCGCGCGCAGTTCCCCTACTTCGAGGACGGCGTTTGGCATAAGAAAACTCAGCTTCTTGAACATCGAGGCCGCGATAAAGGGCGTAGCCATAAGCATCGAGACGCAGCCATGGTGGAAGCTGAGGTTGTTCGCGCCCGCCTAAATGCAGAAGCGGAAGCCGAAGCGAGTAGGCCGGCAGAATCGATTTCAGTTGCCGACCTAGTGTTTACTTATATAACAATGGAGTGCGCCGACATCGCGCGCTCCACTGCGACCGGCTATTCAGGCATGCTCCGCCGAAACATCGAACCATATATTGGCAGCATCCCCCTAGAGGACCTAACTGAAGAAGACGTCCAGGAATGGGTCAATGCAATGGCGAAGAAGCACGCAAGGTCAACTGCGTGCAATTCCCTAAGGCTGCTGCGGGGCTCATTGAAGTACGGGCTGAGGAAAAAGTTAGTTTCGGAAAATGTGGCTGCATGGGCAAAGGTTCCCAAGAACGAGGATGCCGACTACGGGCGACCGAATTCACTTACCGGCAGGGAAAGGGTCCGCGTCCTGAACACCCTCAACGCATCCATAGATGTCCCGGCAATTCTGGCTGCGAAAATCTCCCTGTATACAGGGCTTCGTCGAGGTGAGCTTTGCGCCCTGAAGTGGAAAAGCGTCGACTTTTCCCATTCCTCGATTCGTGTAGAAGCCGCAATCGGGCATACCGACACTGAGTTTTACGTTAAAGGCCCCAAAAGTGCCAGTAGCAGGCGAACGATTCCGAATTGCCCGGAGGATCTCATGCACGACTTAGCCGCGCGCAAGCGAGACATGGAAGAAGAATGCATCAGACTCGGGATTGAGTTCAGCGAGGAAATGTTCGTGCTGGGCTTTCCAGACGGCTCGTTCCTTAAGCCTCCCAGGATCAACGGCGCCTGGCGCGCGCTCTCTAAGGCGCTGAACCTTCATGGAGTATTAAACAGGAACACGGTAACCTTCCATGATCTAAGGCACAGCTTCGCAACATATGCTGTCGCCAACGGCGTAGACCCGAAAACACTCGCAAGCTTGATGGGCCACTCCAAAGCCTCCATGACCCTAGATAGATACGCCAGCGCCGACCCGAAAGCAACCGCATCGGCGATGGACGCTCTCGGACGCCTTTACAAGAGCGCCTCATAGCTTCCAAAAACTGAATTGGACCTAGCCGAAGGCCGCGATACCGCATCGCGGCCTTTTCCATACCTTTCCAGAGTAAGTCATTTCAGTCTATCGGGTCCATATCGTCCGCCGTGACCGTAGTTTTGAGACCGCCTTCCAAGACAGTTCAGACTTGAACTCAAAGAGACGACAGCAAACAGAAGGAGGTTGAAATGGAAGCTGAGAACAAACGCATCACTCTTGATGCCTTTCGCACGATGCCGGATATCGTTGACCCGATGCCGGTCGCACGCCTGCTCGGCATCAGCGATCGCTCCGTTTATAGGCTCTGCCAGAACGGAACATTCAAAGCCGTGAAATGCGGAAAGCTGTGGCGCATCAATCGCGACAGCGTTCTTAGTTACATCGGAGTCAATTGCATGTAATCAGTGTCAAGTAAGACCAAGCTATGTAAGGAGTAACAATGGTCGAACTCAATCAAACTGACGGCAGCATCAGGTGCGGCAACGTAACCTACTATGTCCCAAGCGGTTCCGAGCCCTTGCTCCAGGACGATTTCGTCGCTGCCCGTCCCGCAATTGTGCAACTCAAGTACCCCGTCAAGGGCATCCCGAGGAATTTCATCGTTTCCAAGGATGCTGTTAGCAACATCAGCGATTATCGTCCAAAAATCGTCGCGGAAATCATCAGGCGCTGGGGCGATATTCCCAAGGGCGAACTTGCACGAATTGTGCTCGGAGCAAACATGAGCCGCAACAAATACAGCGTCGGAGAGATTGACGAGATCTCAGAGCTAGTTGACTTCGACGCCCTCCAGATTAAAAACTCACTCTTCGCATACACGCCTTTGCCGGCTTCCGAGGCACCAAAAGGCTATCCGATTACGTTCACGGTAGATGAGTAGACACCGCAGGGGGCCAAACGGCCCCCTGTTTTATGAGGATACCTATGATCAAAACCAAAACTGTCAGCGTGAAGCTCGACTCAAGGCTCTTTACCGCCCTCAAAACACGGGCAGAGCTCAACGATTCCAACGTCAGCGACGAGATCCGCTCGCTCCTGCGCTCGGCGCTCGCCGCGGAGGGGCTCGACCTCTACGGCAACGAGGTCGCGGGCTTCATACGCGGCGTCGTCGACGCGCGGATGGACGTCGCCGCGCTCGACATCGAGCGCAAGCTCGACGCCACCGAGGACCGCATCGCCGCGGTCCTCTCGCGCCCCATGACCGCCGCCATCATGGCCGGCCTCATGTCGGCCGACGTCCTCAAGGCCTCCTACGCCTCGCTCGACGAGGTCCCCGTCGCGGACATCTGGAAGAACTACCTCGCGCAGGCCGGCGAGCTCAGCCGCGCTGGCCTCGGCAGGATCGACGAGGTGAAGCTCCACGCGCGGGAGCGTGCCGATGGCTAGCCCGCCCGTCATCGTCAACCACTCCGTCGTCCGCGCGGGGGCGTCCGCGAGGGCGACCGCCGCGGGCCTGGCGGCATACGCCGGCACCCGCCGCGGCGTCGTCATCGAGGTCAGCGAGGCGGACGGAAGGAGGCTCGGCGTGGACGGCCTGGCCGCCTACGCCGCGAACAGGACCGGCTCGACCGGCGGCCTCTGGGGCGCGGACGGCCCGGTCCCCGTGGCGGAGGCCAGGCGCGCCATCGCCCAAAACGGCGGCGCGGTGCTCACCACCGTCGTCACGGTCCCGAACGAAATGGCCCCCGGGGCCGGACTCGACCGCCTGGACGCCTGGCAGGCCCTGGTGCGCTCCGAGTGGCCGAGGCTCTTCTCCGAGATGACCGGCGTGCCCGAGAGCCGCGTGGGGTTCTACGCGGCGATGCACATCAACGCCACGAGCCACCACGTCCACATCCTCACGGTCGACCGCGAGGGCGACTGGGACTCCCTGCTGCCAAAGGGGAAGATGGAGGCGGCCAGACTCGAGATCTCCTCGAAGGCCATGGCACCGCTGCTGCGGGAGGCCTACATCGAGCGCGACCTCGCGAGGGGGGCCGCGCTGGACGCCGTCGCCCGCATCGACCGGAGCCGCCTCGATATCGAGCTGCCGCCGGACGGAAGGATCGGGGCCGCCCACCTCAGGCGTTTCCACCCGGAGGCCTCCGCCGCGTTGAGGGAGGCCCTCGGCCGGGCGGCGTCCGACTCCCCCGCACTCGCCGGCGCACTGGAGCGCCACAGGAAAGCGGTCGAGAGGTGCGCCGGCCTCAAGTGCCTGACCGGGGAGGCGCGGGACGCCTACGTCCGCAAGGCGGCCGCCGACCTCGATCTCAGATGCGAGAACGCGGCTCTGCGCGTCCTGATACCCGACAGGGCGCCGGCTCGCGAGCAAACGCCGGCGCGACGCGCCGCACCCGGAACCGGCCCGGCGACGGAGAGGCGGCGGGAGGCCGGACTCGCCACCGAGGCCCGTTCCTGCATCCCGAAGGCACGCCTCGAGAGGATCGCGCGAAAGGTCTCACGCGGCCGGGACCTCGAGCCGACAGACCTCAGGGGGTGCCCCACGGCAGATCGGGCCCTCAGGCATGTGCCGTCGCCCGGTCCGGCCCTAGGGCGGGCGGCCGCGGTGGCAACCTTGGTCGCCAGGGAGGCCGCCCGGGACGCCGGCAGGCGGGACATGGGGGACGAGGCCGGCGAGAGGGCGCTGCGGCTCATCGCCGCGACCCTGAGGATCCTCGCCACCGGCGACGCCAGGCCGGCGAACGTCCCCGCAGTGAAGATAGCGAACAGGATAGAGAGGACAATCATGCGATGAAACCGAAATCCTTCAACCGCGACATGAAAAGGGAGCTCATCAGCACGCTCGCGGGCCACGGCATCGCCGCCGCCATCGCCTGCACCGCGACCGCCGGCGCCTGGGGCTACGCCAGGTGGTGGACCGCATCCCTCATCTCGGGCCTCTCCGCCCTGCTGCGGCTGCCCGCGGGCGACCCGGGGCCCGAACCCGCCTGCGTCTTCCGCAGCCCCCTCGAGGCGGTCGCCGACGCGGCGGCGTCGGGCGAGATAGGAGAGATGCTCGCGGCCCTCGCCCTCGTCGCGGCCGCCGTCCTCGCGCTCGGGTTCGTTTCTTGGGGCCGCTCCTGGGCGAGCCTCCACGACGGGACGTTCGCCGGCGACCGCGCGCCCACGCGCACGCACGGGGACGCCTGGCTCGAGTCGAGGCCGTCCAGGGTCGCGAGGCGCTGCCCTCCCTGGGACGGGAAGGCCGCCGCGGAGGGTCTCGTGGCGGCCGGCTTCATCGGCGGCGGGATCGCGATGGTCCCCGTCGTCCACTGCCTCATAAGGGCGGGCAGCGGCGCGGGCAAGACGAGGAGGTCCCTCGCGATCAGCGTGGCCGCCGCGATCGACCGCAACGCCCACGGGGCCCCGACGTCCGTCATCGTCCACGACCCGAAGTCCGAGATCCGCGCATGGACCGAACCACTCGCCAGGAGGGCCGGGATGGAGGTCGTCGCCATCCGGCTCGACGAGCCCGTCAAGTCGGCAAGGTTCAATCCCCTCGACCGCGCCATCGCGGCGCTCGCGACCGAGGGCGTCGCCGGCGCCGTGGCCGAGCTCCGCGAGCTGTCGTCCGCCATCGTGCCCGACGCCTTCTCCTCGGGCCAGAGGTTCTTCACGGACGCCAGCCGCAACCTGCTGACCGGCCTCTGCCTGCTCGCGATAGCGGACGAGCGGATCCCCGACGGCGCGCGGAACCTCTCGACCGTGCTCGCGCTCCTGGAGCCCCGTGACGGAAAGAGCGCCGTGAAGTCGCTGGAGGAGCTCGCCGCGGACCTGCCGGCGGGAAACCCGGCGCGCCAGTTCCTCCTCGTCGCCTCGTCGAACGGCGGCGGAGGTGAGGCCCTCGTCTCCACCGCGCGCAACTACCTCATGTCCTTCTGCGACGACGACGTCAGCCGCATGCTCTGGGGCGGCGAGGTCGACCTCGCATCGGTCGGGCGCAAGCCCACCATCCTCTACATCGCCAGCGCGACGGACCGCGGCGACCGCGGCGCGCTCGTCTCGTGCATCTTCTCGCAGGCGCTGTCGGCGCTGCGCGAGACCGCGCGCCTGTCAGGCGGCAGGCTGCCGGCTGAGACCCTGCTCGCTATCGACGAGGGGTCCGGGATCCCCAAGATCCCCCGCCTCCTCGGCGACCTCGCGGAGGTCCGCAGCATCGGCCTGCACGTCGTCTTCGTGCTCCAGAACACCCATCTGCTCGAGGCGCGGTGCGGCTACTCCAGGGCGGAGTCGGACGCGCTGCTGGCGCTGCTCGGCACCCAGGTCGTCCTCTCGGTGGAGTCCGTCGGCGAGGCGGAGGAGATCAGCAAGCGGCTCGGCGACTACAGCGTGAGGACGACCGGGCAGAGCTCGACCAAGGGGACGCAGAGCTCCTCGTCCGGCAAGTCGTTCTCCGTGGCGCGCCGCCCGCTGATCACCCCGTCGGAGCTCATGGCCTGGAGCGCGCGCGAGAACGGCGCGCTCGTGATCGACGCGGGGGGCCCGATGGCGCTCGCCAGCCGCGACATCACCGAGACGTTCCTGGGGCCGCTGCTGGGCCTGACGTCGCCGGGGGCCGAGGGCGCGCTGCTCGCGCGGGCGCTCGAGGGGGAGGTCCGGAACACCGTCCCGGCACCGGTCTGGCGCATCCCGGAGAAGCCGAAAAAGCCCAAGGGGTCGCCGTCCGGCGGCAGGAAGCGCAAGGTGTCCGCCGCGCCCGACGGGTTCTGATGCGTCATACGGCCCTGCCTGCGAAAACGGCCCGCCGTCATACGGCGCGCGAGGCGCGTATGACGGCGGGCCGTGACCGCCTTCCGGTTTAACCGGCCACGCTACCAGCGGAAACGAACTCGGCACGCCGAGTTGCGCCGCAAAATCCCGGGCGCCCGTAGTGCGCCCTTATCCTGCTTAATCGCTCCCACTTAATCGCTCCCATATATCCCTTGTTGTTAATCCTTGCTCAAGACATTATCGCGGGTTGCGGTGCCCAGGATTCCATTTCGCCTTTATATACATACGAATAAGCCCCCTATTTGCATAGGCAAGCGCGGCGACTATAACGGCAGCCGCCATCAGTCCGAGAATAGCCCTTTTGTCCGGAAAAAGGGACGAGAGGAAAAGGCATATTGCGGAGAAAACTATAGCCTTGATTATCAACTTCATCCGAACACCTCCCACATTCATCCGTACATGTGCGG
>CATYJU010000051.1 GCA_958407995.1 uncultured Collinsella sp.
TTCTTTCGTCCTGCGGAGTGTCCGCGAAGGTCAGCCCTCAGATCCTGCTACGACTACGTCCTCGGATTGTGTGGCTGAATGAAGGACGTGGCTGAGGGGGCCTTTTGTCCCGGTCGCTGTTTCGCGCCTTTGGCGCGAAACCACGCGCTGCTTTGGGGATGGATGGAGGTTTTGGCTGTTGCCGCCTTCTATCCCCGTGCTTTGGGGCTGGTTGCCTTTTTGGAGCTCATCTCTATTCCTTATGCTGAATGAAAAGCCCCATGTTTTTGCAGGGGTGCATACTCGTCTTATTAATGCATAGAATCTCGTATAGTGCGAGTAAGATATTACGCTGTCTGTTTTGTGTTTAGCAGAGATATAGTTTGCATAATCTGGTCTAATCCCTGCTCTATTAAAATAAAGTCGCACGTAAATGGCGTAGATATGCCTAAGCTGGGCTTCTTTACGTTGAGCGGGTAAAAATGACCGTTCACCGTTCAACTGTTTTCAAAATGAATAAAATGAGGGATAACAGGAATATAAACCTTAATAAACTCGCGTATCGCACGGACGCGGGTTATTAATGGGTTGTAGGCCTTTTACAGAAAGGATTCCAGCAATGTCTAAGCCTCTTGGCAAGCCCGATCGTATTGTCGTCGCCCTTGGCGGCAACGCTCTCGGCAACAACCCCGTCGAGCAGATTGAGGCCGTGAGCAACACCGCCCACGCTCTCCTCGGTCTCATCGAGCAGGGTAACGAGATCATCATCACCCACGGCAACGGCCCGCAGGTCGGCATGATCCAGAACGCCTTCGCCGCTGCCCACGACGCCATCGGCACCCCCGAGATGCCGCTGCCCGAGTGCGGCGCCATGTCCCAGGGCTACATCGGCTATCACCTGCAGCAGGGCATCGGCCGCGAGATGCACAAGCGCTATAAGCGTTGGCACGCCGCCACCGTCGTCACCCAGATCGAGTGCGATCCCGACGACCCCGCGTTCAAGAACCCGACCAAGCCGATCGGCCCCTTCTACACCGAGGAGCAGGCCAAGGAGTTCATGGCCGAGGATCCCTCGAAGGTCTTCGTCGAGGATTCCGGCCGCGGCTGGCGTCGCGTCGTCGCTTCCCCCGATCCCAAGAAGATCGTCGAGGCTGACTCTATCCTCAACCTGCTCGACAACGAGTTCATCGTCATCGCCTGCGGTGGCGGCGGCATCCCCGTCGTCCGCGACTACGAGAACAAGGGCTGCTACAAGGGCGTTCCCGCCGTCATCGACAAGGACCTGGGCGGCGAGCTGCTGGCCGAGGACTGCGATGCTGACGTTCTGTTCCTGCTGACCGCCGTTGAGCATGTCGCCATCAACTTTGGCAAGCCCAACCAGGAGGAGCTCGAGGAGCTCACCGCCGACGAGGCCGAGCGCCTGGCCGACGAGGGTCAGTTCGGCAAGGGTTCCATGGAGCCCAAGGTCCGCGCTGCCATCAAGTTCGCCCGTTCCCGCAAGGGCCGCACCTGCATCATCGGTGCTCTGGACAAGGCCGCCGAGACCATGGCCGGCCTCTCCGGTACCCGCATCCACGAGTAGTCTCTACTCTGTTGCATCTCTCGTGGGCGCCAGGCAAAGCGCCCACAAACTAGCCTCTCTTCATGAGCCCCGCAGTCCGCTCCGACTGCGGGGCTTTTGTTTCAACCCGGCACTTAGGGACGTTCCTTTCCTGCCGGCAGCATGGGACAGTCCTTAAAGGCTGTCCCCAACGACCACTCATTTAAGTCTGTCCCCAATGATTAGTAGTAGGCCCACATGGCTTCGATTTCATTGAGGACTTCTACGACGCCCCAGCGGCGGGCACTGCGGCTTTGCGAGTTGGGGTCGTAGACTCCCACTTGATCGGCATCGTCGATGCCCCAGAGCACGATATAGTGTCCAACGCTGGTAAAGGTGCCGGGACGAACCGATGCGATGATGGGCGCGCCCGAGCGCAGCGCCTGGGTGATGGAGCTGCGATCGATATGGAGTTCCGTTCCGTCAAGGCCCAGCTGCCATGCGCCGCTCGTCATAAACGACCACTCGGTGGCGCCGGTGGGCGCATAGTTGCCCGCCTCGGAAAGAGCGCACATATCGACCGGCGTCATATCGGTGTGGCCGGTCTTAAAGATGTAGACCATGGTGAGGCACGTGGGCCCGCAGGCATTTTGGCGGATGGTGCCGCCGGCGTAAGGCAGCTCCGACCACGCAGGGTCGATCTGATAGATATGGGGCATCGTGCCGGCTTGCCATTGCGAGCGTGGGGTCGAAAAGGCGAAAGAATAACCGGGTGCGACGGGGGCCTTGAGCAGCTTGTCCTCGGCGGTGGGCTCGAGACCGGCCGACCCGTGGGACATACAGGAGCTCATAAGCACAAAGACCAGACAGGTAAGGATAGAGCACAGTGCGAGGCGAAGTCGACGAGCCGGCAGGGCGGGGGCATTCGCGTGCGATGTCGAGCGGTAGGGCTTGCCGTCGCGTCCGCCTTGGGGATGCGAAAAGAAGCGGTTGATATGGATGCCGGGCTGACGTGCGCCGTTGCGGCGCAGTTGCGGAACCTCGGCCTGACGCTGTCGAGTGCGCGCGCCCAAGCGGCTATCTTGCTGCGCGCTTGTGCCCGTGCTCGGACGGTCACTCTGCCGTGTTCTGCTTGACTGCTGCCGAGACGAAGGCCTGGGTTGCTCTTGGGGGCGTTGCGGATTGCTGCTCGTGGCACTTCTGGGCGTAGGCGTGGTACGGCCAGCAAGGCGAACGCTTTGTCGCCGTTGATCACCGTCGTTGTATCCGTATGCCATTCGTACCGCCTTGTCTCATGTATAACCTGTCCATCCTACAAAAAAGATGTGCAACAAATGGGTCTGCGCGTCAAAAGCTCGGTAAACGGTACGAAAGGCGCAAAACACACGGCCTCAAAACATCTCTATATGCGTCCGATGAGCGTACGCCCGTCGGACGGGCGGCAACAATGAGCGGCAAACCGTGCCGTTCGTCCCAAAAACGGCGCCGCTCGTTTTGCAGTTCTGCCTTCGGTCGAGCTGCAAGCGGAGCTGCTGCGCCAAGGCCGTATCTTAAAGCCACGAAATAAAAGAGCGCGGCAAAACAGACCGCGCAAGGGGTGACGTCAAGGGGCGTCAAAAAGGAAAGGAGGGGAACAATGGCGGACAAGAACGCAGAAGTTGCAGTCGAGGATAACGGCGGCATGAAGAAAACGCTTTCGCTCTGGAACTTCTTCACCATCGGTTTCGGTGCCATTATCGGTACCGGTTGGGTTCTGCAGGTCGGCGACTGGATGGTCGTGGGCGGCGGTCCCGTTCCCGCTATGATCGCATTCCTCTTGGGTGCAATCTTCCTCGTGCCCGTCGGAGCTGTTTTCGGTGAGCTCACGGCTGCTATCCCCATCTCGGGCGGCATCGTCGAGTATGTCGATCGTAGCTTTGGCCGTACGCTGAGCTACATCACCGGATGGCTTTTGGCTCTGGGCAACGGTATCCTGTGCCCGTGGGAGGCCATCGCCATTTCGACCCTCGTGTCCGAGATGTTCGGCAGCCTGCCCGGTCTTGAGTGGCTGCGCGCCGTCAAGCTCTACACCATCCTGGGCGCCGACGTTTACCTGTTCCCGACGCTGATCGCGCTCGGCTTTGCAGCCTACGTCATCTTCCTCAACTTCCGCGGTGCCAGCTCGGCCGCCAAGCTCCAGGCCTTCCTGACCAAGGCCCTGCTCTGCGGCATGCTGCTCGCCATGGGCGTCTCGCTGTTCACCGGCTCGCCGGACAACGCCATGCCCGTGTTCTCCCAGGTCGCCGGTGCTGGCGGCGGCAAGGCCGCTACCGAGAGCACCAGCCTGTTCGCCGGCATCGTGTCGGTCCTGGTTCTGACCCCGTTCTTCTACGCCGGTTTCGACACCATTCCCCAGCAGGCTGAGGAAGCAGCCGAGGGCCTCAACTGGAACAAGTTCGGCAAGATCATCTCCCTGGCCCTGCTGGCTGCCGGCGGCTTCTACATGGTCTGCATCTACTCGTTCGGCACCATCCTCGACTGGCATGAGTTTGTTAAGAGCCCGGTTCCCGCGCTTGCCTGCCTCAAGGGCATCAACATGCTCCTGTACCTGGCCATGCTCGTCATCGCCACGCTTGGACCCATGGGCCCGATGAACTCCTTCTACGGCGCCACGAGCCGCATCATGCTCGCCATGGGCCGCAAGGGCCAGCTGCCCGAGAAGTTCGCCGAGGTCGACCCCAAGTCCGGCGCTCCCAAGCTCGCCTGCGTCGTTCTGGGCGTCATCACCGTCATCGGTCCGTTCCTGGGCAAGAACATGCTCATTCCTCTGACCAACGTGTCGGCTCTCGCCTTCATCTTCTCCTGCGGCATGGTCGCCCTCGCCTGCCTGCGCATGCGCTTCACCGAGCCCGACCTGCCTCGTCCCTACGAGGTACCCGGCGGCAAGTTTGGCATCGGCCTCGCTATCGCTGCCTGCGCCATCATCATCGGCCTGCTCGTGATTCCGTTCTCTCCCGCCTCCCTCAACATGGTGGAGTGGAGCATCGTGATCGGCTGGTTGGCTATTGGCCTGGCCCTCATGGCTTTCACCAATTCCCGCAAAAAGTAACGCCTAGCCGGGGCGGATCGGGTGCGCGGGACCCTCTCTCCCGCGCACCGAACCCGGTACCACTTGGGTAGCTTTGTGAGGTCAAACCCAACATGGCCTCGCCCACTATATGGATCCATAAGGAGGAACCATGTCCACTAAGTATGCAATCGTTGGCGGTAAGCTCATCGACGGTACCGGCGCCGAGCCGGTCGAGAACTCCCTCGTTCTCGTCGACGACAACGGCAAGATCGAGTACGCCGGTGTTATGCAGGACCTTCCCGAGGGCGTTGAGGTTATCGACGCCGCCGGCAAGACCGTCCTTCCCGGCCTGATCGACACCCACCTGCACTTCTCGGGCAACCTGACCGACGATGACACCGATTGGGTCATGCAGCCGCTCCTCGAGAAGCAGGCCGTCGCCGTCAAGCAGGCCTACGACTGCCTCACCCACGGCCTCACCACCGTCTGCGAGATCGGCCGCTTTGGTATCCAGATTCGCGACTGCATCGACAAGGGCGTCTTTAAGGGCCCGCGCGTTCTGGCCACCGGCCTGGGCTTCTGCCGCGTTGCCGGTCACGGTGACTCCCACCACTGCACCCAGGAGCTCAACAAGGAATCCCATCCCTGGGGCGACCAGGTCGACGGTCCTTGGGATCTGCGCAAGGCCGTCCGTCGTCGCCTGCGCGAGAACCCCGATGCCATCAAGATCTGGGCTACCGGTGGCGGCATCTGGCGCTGGGACTCCGGTCGCGACCAGCACTACTGCTCCGAGGAGATCCAGGCCGTGGTCGAAGAGGCAAAGATGGTCGGCATCCCCGTGTGGAGCCACTGCTACAACAACCACGCTGCTGCCTATGATTCCGTTCGCTTTGGCTGCGAGCAGCTGATTCACGGTTTCGATATCGATGAGCGCACCATGGACCTCATGGCCGAGCAGGGCACCTTCTTCACCCCGACGATCGCCTTCCTGCCCACCTGGTACGCCACCTATCCGCCCGTCTACGTCCCCGAGCTGCACGACAAGTACGAGGGCACCCTGGTCGAGAAGGAGCTGCAGCGCAACTACGACTGCCTGCGCGAGGCCAAGAAGCGCGGCGTCGTCATGACGATCGGCTCCGACTCCTTCTCCTTCGTCACCCCGTACGGCACCTGCTCCATCGAGGAGATGTACGAGTTCGTCGACAAGATCGGCTTCACCCCGGTCGAGACCATCACCTGCGCCACCCTCAACGGCGCCAAGATGTGCCACATCGAGGACGAGACCGGTTCCATCGAGGCCGGCAAGTGCGCCGACCTGCTGGTCGTCAACGGTGACGTCGCCGCCGACATTCACGTGCTCAACACCGACAACATGGACGTCATCATGAAGGACGGCTGGATCGTCGAGGCTGGCACCTTTGGCGAGGCCAACAAATACAGCGCCTAAGATACCGTTTGTCGATGACTGGATGTAAAACACAGTTTTTGATTGCATAATGCAATGGAGAGGGTCGCTTGCGGCCCTCTTTATTGCTATGGGTGCGGTAGATAAAAGGGGATGACGGTGGATTTAAACAGGCTGATTCTGGGCAAGAGCTACAACTCTACCAAGGTCTTTCGCACGGCCCAGCATGTGGTCCAGGCCATCCTGCTCGGTGTTGTCGTTCCGGCGCTTATCCTGCTGCTTATCTGGGATTTAACCGATAATCCCAATCCCGTTCCGGGCGTTGTCGTTATTGCCGGCCTGGTCATGCTGTGCTTCTTTTTCTCGTATGTCTTTGTGGTCCCCGACGACCTCACATCGAGCGCAACCGACCGTACGCTCGCCATCGCATCAAAAATATTCGCCTACACGTCGCGCGGCCTTACGCCCGAAGCGGCCCTGGGTGCCTCTAAAATCATCCTGTCCGAGACCATCGCCTCTGCCATCTGCTTTACCGATGGCAAACAGGTGTTGGCAAGCTGGGGCGAGGACTCGGCAAAGTGCCCGGCCGGCACCCCGGTCGTGCTCAAGACCACGCTCAGTGTGATTGAGACGGGCGAGCAGAGCGTGTTTTCGCGTGACACCTCCAATGAGACGGGCGGCTATTTTCCTCGCCTGCGCGCCGGCATTGTCGCGCCGCTTACCGTGCGCGGGCATTGTGTGGGTACGCTCGAGCTGTACTATCCCCGCCTGAGCAGCATTGATATGCGCCAGACGGCCCTTGCCTCGGGTTTTGCCGATCTCATTTCCACGCAGCTCGCCAGCTTTGAGCTCGAGCGCCAGGACGAGCTCACGGCCCGCGTTGAGCTTCGCGCCCTGCAGTCGCAGGTCGACCCGCATTTTCTATTCAATACCATTAGCACGATCGTGTCGCTCGTTCGAACCGAGCCCGACAAAGCGCGATCGCTGCTGATCGACTTTTCCAACTACTATCGTCAGACGCTTTCTGATTCCGATACGCTCACCACGCTCGAGCACGAGGTGGAACAGGGCACTCGTTATATCAATCTTATGCAGGCCCGATATGGCGACGGCCGTCTGCGCGTTTCGGTCGACATCGACTTTGAGGTGCGCGACAGCCTGGTGCCGCCGTTTATCTTGCAGCCGCTGCTCGAAAACTGCATCAAGCATGCGCAGCGCGAGACCGAGCCGCTTTCTATTCGTGTTAGGGCTTTTGAGACCGATGACGGCCTGGAGATCATCGTCGAAGATGACGGCATCGGTATGAGCGAAGAAGTCTGCGCGCATCTGTTTGAGCAGCATCGCCGAGAGGAGCCCGAGAGCATTACCGCCGACGGCTCCATCAAGCGAGGTTGCGGTCTGGCGCTCTTCAACGTGCTTCAGCGCATCCATTTCTTTTACGGAGAAGATTCTGGCATGCGCGTGAAGTCTCAGGAGGGCGTGGGAACGCAGGTCATCGTTGAGTTGAACGGCGAGCCGCATGAGCCGGCGCCGCTAACGGTGTAGCACGCGGTTGGATTGAGAGAAAGAGGGGAAGCGCATATGTCCGAAGGCTGGAACATCTTGGTGGTTGATGACGAGCCTCCCATTAGGGCTGAGCTACGCTATCTGTTGGAAAAGGATACGCGTGTGGGACAGATTGCCGAGGCGGGCAATGTCACCGAAGCCGTGGAGTCGATTCTGTCGAACAAGCCCGACGTGCTGTTTTTAGACATTACCATGCCCGGTCGCTCGGGAATTGAGCTTGCCGAGACGCTGCAGAACCTAAAGACGCCGCCAGTCGTGGTGTTTGTGACGGCATTTGCCGAGTATGCGGCTGATGCCTATAACCTCGATGCTGTCGATTACATCGTCAAACCGGTCGAGGATGCCCGCTTGTCAAAGGCACTCGACAAGATCGAGACCGCCCTGGGCGCTCGCCGTGTCGTCCATGCTCCGCGCCAGCCTTTGCGCCTGACGGTGGACCGCGGGGGCAAAAAGGTGTTCATTCCCGTGGCGGATGTCTGCTACTTTGAGGCGCGCGCCGATTTCTGCAACGCCGTCTGCGCCGAGGGAACATACCTGATCAATGAGTCGATTTCCTCGCTCGAGCGGCGCCTGGCCTCCGAGGGCTTTATCCGTGTCCACCGCAGCTATCTGGTCAATTTGGAAGACGTGCATAATGTCGAGATCGGTTCCACGGGTCTTATGGAGCTCAGGCTCGATCGCGTAACCTCGACGGTGCCTGTGTCCCGTCGTCGCGCAGCCGAGGTCAAGGCGCACTTGGGGCTTGCGTAGGCAGTCTGCATATCATCGTTTACCGCCGCAGGTTTGGCATGACCGTGCGGTGGGCATAATGGGTGACATCGAATGAAATCGAAAGGATCATTATGCCCGCGCTCATTACGCATCATCTGTTTGGCGAGGAAAGCATCGACCGTCTTCCGCAGGGCGTTATTACGTCCGACGAGGAGCGCATCGCCTTTATCCTGGGAAACCAAGGTCCCGACCCGTTTTTCTTCCACATGCTCACGCCGCGCGTTTCCGACTGCACGTCGCTTGCTCAGGTCATGCACCGCTCGCGCATGTCGCGCCAGTTCTCGTGCCTGCGCGACGGCGTGTCGCACCTGCAGCCGCGCGACGCCAATCTGGGCCGCGCCTTTGCGCTGGGCCTGCTGTCTCACTATGTACTCGACCGCAATGCCCACCCCTTTGTCTACGAGCAGCAGTTTAGCATTGTAGATTCCGATCCCGAGCTCGAGGCTTCGGGCAGCCAAGTTCACGCCGTGCTCGAAAGCGATCTGGACGTGCTGATGCTACAGCTCAAGCGCGACGGTGCCACGGTCGAGGATTATCCGCCGTCGGGCGAGATCGTCACCACCGACCGCATCAACCGTGTGGCCGGCGTGCTGATGAGCTACATCGCCGGGCGCGTGTACGGTATCGACATCCCGGCGGGGGAGTACGCCGGCGCCGTCTCGGACATGCAGATGCTCTATCGCACCATTGAGCCGGCCGGCTCGGTAAAGACGCGCGCGATTGCCCTGGTTGAGGGCTTGGTGCATGACTACTCGCTGCTCGACGGCCTTGCTCATCGCGTGACGACGGAGCTGCCCGAGCGCACCGGTAACCTGGGCCACCTGACATGGAAGAACCCCTTTACCGATGAGGTCTCGACCGAGAGCTTCCCCGAGGTCTTTGAGCGCGCGCTGACCGATTACGAGCTCACCGTTGCCCGCTTTATCGAGACCGGTGACATGGATGCCGTGACCGGCCATATCAACTATAGCGGTCGCGTACTCGACGCCGACGAGGAGTTCGACCGCGAGGAGTAGGACCCGTGCGTGCCCCTTTGCCGAATCCTTACCAGCGCTTCTGTGCAATTGGGGTACGATGAACTAACTGCATATCGGGCGAATACGAAGGGGCCCTGTCCATGAAATACACCAAGCTCGAGCGTAACTGGGTTATGTACGATGTGGGCAATTCGGCCCTCGTGTTGCTCAATACCTCGGTGGTGCCCATCTACTTTAACGCCATCAATACTGGTGCTTCCTCGGCAGATCTGGTGGTCGCTTGGGGCAACGCTCAGACGATCGCCTCGCTGGTCATTGCCATGCTCATGCCCATTCTGGGCGCGCTTGCCGATTACGCCGGCAACAAGATCAAGTTCTTCTTGGGCTTCTTCCTCACGGGCCTGGTTCTTTGCCTGGCGCAGGCTATCCCAATGTCCGCCATGGCATTTTTGACCGTGTACGTGCTGTGCACCATCGGCCTTAACTCTTCTATGACGTTCTACGACGCCATGCTGCCCGACATTACCACCGACGAGCGCATGGACGCCGTGTCCAGCTCGGGCTATGCCTGGGGCTACATCGGTTCCACCGTGCCGTTCATCATCTGCCTGGCGCTCATCATGGGTGGCCCCGCTCTTGGCGTCCCCACCATGCTGGCAACGCGTCTGTCGTTTATCATCACTGGTGCCTGGTGGCTCATCTTTACCCTGCCGCTCATTCGCACCTATAAGCAAAAGTACGGTCGCGAGCGTGGTCCCCAGGACACCATCGGCCACATCGTGGGCGGTGTGTTCTCCGAGGTCGGACACACCATGCGCGAGATCGCCCACAACAAGACCGTGCTGGTCTACATGATCGCGTTCTTCTTCTATATCGATGGCGTCCACACGGTCATTTCCATGGCTACCAGCTACGGCTCGGCTTTGGGCATCGACTCGACCCAGCTGGTGCTGGCGCTGCTCGTTACGCAGTTTGTGGCCTTTCCGTCTGCCATCATCTACGGCAAGCTCGCCGGACGCGTGGGTACGCTCAACATGATCCTGGTGGCCGTCGCCGCCTACATGGGCATTGTGCTGTTCGCCGCATTCTTCCTAAAGACCGCCTTCGAATTCTGGGTGCTTGCCATTATGGTCGGCCTGTTCCAGGGCGGCGTGCAAGCGCTCAGCCGTAGCTACTTTGGCCGCATTATCCCCAAGGAAAAGTCCAACGAGTACTACGGCTTCTTTGACATCTTTGGTCGTTATGCAAGCGTCATGGGCACTTTCCTGGTGTCGGTCGTCACCTCGCTGACCGGCAACCCGTCGCTGGGTGTCCTTTCCATTGGCGTGCTGCTGATCGTTGGCTTTATGCTGCTGGTCCGTCTGTCCCGCATGACTCAGATGGCAGAGCAGACCGCATAGGAGCGAGCAGCTATTGTGTCTGTCCGCGGTACTCTTTTGGGGTTATCCGCAATAAACATTGCGACTTGCGAGCAATGATTTGCCCAAGTGGGTATGATGGAACCAGCTAGGTCGCGGGGCGTCGCCTGTGTTTGGCGGAGCCCCGTTTTTGTGTTGCAGGGAGGGAAGGCATGAACGCCACGGTTGTGATTCCAACATATTGGGCAGACGACGAGGCCCATGCAAACGCTCCCGGCGTCTATGACCACTCGACGAAGCTCAACGCCACCAATCCCGAGCTCGACCGCTGCCTGGCCTCGCTCGAGCAGGTGCGCGACATTCCGAGGATTATCCTTTTGGTGGTCTGCCCCATCTCGGCTACGGCTGATGTGTCGAAGCGCGTCCACGAAATCGTCGACGCGCACCCTACGCTCAAGGTCACCGTGGTTACCAACAACCAGGCATCGCGTATCGCCGACCGTGTGGCGCAGATTGCTCCCAAGGGCTCGGGCGAGTGCGTGAGTCTGCGCGGATACGGCGCCATTCGCAATATGGGGCTTGCCTGCGCTGCGGTGCTCGGCCACGATGCCGTTGTCTTTTTGGATGACGACGAGACCGTTATCGATGCCGACTTTATGAAGCGCGCGACCTATGCACTGGGCCAGCAGACGCGTCAAGGCCTGCCGATTTTGGTTAAGAGCGGTTACTTTTACGATCGAGACGGATCGCCGTTGGCGCCCACAGACAAGGTGGGCATTTGCCATCGTTGGTGGACCAAACGCATCGAGTTTAATCGCTGGATGAAAAAGGCGCTCTCGGGCACCCGTATTTCGCGTTCAAACTACGTGTGCGGCGGCCTTGTGGCGCTTCATGCCCGCGCCTTTACCCGTGTGGCGTTTGACCCGTTTATCACCCGAGGCGAGGACCTAGATTACCTCTTTAACATGCGCATGTTTGGCTACGACGTGTGGTTTGACAACGAGTGGGTTGTTCGTCACCTGCCGCCCGAGTCCGAGAAGCGCTCGCCGCGCTTTATGCAGGATGTGTACCGTTGGTACTACGAGCGTGCCAAGCTGACATTTGCCGCGCACCAGCAGGAGCTCGTTCCCGTCACGGCCGCGTCGCTCATGCCCTATCCGGGCCCGTGGATTTCGCGCGAGCTCGACGACCGTGTGCGCAAGACCGCCATGGTTCGCAGCATGTTTACCCGCGAGCACGAGGGGTACCTGCGCATTTGGCGCCACGGTATTGACGAGGCCAAGACCTACGCGCGTCAAAACGCCGCAAGCTACCTGCGTTTTCAGAGCTTCTGGCCCAAGATCATGGACGGGCTCTGGCGCGACGCACAACTGACCAGCATCCTGGAGGGGACTGAATGATCGATCGCCGCGCCCAGCGCGATAACTCAATATCTATCTTTCGCGTGATCGCCGTTGTCTGCGCCATTTGCGTGCTGGTGTACTTTATTTTTGCCCTGGCGACTGGAATTGAGCCGATCGCGACCGTGGTCGCCTGCGCACTGCTGTGCATCTTTCTGTGCATTTTTATCTATTTGACGCTCAATCCCGATTCAGTGCGTTCGCAGTACACCGAAGAGACACTCTCGGTGGCCTCTGCCATGCTCGAGGACATCAAAGGCGGTCTGACGCAGGAGTCGGCGCGTCTGGTGTGCCAGCGCATTTTGCCCGAGACGCGTGCCATGACGGTTGCCATCACCGACGAGAGCAACGTGCTGGCCTGCGCGGGCGAGTTTGAGGAAAAGCTGCTGCCCGATTCGCCCATCCGCACACTTGCCACGCGCTACGTCATCGAGCACGGTATCGTCCAGTCGTTCAACCGTGTGGTGGACGTGGTGGGCTCGGATGGCTCGCACAACCATGTTCCTGCCGGTATCATCGCTCCTATCAAGGTGGGCGACCGCACCGTCGGCACGCTCAAGTTCTACTACAAGACCCCGCGTGCCGTCGACCGCACGCAGTACGCGCTTGCCTCTGGTTTTGCCGAGATCCTGTCCACGCAGCTCGCCATCCACGAGCTCGAGGTGCAAAAGGAGCTCACGGCCCGTGCCGAGGTGCGTGCCCTGCAGGCGCAGATCAATCCGCATTTTCTGTTCAACACGCTCAACACCATCGCGTCGTTTACGCGTACCGATCCGCTGCGCGCCCGCGAGCTGCTGCGCGAGTTCTCCTCGTTCTATCGCGCCACACTCGACAATTCGGGCTCGCTCATTCCCGTGTCGCGCGAGGTCGCGCAGACCAAGCGCTACCTGACGTTTGAGAAGGCGCGCTTTGGCGAGGATCGCGTGCTGGCGACCTTCGACGTGTCCGAGGATGTTGAGGACACGCTGGTGCCGGCATTTGTAATCCAGCCAATCGTCGAGAATGCCGTGCGCCATGGTATGGGCGACGACGATGCACTGAGGATCGACGTGTCGGTCCACAGGGATGGCGAAGATGCGATTTTGATTGTGGTCGCCGATAACGGCGTGGGCATGGACGAAGGCACCGCTGCCAGACTGTTTGACGAACGCTCCGCCCGTCCCGACGCCAGCTCCCCGCAGGGCGGCGGCGCCGGTGTGGCCATGCACAATATTTCGGAGCGCATCCATCGCTTTTATG